>DBWF01000047.1:3765-5404 GCA_002308275.1 Caryophanales bacterium UBA1245 | reverse complement strand
TGTTCTAAAACGGTTGCTACTACTTCATCACCTTTTTTTAATAAAGGTTTTAACATACTAGCAATCATATTTAGGCTATTTGTTGCGCCTTTTGTAAATATCACTTCTTCGTCTTTAGCATTAATAAATTTTGCAACAAGTGTGCGTGCTTCATCGTACTTTTCGGTCGCAACAGCACTTAAGTCATAGACACCGCGGTGAATATTAACACCATACTTAGTGTAATATTCATTAATCTTATCTAAAACACATTGGGGTTTTAGAGAAGTTGCGGCTGAATCTAAATAGATTAGATTGGGATTTTGTTGTAAAAGAGGAAAATCATTGCGGAGATTTTCACACATTTTAATCACCTACTTTAAGTATTCAATAAAATTATTATAAATATTTTCTTGTAATTTTAAATCTTTGATTTGTGATAATAATGGTTTAATAAAACCAATAATTATGATTTGGGTTGCATCAGATAGAGTCAAACCTCTACTCATTAAATAGAATAGTTCTTCTTGATTAATAGAACCAATTGATGCACTATGTGATGCCACAACATCATATTCATCAATGAAAAGGTTAGGTTTTGCGGTAATAGAACCGGTGCCTAAATTAAGACCTTTTGTTTGTTGTCTGGCATCGGAAGCATGCATGCCTTGTTCAATCTTAGCATTGTTATTAAGTAATAGAGTTGCTTGATTTAGACTGATGGCATATGTTTCAAGTAAGCTTTTAGTTGACATAGCTTTATGATTAATATATATATCAGTATTTAATTTAGCATCTTTAACACCTAAATAAACATTAATAACATGAGTTGAAGCACCTGTTTCATCTAAATCAATTAGATAATTATTAGATGATGTTTGATCAGTAAATATAATATTATAAATCTTTAATTCAGCATCCCTAGCAACACTTGCCTTAAAGTTACACTTTGAATTATAGATTAGAATTTCTAGACTTGCTGCTTCTTCTAATGTGATATTAACATTATCTAGTGGTTTATCTAGTTCTTGGTAATATACTTCATGCTTATTAGATGCAACTTTAATTGATAAATTATTATTTTGCATTTTTAGTTGCCTCTATTTTTGGGATTAACAGCACAAGTACCAAGGGTTGTAGTAGTTCTTACTGGTTCAGTGTCTTCTAAACCTAATTCAATCTTTAACCAGTCATAACCTTCTTGGTCGATTTTGGCGATTAGTTCGTCTTTACCGCTTCTTACTATTTGACCATTCATTAAAACATGAACAAAATCAGGTTTAATATAATCTAATAGTCTTTCATAGTGAGTAATTACTAAAGCACCAAAATTATCTGATTTCATTTGGTAGACATTTTCACCAACAATTCGAAGTGCATCAACATCAAGTCCTGAATCAATTTCATCAAGAATAGCAAATTTTGGTTGTAACATCTTCATTTGTAAGATTTCATTACGTTTCTTTTCACCACCAGAGAAACCTACATTAACATAACGATGTGGTAGATCTTCATTCATCTTTAATTCTTTAGTTGCTTTATCAAGCGATTTGATAAATTTAAATAAAGATATATGTTCATCTTCCGAAAGACGGGCTTGCATTGCTTGTTTGATAAAGTCTGCATTAGTAACCCCAGTAATTTCAGCTGGGTATTGCAT
>DBWF01000047.1:3400-3672 GCA_002308275.1 Caryophanales bacterium UBA1245 | reverse complement strand
GGACCCATAATAACATGGATTTCACCAGTGTTCATTTCTAAGTTGACACCTTTTAAAATCATCTTACCTTCAACTTGAACCCATAAATCAATTATTTGTAATTTAGACATATGTTAACCTCACATGAAAAAATGCTATATAAGTAAATAGTATTTATACTCTTTCTTATTATAGCACTTTTTATTGTTATTTACAAGAGAAATCATTTTTTAAACATTTTAGGTTCTAATTGAACATAAATACATTTAATTTCTTCATCATATAAACTGACA
>DBWF01000047.1:1756-3348 GCA_002308275.1 Caryophanales bacterium UBA1245 | reverse complement strand
ATTCCACTTTTAGCGTCATAATAAGTATCGGTTTCTTTTAAGATTTTAAGAGTTAACTTCTTAGCTACTTCGTATCCATCCATAACTAAAGTTAGACTACCCTTTTTAGTATCTAGCAAAGAGATACGCTTCTTTTGCCATAATGAATATGGGCTCATACCTTGGAATGAAATTGCTTTTAACGTATCCTTATCAATTAAAAGACCACAACAATTAGTGCCACAATTGATAAAGATTTGAAAATCTTCTTTTGGCATAAAGCATCTTTTAACTAAATCATATGTAACTAGTGGGTTTAGTTCATCTGTTTCATTTACTTTAAAGTGAACTGGATTCTTTGGTTCAACATATGTACCTTTCTTTAGTTCATACATTGCTTCAAATAATAGCTTGGTTTCTATTTCAAAATCTTTGGTTAGCTTTTTATTTTTACGTTTATAGAAGAAACTTGTATACCAACTTCCACCTACAAAGATAATAATTAGTACAATAATTAAAATTAAATATCCAATATGAATCTTATTATACATTGCTACTCTAATCATTAATACCAAGAAGGCGATACCAATTATGGTATTAAAGATTGGCATAAACAGGTGTGGTTTATGACGAGCAATATCTTTGGCTAGATAATCTTTATTATCGTTCATTTATTCCACCAAAATACCAAATGCTGGAATCGCAAAGATAAAGCACCAACTCCAAGCCCAACCATCTAGTAAGAAGCCACATAGGAAGATCGCCGCAAACACACATAATGAGAAGATTATATATATAACGGTTTTAATTCTTTTGCTAAATAAGCCAACTAACATATGTGATAGGGGGATTAGAAGGAAGAAACTCCAACACCAACGCCAGCCATTAAGTAAAAAGCCGCATAGGAAGAAAGCAATTAAAACAAAGAATGGTAATACACGCATTACTTTGGTATTATGAAGATTCCATTTATGACTCTTTTTGACTTTTGGTTCATCATCGGAAACATGGATACCATATTGTTCTTGTTCTTCTTTTGATAATTGATCTAATTCAACTTCTGTTTCTTGTCCATTTACTTCAATTGTTGTTTTCATATATGTATTCTCCTTTTATATTTTTACGATTTTTTTAATTTGTGCAGTTTTATGCACTTCTAGTGATTCACTAAATTCGACTAAATCAATAATACAGTTAGCACCAATGGTTACATTTGCTCCCGCAACCTTCTTTGCTTCAAAATTTTCAATATGAATTACGGTAACCTCTATTTCATTAGCTAGACAGTGGTATTTGGAATTATATTCACCGGTATTTTCGGTTGTTAAATAGTTACCATATATATTATTAAAGTTGCTAACCTTGGATGCAATCTTCATCTCTTCAGCGTTTAAGTCACCAGATATTGTGATTTTACCACTAATATTACAAGTATCAGCTTCTAAGTCACCAGAAATGGTTGCGGCACCTTCTAAAATAAATTCATCACATTTAACATTTTTATCAAAATTACATGATCCACTAATCCTAACTTCATCTGCTCTTAAATTATTTAAGAAATGCGCATGACCATTAATCTTAATATCACTAGCTTCAAGGTCTGTTTCAATGAC
>DBWF01000047.1:0-1627 GCA_002308275.1 Caryophanales bacterium UBA1245 | reverse complement strand
ACCACTTTTAATTTGGTATCAATTAAACAAGCACTACTTTGAATTAATAAATAGTAATTATTATCATTAAACAAGACTAAAAATTCATATCCTGTTGGGGTAACTTCATGATAATTGTAGTTTAAATAATCAATTGCATTTAAATAATTATCATATTTAGTAAGTAAAGCAAGAATTGCAAGTTCCGTAATTGAAGTAGCATCATGATTCTTATAATATAGTTTTAATAAAACAGGATCAATTCGGTTACTAATTAGTGCTTCTTTAAAGGTATATGTTTTATTAGTTTCAGCTTCATCAAAGAAAGGTTTCATTTCTTCAAATTGATAAATATCTTTTAGTTCTAAAATCTTCTTGATGCGCGGTATTATTAAATTCTCATCAAAATAGGTTTCTTGACCAGTGGATACAGCTTGCTTAATAAACCAAGAATCAGGTATTAAGCCTTCACGTTTCCATCTATAAAGCTGGCCATATGAGATATTCATCGTCTTTAATAGGTCTTTTTTCGATATCATTTTATCAACTCCGCTATCAGTATAGCATAACATTGTTACGTTGTCAATAAAAATAATAAAACAATATTAAAAACCCCTAAGAAATTCTTAGAGGTTTTTGTTTCTTTAAATTATTAAATGGATTAGAATTCCATCTTTAACATTCTTTGATAGTTGTTGTAACGCTTTTGAGCTTCTTTCTTATTTTGTTCAAGTAAGCTTTCAGCTTCAGCCGCATTGATTGTCTTCAATTGTGCATAACGAGTTTCACTCATTAGGTATTCATCATATTTAGACCAATCAGGTTCTTTAGAATCAACAACTAGTGGATTCTTACCTTGTTCGGCTAGTCTTGGATCATATCTAAGTAGTGTCCAATAACCACATTCAACAGCAAGCTTAGCTTGTTCTTGAGCTTTACCCATACCGCGTTTTAATCCATGGTTAATACATGGAGCATAAGCGATAATTAGTGATGGGCCATGATAGCTTTCAGCTTCTTTCATAGCTTTTAATAATTGAGCTGGGCTTGCACCATGTGATACATAAGCTACATATACATGTCCATAACTCATAGCGATGGCGGCTAAGTCTTTCTTCTTACCATGTTTACCAGCCGCAGTAAATTTAGCGATTGAAGCTGTTGGACTTGATTTAGAAGATTGACCACCAGTATTAGAATATACTTCTGTGTCAAGAACTAAGATATTAACATCTTCATTGTTAGCGATAACGTGATCTAGGCCTCCATAACCAATATCATAAGCCCATCCGTCACCACCGAAGATCCATTGACTACGTTTAACTAGATAATTCTTAAGACTTAAGATTTCTTTAGCTGTTTCGCACTCTTTCTTTTCTTCTAGAAGTGGAACTAATTCATCTCTTACTTCAACTGTAACAGCGGCGTCTTCTCTGTTAGCTAGCCATTTTTCGAATAATGCTTTAACTTTTTCATCACATGTGCCTTCAGCTAGAGCATTTTCCATAACAACTGCTAAGTGATCTCTCAAAGCAGTATCAGCAGCTTTCATACCGAAACCAAATTCAGCATTATCTTCGAATAGTGAATTTGCCCAAGCTGGTCCATGACCTTCTTTATTGGTTGTATATGGGCTTGCTGGGAATGA
>DBWF01000002.1:5813-11405 GCA_002308275.1 Caryophanales bacterium UBA1245 | reverse complement strand
TTTAACAAGCTTTCTTCAATATTTGTTACATCATCTGGATATTCAACAAATAGAATATCTTTATCAATATTTAGATTAAAGTTGGTTAGTTTTTTATTTTTCTTTAGTTCTGAAGTAATACGTCTAAAATTACGACGATTTTGAATTTTTTCAATCTTATAACTTTTCTTCATATTATTCTCCATGTTGCATGTGAACTAAGCCATTCTTAACGATGGTTTCCACATGATTATCTGCGATTGAATAAAAAACAGCTTTACCAACTTTTTCTCGTTTTAGTATATTGGCATCCTTTAAAATTCTTAATTGGTGAGAGACTGCTGATTGGCTCATGCCAACCAAATTAACAATTTCGGATACACTTCTTTTACCTTCCAATAAGTTAACAACAATAAGTAAGCGATTTGCATCGCCTAACATATCAAACATATTAGATAAGTGTTCAATATTATCTTTATTATACATATTATCCTCCTATAAATATATGAACATATGAATAAATACTCATATATTATAGTACAATAAAAAAATAAATGCAAGTAAAAAGAAAAGGAGTTAAATAAATTAACTCCTATTCATTACGCCATTGATAGCTTTTAATAGTGAATCGGTTGAATCTTCACCATTTTCCCAGTACATTAAGCCACCTAAACCTTTATTAACTGCGTAGTTGTATTTTGCAGCTACAGATGCTGGATCATCAAAAACAATTACTTTGTTTTCATTCTTTGAATAGATATAGCCGGCTTGGGCTTCTGTATCATGGTAGTATAGAATTGTACTACTTCTGTGTAATAAGTAATCATTATAGATTGATGTATATGTAATATAGTTACCAGAACTTACAACATTAGTAGATCCTAGTCCATTTTGAGTTGTTGCAGGGCCTGATAGAACATAGACACGGCCATAGAAGGCTGCACCAACAACTAGTTTAGAATATGGTGCACCCGCATCATGATATGCTTTAACTGAATAATCAGCACTTGAACCAGTTGATGTATTAGTTGTTGAATATAGGGCACAGTGGTGATATGCAGCAGTTTCAGAATGGAAATCGTATGTCATTAGATGGAAGTAATCCATATGTTTAGCAAGTTCTGATACTTGATAACGATCAATTCCCCATCTACCACCAGGTACAGCAGCTGTTACTAGGTAATCTGGATTAGCACCTTTAACAACTTTACTAATATTAGCCATTAATAAAGTGAAATTAGGGCGATCAATTGATACATCACGACCAGTATTGTATCCTGGATATTCCCAGTCAATATCAACACCATCTAAGTGATATAGATTAATTACTCTTAAGATATCTTCCGCAAATTTCTTTCTAGTCTCACTTGTATAAGCCGTATCACTAAAGTTATATAAGTTACCCGCAAACGATAATACAACTCTGATACCTTTTTTACGATATTGGACAATTGTTTCAATTTTGCTTTGAACATCGCTTAAATCAACGGTTGATTCACTTGTTACTCTCGCAAATGCTAAGTTTACAACATCGATTGTATTAACAGCCATATCAGTAAAGCCTTTATAACTACCAGCATATACATATGCAAAGACTGGTTGATATGTTGAAAGGTCTCTGAATACTACTTTAGGAACAATTACCGGATATTCTTGATTAATTGAATTGCCATTATATGTAAATCTTGCTGTTAAAGTAATAATGGCATCTTCTCTTAATGGGTTAGTTACCCCATTTGTTTTAATAGTTGTTGGATCACTTGAAATCCAGCTGATGCTAATTGTTTTACCGCTTGCTTGAATTGAAGTTGGTAAGTTTTCATTATCATAGAATACTTCTGGAATTAATGTTGTGATCATCGTTTCTAGGAATGTCCAGCCCGCATGAAGTGTTAAATCTTCATAAACAGGAGTATCAAAATCATATATATCACGGCCTAAATACCAGCTTAATGATTCACCTGAAAGATTACTTAATGCTTTATTAGTAGCTTTAGCACCACTTGCTACACTAATAGATTCACTAGTACCATTTGCATACATATATGTAACAGTATATTGATCTTTTAATTCTTTCCATTTAGCATAGATTGTTACTTCACCTAAAGTACTTGCACTAATTTTAGTCAATGCTTCACCAAAGAAGACATTGCTTTCATACCAGCCAAGGAATGTTGCATTACTCTTTATTGGGGTAGGAAGTGTTGTTTCAACGCCCACTTCATAAACAGTTGGTGCACCATCAGGTAGTGTTCCACCATTTAGAATATAATTAATAGCATATTCTGTTTCATAATTTGATGCATCATCATAGTGTGCATATAATGTGATACTACTTGTGATTGGGGTTGAAGATGTATACTTCTTGTTGTTAGCATCAAACCAGCCAACAAAGACACATCCTTCTTTAGCTGGTGATTCATAAGTAATTGTTGAACCAGCTGGAATATCATTAATTACGCCCATAAAGCCAAATGGTGCTATTCCGCCTTGTAAATCAAATCTAACACAGCAAAGTTTTGCTTGCCAAGCAGCCGTTAGTGTTAAATTATATCCAGGCATTGTACCAAGTTCATAAGCATCACCATCTAATGTCCAACCTAAAAATTCATATAATTCACTAGTAGGTTCAGGAATAACAATTTCAGCTCCTGTTTCAAAAGTATATTTAGTTTTACTTAGAGCTACTTCATTACTAATTAGTGTTATTTCATATGATTCCGCAATCCATGCAGCATAAAGAGTAGTTTTACCCGTATAATTATAATTATTTGGATTAGTTATTTTATTACTATAAGTACAATCTTTATCAGTGTACCAACCATTGAAATAAAAACCGTCTCTTTTAGGAGTTGGAAGTGATACTACATCACCACTGCTCAAGCCTTTTAAATCGGCTATTTCTTTACCGCCATTAGTTTCAAAGTGGATTGAATAATCATCATCACCACCACCAAATGAACAAGCGCAGACAATAAATAAACTACAAATAATAAATAGAATCTTTAAATATCTCATTTTAAATATCCTCCTATTGTTTTTGCCATTTAGCATAATATGTTTTATCACCATATTCATTATATAGAATCTTAAAAATCGGTGTACCATTTAATTCTTCATTATCATACCAACCCATAAATTCATATCCATCACGAATTGGAATAGGTAGGTATGTATCTTCACCAATATCATATGTATTACGATACATAAAAGTGGCTAGTGAATCAGTATAAAGAATCGTATCATAGTCAAATGATATATATGTTTTATCATCTACCGTATTAGTTTTTTTACTAAATTGAAGGAATCCAGCTAATTCATTAAGAATAGCATACTGTTCTTCTTGATAACTAGTTGCTAATTGTTCATAATTAGTAGTTGCAAGTATATATAGATAATTGCTTGCTTCAGTATCTGCTAGAGATGCTAAATACATCATTAACCAACGCCAATTATTCCAATTATCTAGATTACCAAAATAAGCATCATATCCAATTAAATGATTTTTTAATGCGGTAAAGCAATTATAATAGATTTGCCATGAGGCAATACCGGTTGAAGTACCGATACTTCTAGTTAATTGATCTTCAACATTATAATAGTACATAATATAATCTTCTTCATCTACATTTAGATTATAGAATGAACCACCGTTTAAGTTAAGATGTAAATTATATGTATCTTGTAATTGTTCACGACTTAAATATTCGGCTTTTAATGTTACATCGTGCGTAAAATATGTATTATTATCAATTAACTCTCCATTATAACTATAACCTAAAAACAAATAACCGTCTTTTGTAACTCTTGAAAGAGTTGGTAATTCATTGGTTTTAATAGTTTGAGATAAAGGTGCATCCGACACAAATGAGCCACCATCTAAATCAAACGAAACCACAATATCAAGAGGCGTCCATTTAGCATATAATGTTATATTTTTACCAATTACTGTATTATTAGTAACTTCAGTACCATTTTGATATTTTTGATTAGGATACCAGCCATCAAAAGCATATCCTTCTTTAGAAGGTGTTGGAAGAGTAATCGTTGATTGACCATTAATTGTAACACTTTCAAAAGTTTGACCATTATCACTAGCAAAACTAATAGTATACGTTTTAGTACTATTAGTGTTTTTATTACACGATACTAAAACAAATAAACACACTAAAACAATTAAAGTAGTCATTACTTTTCGCATTTTAACGCCTCCTCTTCTACTTATATTATATCATAAAATAGATATCTTTTAAAGAAATAAGATTTAAATAAAAAAATCTCATTTTAGGTACCCCCACCCACAAGCCAAACAAGTTTAAGGCTGCTTCGATCAAGACCTGACCTGATTCACCGCCTAACCTTGGATGAAGGTACTTAAAATGAGATTTTACATATATATTATACCTTATTTTTATTATTTTGTCTTAAGATATGAAAAAAGTTTTGAAGTAATTGTTTACTTTCTTCTTGCATAATGCCACAAGTAACATCTACTTGATGATTAAATGATTGATTATTTAAAAGATTTACAACACTTCCACAGGCACCAAATTTAGGTTCACTAGTTGCAAATACCACACGCTTCATCCTAGCTTGTAAGATTGCGCCGGCACACATTGGGCATGGTTCAAGAGTAACATATATATCACAATCATCTAAAATCCATTTGTTTAATCTTTTACAAGCTTTATTAATGGCAATGATTTCCGCATGCATTAAAGCATTTTTACTAGTTTGCCTCTTGTTATAACCTCTAGCAATGATTTTTCCATTTTGAACAATGACACAGCCAATAGGAACTTCACCAATATCAAATGCTTTTCTAGCTTCTTTCAAAGCTTCTTGCATATATCTTGCTTCATTATTCATCTTTAATGACCTCATGGTGATGTCGGCATCTTGCTTCATATTTTTCCGAAGCACTAACTAGAATGGTTGGGTCATTGTAGTGAGCTGGCTTACCATCAATTATCCGCTGTGTACGGGTTGCGGGTTCACCACAAATTTGGCAGATTGCATGAAGTTTAGTTATATATTCAGCTCTTGCTAAGAGTTCTGGCATAATACCAAATGGTTCACCTCTAAAATCTAGGTCAAGTCCTGCTATAATTACTCTAACTCCTTTATTAGCTAAATCTTCAGCAAGCCGGATGAGCTCACTATCAAAAAACTGGGCTTCATCAAACGCTACCGCATAAGGTAATTTATTCCTTTTTTCAATGATTTCTCTTGCTTCTTTGGTATTATTTACGGGATATGATGAAATCTTCTGCATTGAGTGTGAGACTACTTCATCATCAGAATACCGGTTATCAATCACTGGTTTAAAAACAAGTGCTTCTTTGTTAGCATAATTGATTCTTTTAATTCTTCTGATTAATTCTTCAGTTTTCCCCGCGAACATACTTCCACAAATTACTTCAATCCATCCCGAGCGACTTCTTAATTCCATATTATTACTCCTTTAATCCATATCAATTATAACGGCTTTTACCAATTTAGGCAAATAATTGATATTAAAAAATGATGGTCTTTAATTAGACCATCATTTTAATATTATTCATGTTTTTTAATCAGAATTAAAGCAACCCCAACAAGCGATAGCATCATTAC
>DBWF01000002.1:3580-5778 GCA_002308275.1 Caryophanales bacterium UBA1245 | reverse complement strand
GGATAATTTGAAGCTAAGATATCAACATCGCTACAATACTTTTCGTATAGTTCATTCATTGCTTCTTCTGAACTAGCACGTTTTAAACGTTTTTCTAATTGAGTTAAATAACTTGTTAAGTAATTTTTTCCTTCATCATTTAGCGATTTACTATTGCCATATTCTACAGCATTATTATAAATTTCTTTTCTAGTTTTAGCAAGTGGATCAATTTCAACATCCGCAAGTTCTCTTAAGGCATCAGCTTTAAGACTAATGATTGAATTAGTATTGGTTTCTGCATTAATCAAAGCCGTATAACGCGCAATAATCTCATCGATGACTTCTAAATTAGCATCATTATAATTATCGCGATTAGGATAATTATTGATGATTTCAATTGCACTGCTTCTTGCTTCTCTTAACTCAGTTTCTTCTTGGGCAGCTGTTTTAATAGAAGCTACTAGACTCTTTAAATTATTAATAATTGCATTAATAGCATCTTGTGATAAAGCACTACTGATATTGTTTTTAGCCGTAGCAACACTACTTCTAATCTTAGTTTGGTTGGTTGCCGAATAGAGGCTTAAATCAATTGTGGCATAAAACTTTTCAACTTCTTGGGCGCCACTAGCTCTAATTTCTTGGATATAAGTTGGTACTGCATCGAGTTTTTGTTCGCATTCGGTAACTAGTGCATTAACATTATTGATTAGTGTTTCGTTATTAATTTTGCCTTCATATTCTTCTAATAATGCCGAAATTTGATTTTGGCCATTTATGCTATAAACACTTAAATCAGTGATATAGTTATTAATTTCATCAATAGCCTCATCTCGCACTTCTTGAATCCTGATAGCATCTTCTTGCTCTTGTGTTAAGACATTATCTAAGTGTCCTTGATAAGTAGCTACTAGCGCATTAATTTCAGCTTCAGTTGACTTGGTTTCTACTTGCGTATTAAAGACGCTTATAATATTTGCAATTTGGTTTTTACCACTATCGCTATAAATACTTAAATCAAGAATATAATTTGCAATAATACTCTTTGCATTATTACGTAGAGCTTGAACTTCGGCCTCAGCTGCGATTAAATCATTTAAAGCACTTCTAGCATTGACTAGTTTTTGATAGTTAGTAACAAGGGCTTGAACACTGCTATCAGCACTATTATATAATCCTTCACAACGTTCAATTAAATCTTGATCTTCTAGGGTTACTTCACTTGGAATAAGATTGATTTGATCAATTATTACACTAGCTTTAGCAGCTGGTGAATCTTCATCTTGCCAAACTGGTTTGACGAGTTCTACTTTAGTACCAACTGATAAGTTACTAGCTGGCCGCATTACTGAACCATTAATTTGTGAATCTAAATACTTTACACAGTATAGTGCTTCACCTGGGGCAAGTGAAATCGTTTCAGAGGAAGTTGCGGTGGCCTTTGATAATCTTACATAGCCATCAGCACCAATAATGAAATAGCCATAATTGGTTGATGTTGAAACATCAAAACTACTTGCTTGCGCGCTGATTGCTACGTTTGTGGTATTAACATATAAATCACCACAAGAACTCCAATTATTTGATGGAATTTCACTAGATGTTAATTCATGATAATTATAGGCTGCTTGGAAGAAGACATATGGTTGACCTTCTAATGTAAACTTAAGAACAACCCCACTCCAACCAATGAATGATACACCAGCACCTGCATCTTCAGCTTTATTCATTGCATTTGGCGTATTGCGATAGAATAAGCCAATTTCACCTTGTTTAACATAACCAATGTTTAGATTAAACACACCACTATAACTAAAGCCATCTTTAGATAGTATATAACGAAGTGGAATAAGGGTTGTCGCAAGATATTCTACTTGGACTTTACCAGTATTAATATCATATAAAGCCTCATTACTTGCATCAACATGTTCCCATGAAACTGTAGTACCATCAATTGAAAGTGGTAACAAGTATTGGTCTAAGACATCTTTTTTAAGGCTTGCTTCAAGAGTTGTTGCTGAAGCTTTAAGCCCTTTTAGAATATTAAGTTGAGCAAGTGCTTCTTGTAATAAATAATAATTACTAACTAGTGTTTGATTTTCTGGTGTTAGGCTATTATATTTAGCAAGTGCACTATTTATTTTTATCTCTTCATCAAGCGTAACAGGTAAAGTAATTTGGTTAATTGAAGCAATTACTTTTTCCCAATCAGCTTC
>DBWF01000002.1:1136-3427 GCA_002308275.1 Caryophanales bacterium UBA1245 | reverse complement strand
TAACCTCTAACATTACTACAAGCATCCCAACTTAAAGTATTATCACTTAAAGTAATACCAGTTACCATTGGTTCTAGAAGATTGGTATGTTGTGGTAATATAGGGCAAGGAACTTTTTTATCCCAGTAACTAGTTAATGCATCACGAGCCGATGCAATTAGTGGTTTTGAAGATAGAATTGAACCATATTTATAGATACATAAACCACCAATATTAGCATATTTATTAATATCTAAGATTTGGTTTTCCATTTCTTTTGGATCTTTCCAGTAATAATAACTACCAGAAGTTGCGGTATCGGCTTCAACTTGCATATATAGTCCAACACCCATATATAAGTTTACTTTCTTATATTCAACAACCCAGTTCCACCATTTATCTAGTTTTGCAAAACTTGATGCCGAGTGGCTAATTGCATGATATGTTTGTGGGGTAATGTAGTCGATCCATTCATTATCCACCCACTTCTTTGTATCACAGTATAAATAGTTATCATAATGAGCAAAACCAGATGTATTTGAATATAATGGGCTAGTTAAGGTACCATTAGCATCATAAGTTGGTGTCATTGAATCACCATATGATCCATTTCGATATACACTTGAAGGTGCAATACCAAGTTGGACTGCTTTATCATTAGCTTCATTATATACAGCCAGTGCATTATGAATTTGTTCAATTAATAAATCGACTTGTTTACGTCTAAAGTCACCAAGTGATAAATTGTTAGTATTATATTTAGCACGCGTAGCTGAATCATCACAACCAGAAATATAGAAATAGTCATCAAAATTAATCGCATCAACATCGTATTTAGTAACAACATCCATACAAGTATCCGTAATAAATTGACGAACATTTGGTAGTCCTGGGTCTAGGATAACACCACTATCAGTATATAATAAATTATTAATATCACTAGCAGGGTTAACTGAAGGGAATTTTGAAGCAATTGCTTGTAATTCTTCAGTTGAAGATGCACCACTCGATTTAACACGATATGGGTTTAACCAAGCATGGAATTCAATACCACGAGCATGGGCTGCTTCGATTGACCATTCAAGTGGGTCAAAGACATCGAAATCAACCTTACTCCAAGCGGAACGAATTGGACAAGTATCAGAATTATATAAAGCATCGTTATGAATACGAATATGATAAACAATTGCATTCATACCCCAACTTTCCATATTGTCTAATATCGTATTAAATGCTTGCTTATATTGTGCTTCATTTTGGTAACTTGGAATATCACCAGTATAAACAGAAACCCAACAAGCACGATATTCTCTTGTTTTATGAACATATGTACTAGGTACTGTTACAGCACTTACCTTAGATTGAGGTAGTAATAACAACATACAAATTAGTACAAATATTGTTATAAGTGTTATTCTTTTGAATGTTTTCATTTAAATAACCTCCCTCTATTATTATAACAAAAATTCATCATTTTTGTTTTGATAGTTGGAATTATAGAAGGCTTTGAGTAAATTTAGCATATATGTTGCATCTTTAACTCCCGCAAGCTCGCTACTTGAATGCATAGCTAGTTGAGCAAGGCCAATATCAACTGTTTTTATACTAACTTTAGTCAGTGATAGACATCCAAGTGTTGAGCCACCTCTTTGGTCAGAACGATTAGTATAGTGTTGATATGGAGTCTTATTTGCTTCACATAAACTACTAATAATTGCATCGCCAACTGCATCAGTCGTATAACGTTTATTAGCGTTGTGTTTTAAAACGACACCTTCATTCATATATACTCTATTTGTTGGATCAGCAAGTTCTAAATAGTTTGGATGTACCGCATGCGCATTATCAGCACTAATCATAACTGATTGGCTTAAATTCTTTTGGTAGCTAATTTCATCACCACTTATTCTAAATAAAACATCATGTAATAAATTAGATAAGGCACCTTCTGCTGTACTAGATCCAACTTCTTCATTATTGAATGCAACAAAGACATTTACTTTAGCATCATTTGGATTAGATTCTAACAATGCATTAAGGCCTAGATATGTACATTCTAGATTGTCAAGTCTTGGTGAAGAGATTAAATCATTATCAACACCAACAATAGAAGCTTTTGCTCTATTATATAAAGATAGGTCAAAGCTTACGATATCTTCTTTATTTAGCTTAAAGATTTCACCGATTAATGCTTTAGTATCATTTTGTTTTTTTAAACTAACTAGTGGTAATAAATCTTTTTGCGGATTAATCACAACATCTTTTTTTAGGTGTGGTGCAATTCTAGGTATCACAAATAAATCTTTGTTTGC
>DBWF01000002.1:0-1025 GCA_002308275.1 Caryophanales bacterium UBA1245 | reverse complement strand
TAATTAGGCCATTAGGTTTTAATTTTAGATTTGGACTGTCTAAATGAGTTGCAACAACGTTATAGCCACCACAATCAAATTTAAGGCCAATTTTAAAGGCAATAAGGGCACTTTGGCCAGTTGTTAAGTAATAACAACCCCCATTTTTTAAAGTCCAATCATTTGAAGGTTCTAATTTAGTAAAACCACTAGTTTTTAATATTTCTTCTAAATTAGCAAGAGCTGTATATTCACAAGTTGATTTTGTTAAAAATTGTAATAATTTATCCATCATCTTCTCCTTATATTATATATTTACCATTTTCAAAGATAACTACTTCCGTGCCATCTTCTTTAGTACCAGTAATCTTCATATCGCTAGAACCAAACATAAAATCAACATGCGTATTAGATATATTAGAGCCTAGTTCTTTCAACTGTTCATCTGAGTAAGACAAACCATTTTTAAGATTAGTTGCTACATATGATGAACCTAGTGCTAGGTGGCATGAAGCATTCTCATCATATAATGTTTCAAAGAATAAAATATTAGATTTTGAGATTGGTGAATCAAATGGTACAATCGCAACTTCGCCTAGTGATGAACTACCTTCATCAAAATTAACAATGTGAGCTAATTCATCATAGTTTTCTTTAGCACCAAAATCAACGACTTTACCATTTTCAAACTTAAACCAAAAATCTTTAATTACTTTACCAGCACTTGAAAGTGGTTTTGTTGCGTAGACGATACCATTAATGCGTTTATTATCAGGCATTGTAAAATTTTCTTCGGTTGGGATATTAGGATTAAAATAGATTCCTTTGGTCGAATATTCGCCACCACCAGCCCAAATATGGTCTTTAATGAGGCCTACTTCTAAATCAGTTCCAATGCTATTTTTAAAATGAAGTTTTGAGAAAGCAAAACTATTTAATTTTTCATTAATCGTTAAGAATTGTTTATTTAATTCATCCCATTCAGCAATTGGATCATTATCAAGTGTAACGTGACTAGCTTTTAGAATTGCTTGATATAGTTTTTC
>DBWF01000035.1 GCA_002308275.1 Caryophanales bacterium UBA1245 | reverse complement strand
TAAAGTGTTAAATCACTTGCAACTGGTGTATTGAATGAAAATTGATCATGGAATTCTTCATCAGTAAACCAACCAGCTAAAGTATAACCTTCATTGCTAACTTCTGGTTCAGTAACTAATCTACCTTCAGTTACAGTAGCCGCAGGAACAGTATCACTGCAGTTAGTAACAAATGTTACGGTGTATAATTTTAACCATTTAGCATATAGAGTAATTGGTTTTGTAATTTCAGTTTTATCTAGGAATACTTCTGCACTATCAGCACTTAGATACCAACCTGCAAATTCATAACCTTCTCTAGTTGGAGGTTCTGGTAATGTAATCTCTTTACCTTTTTCAACAGTAAGACTAGGTACTTCTGTTCCACCTTGGCTGTCAAATTTTACAGTGTATGAGCTAACTTCGCCAATACAACCAGTAAGCATAAAAACAAATAGAACAATAAATAATAATTTTCTTAAGCTTTTCATATTTTCTCCTTTTTTATTCATTATGGCTAAAAAATATCAGCACCGCTTTTTTTAACCTTAATTCTTATTTTTAATTTAATTCCCGCTCTATCAGTAGGAACAACTGTTATTGTTTGATCTTTTTCAACCAATAATTTGATGGTCCAAGTACCATCACCATTATCACGATACCAAAACTTATAACCAGTGGTATCTTCAGGTGGATTATCAAAATCATATCCGCCATTAACTTGTAATTTCAATGCTGTGTTAGTTGCATCTGCAGGTAAAGCACGACATTTGATAACAATTGTTAAATCAGGATTATCTTTTTTCTTGATTAAGATGTATCCATCACCAATTAATGAACCATCACTTTCATCATAAACAGGTTCATTAACATATTCTTCATTTATACATTCAATTTTTTCAACATATTTCTTTTCATCATAAACCTTTAAAGCAATCCCAATAAAACCAACAACAACAATGGCAATGATATAAATAATTAAAATTGTTAATACGACACTCTTTTTCATCGGCTACCTTCTTTCAAAGTCATAGTAATAAGCTCTGACTTTTGCGATAAATAAATAAATTAATGAGGCCATAAAGAGTAAGCCAATTAAGGCAATTCGAACAACACCACTACCAAAGTCATTGGCAACTAGATTACTTGCTCCTTTACCAGCTTCATAAAAGAAGAAAAAGGCAAGGAAGGCATACGCAAATGATACGATAAAGGCTAACATTGTTGATTTGTTTTCATTAGGGTTATCAATTGTAACCCCTGTTGTTGCATATTGTTCATTCATTGGATTCATAATGTCGAGTGTTGCACTCCAAATCATATGACCTAGATGAATAAATAAGATGCCACAACCAATAAGCAAGCAATAACCAGTACTAAAGCCAACGGTTTTACCAAAGATAAATGCGGAAACAATAATACTTGGAATTGCAAATAAAGCATTAAAGACAAGTTTTGCAAAAAGCGGATACAAAGCATCAATTGGTTTTGTCCGTTTTAAGTAACCTGCCCGACCTTCACGGCTATAATAAGTAGCAACCATCGCATTAGATGCTAGCATTGGTAAGCACATAATTAAAACATTGAAGGTGCATTTTAGAACATCACCCCGGTAATTAGTTTCCATGGCTTTATATAAAGCATTTAATAATAACACTAAAATTGGTGTGATGATATAAACCATTAAATAATTAACCGAAATTGATAAGGTTCTTAAATTGATTTTAAATTCTTTATTAACGAAAGTAAAGTATTTACCATGATGACGATTCTTATGCGTCATAACCGCATCTTTATTTACCTCAAAATTCTTAGCCATCATACCAAAGAATAATGGACGAGATAGGAAGAATGTTAAAGCAAGTAACGTTGCATCAACGCCAATTAGAATCACAAACTTAATTAAGCTAACCCAATTAAGGAAGAATGGTGCTGCTTCACCCGTATGTTCACCAATCAAAACGTGAACTAATTGTTTTGTTGGATATAATACTTTTTCGACATTTAATAAGAAATCTCTTATCCAGTTACTAATCTTATTCCAGTCTTGTAAAAGGTTAATATTATCAGGAATTAAACCAATTAAAGTTACTGATGCAAAAATGAATCCTGCTAATACTAACACAAAAAGAATAATTTGTGTAACACGTGTTTTTTTAATAAAACGATAAACATACATACTAGGAATTGATAACACTGCTCCCAATAGTACTGGTAATGCTACAATTAGAAGCATTGGAATCCATGCCCATAAAAAGACAGTCCATGATACCATTCCTCTTGTAAATAGTTGAATTAAGCATCCCAAACAAATTGGAATTAAGAAACCTAAACTTCTTTTAATTTCATAAATATAGAAAACAATCAGTTTAGATGTAAATAAGATATTGGTATCAACTGGTAAAGTAATTAACACTTTGTTATCATCTGAGAAATACAAACTCATCATCAAGTCTTTTGTACAAGAGATTAGTGATAACGTAAGTGATATCGTGATTACCAAAATCATGATTCGGCTTGATTCACTATAGTAAAACAAACCAATCTTTTGTCCAAAGAATAATAGGAAAAAAGTAACTAAGGTTACGACGATAAATTTTAAAGCTATAAACAGAATAAAACGGGCTAATTCTTTAAAACTTTTTAAGACCGAAATATTCAGTTTATCTTTTAACTGCATGATAACTAATGTCCACAAGTGTTTCATTAGTTAGCACCCCGTTCTTCCTCGTCTAATTCACCTATTTTCTCCATATAAAATTCTTC
>DBWF01000005.1:996-4947 GCA_002308275.1 Caryophanales bacterium UBA1245 | reverse complement strand
GAAGTTGAAGAAGACAAAAAGAGACTTAAATTAAGTTATAAAACAATGAATAAGAGTCGTGGTGTAAAAGGAGAGGTTCCTAAATTCACAATTGGCTTTAAGAGTTTAAGAGATCGTCTTCCTCAATTTATCAAGGAACAGATGGAACAAGATAAGGAAAATGACAATAATTTATAAACAATCCAGTTTTTAACTGGGTTGTTTTTTGTATATTCGAACCATTAAAAATTATGCAAATATTTAGTTCACTAAAGTGTGATTTTTCTTGAAATAAAATTGATATTATGATAAAATATATTCGTAAAATGAATGCGTTTACAAAATTTTTCCATGAAGGAGGGAGTAAAAAATTATGAAACGTATTGGCAAAATATTATTTGCTGTTCTTTTTATGGTTTTAGCATTCGCTATTGTTGGATGTAAGAAAGACAACGGTGGTGGTAACACACCTGGTGGAGATGATACTAAGACTCCAACTATCGCATTTGCTGAAACATCACTTGAAGTAGTTGTTGGTGATACATTTACTTTAAAACCAACAGTTACAAATTTAGACAATGCAAAAATTGATTTCACATTCAGTTCACAAGGAATTGTTACTTTAGAAGCTAACACATTCACTGCTGAAGCTGAAGGTACAGTAACTATTACTGCAACATTACATGATTATTCAAATATAAAGGCTTCAATTAACGTTACTGTTAAGGCACCTGCTGCTGTATTAGTAACAGGCATTACAATTAATGGTGAAGCTGCTATGAATGAAGGCGACACACAAACATTAGTTGCTGTTGTTAGTCCTGACAATGCATCAAATAAAGATGTAGAATGGTCATCAAGTGATACTGCTGTTGCATCAGTTGCTGCAAACGGTATGGTTAATGCTTTAGCTGCTGGTAAGGCTGTTATTACAGCTACTGCTAAAGATGGTTCTGGAATTAAAGGTACATTAGAAATTACAGTTGCTGCAAGCAATGTTCCTGTTACTACTGTTGATTTCGGTGTTGTTGATAAGATGTATGTTGGTAACACTCAAACTTTAACTGTTACAGTATTACCAAGAGAAGCTACAAATAAGACTGTTACTTGGAAGGCTGAACCTACAGATGTAGCAACAATCGATAGAAACGGTTTAGTTACTGCTGTTGCTCCTGGTACAGTTACAATTACTGCTACTGCAAATGATGGTTCTAATATCTCTTGTACAAAGACTATCACTGTTGAAGAATTTGTTAAACCTGATTACACTGCTGTTAACCCTGAATGGGAATTCGAAGAATTAGGTTCAACTGTTACTTTAAATGGAAAAGACTTTGAATTTGGTTACAGTGCTTATGCTCATTTAGATGAAGCTATTCAAGCTGCTGTAAAAGGTACATATGTTGCTCCTGGTGAATATCCAGATGATGCTAACATTTCTGCTGAAGGATTTGAATTAATCGGACCAAATGCAAAAACAGATCCTACAAAAGTTACAAGAACTGATGAAGCTATCATTACAGGTACAATCAAAATCTTAGAAGGTGCTAAGGATGTTAAAATTAAAGGTTTTGCTTTCACTTTAACTGGTGGAATTGATTGTGCTAATGGTGTATTTGGTGTTGAAGTATCTTACAACAATGTTTATGATACAAACGATGATGTTGCTGCATGGACAGAAGCAAGACAAGAAGCAGAAGCTATCTTTGATTTCTGGTCTTCAACTAATGATCCTGATACAGGCGATATCCTTATCACAAACAATAGATTCGATAACATCAGCGAAACTGGTATTATGTTAGCAAGATTAAAGAACGTTACAGTTGCTAACAATACATTCCATAACTTCAAATTAGATGCTATCCGTTGCGAAGGTGGATACAACTTCGGTGAATGGGTATTCGAAAACAATAAATTTGAAAATGATGAAATGCAAGCTCACAATGGTATTTACTTACAATCTGTAAGTGGTATTGAAGAAACAACTTATCAATCTATTAAGATTAATAACAATACATTCAAGAACATTGGTAGTTCTGAATTTGAATCTTCATATACTTGTGCTATTTCTATTAGAACATACCAAGAAAAAGGTTTAGCATTAGAAATTAATTATAATAATTTCGAAAACTGCTACAACTATATGAACTTAAGAAATAATGGTGCTAATGCTGATACATTCACTTGCGCTATTAACTACAATAAGTTCAAAGGCGTTCCTACTGGTGTCTTCCATAGAAATAATCGTCCTGGTTCAAATGATACTGCATCATCTAACCCACCACTAACTGTTATGGATTACAACCTATTCTTAGATGGTGAAGGAAATGTAATTACTGATTTAAGCACATATGCTGATAAGTTCTTAGATTTATCTGAAAATTCTAATAAGAATAATTATGCTACTAAAGATGAATATGAAGAAATGATTCGTAGTTTAGGTGGCGGTTTCGATTTCGTAGTTAACAAAGAATGGGCTTCACAAGAAGCTAATGCTGAAGTTGAATATGAAAACTTAACTTATAAGATGGGTGAAACTGCATTTGCAAGTATTGCAGAAGCTGTTGCTGCTGCTAGTGAAGGAACTAAGATTTTAGTATTAGCTGGTATCTATGATGAAGCTATTACTGTATCTACTAATAATATCACATTATTAGGTCCTAACTATAATATCTTTGCAGGAAACACAAATAGAAATGCTGAAGCACAACTTTCTAATGTTATTACATTAGGTGCTAATAATGATGGATTCACATTAAACGGATTTGAAGTTACTGGTGCTTTCCAATTATCAATTTCTGAAAAAGCAAGCAATACAAGCTTCATTTATAACGTTATTAATGCTGCTTCAGCTGATGGTACTGTACGTATTAATCAAGTTGAAGGCAACGTTGCTACTAACTTAAATGTAAGTTACAACTATAGTAACAATCATAAAGCATTCCGTTTCTTATGGATCTACAATGTTGATAATTTAACATTCGTTAACAATGAATTAACTACTACAGGAAATGCTGCTGCATATGACTGTATCAACGTTCAAGGTATGATGAAGGGTAAGATTGACATCATTGGTAATACTTATGCTGGCTGTCTACAAAACTTCATTTGGGATAAGAGCGTTGGTGTTGTTGATGTAACAATCGAAGGTAACCACTTTGAAAATATTGCATGTTCAGCTCTTGACTTCCGTGACATGGCTGAAGATGGTGCTAACAAGTTTGTTATTCAATACAATACATTCGTAAATGCTGGTTGTGATTGGCGTCCAATTCGTATCAGAACTGCTGGTTATGATGCAAACGATAGCATTTATATCTTAATTGAAAACAATAAGTTCATTGATTCTTATACACTTGATGGAGAAACTCCTACATTCGCTAACAACCCTTCACCTGCTGGAAGCTTAGTAGAAATTTATACAGTTGGTAGAAACTACTATGAAATTGATGGTACAGCTTTAACAAGTGTAAGTGCTGCTAACTTTGCTAGCCATGCTTTAACTGTTGGTGAAGCTTATGCAACTGAAGCAGAATGTCCTGCTTATGTAAAAGTTGATGAAATTAAGCCAACAGCAATTGCTATCACAAATAAGGTTGCTAAGATTGATGCTTTCACATCTCATCAAATTAAGTTCACAGTTAGTCCTGATAATGCAACTAACAAGAAAGTTGGATTTACTTCAAGTAATCCAAAAGCTGCTACAGTTACATCTGCTGGTCTAATCAATGCTCTTGCTGGTGGTACAACTACTATTACTGTATTCTCAATGGCTGATAATACAGTTCTTGATTCATTTGAATTAGAAGTTAAACCTGTTGAAAGAATCGAACTTCGTTATGAAGGAAATGGCGTTTTAGCTGTCAATGATACATTAGATATCGAAGCTACATACATTGGTGAATCTACAGAAGCTATTACTTATGAATCTTCAAATACAAATGTTGCTACAGTAGATGCTACTGGTAAAGT
>DBWF01000005.1:0-965 GCA_002308275.1 Caryophanales bacterium UBA1245 | reverse complement strand
GCTACATTAGGTTTATCTGTATTAGATAATTCTGAATTAAATGATTTATTAAAATTATTAGTTGCTAATAACAACGGTGTTGTTATGGATGAAACTTTCAAATATATCGGTAGTGATGATGGTTCAGCTGATTATGAACATGAAATTTATGGTTCTGTAAATAATTATTGGGCTGGAACTCTTCCTACAGTTGAAAAGAATATGTTAGATTTAAGTACTAACCATAAAGCTGGTGGTAATGATAATGATGAAATTAAATCATTAGAATGGATCGTTATCCATGATACAGCTGGTTCTGGTTCAACTTCAACTGCTAGAGCAAATTCTGGTTGGTGTACTAACCCTCAAAACAACCCTGATACTACAGCTTCATCATGGCATTACACAATTGGTAATGATGGTATTTTCCAACAAATGGAAGAAAACATCATTGCATGGCATGCTGGTGATGGAACAAGTTGGGCAACTGCTGATGTAAATTACTCAACTACATGGCATGATACAGGTGTTGCTTATGCTGGCGATCGTCCTACAGTTACTTGTGGTAATGATGGATACTTCTATATCAATGGAACTAAATCATTAGTACAATATCCTACTAAAGAAGGCGTTACACCTCATATCAATACAGTTGGTCTAATCTGCGTTAAGGGTGAAAACGGAAATTATAAGATTCCTACAACTTGGGTATCTTCAGGTTATGGAAATGCAATCTGTGCACGTGGTGGAAATGTAAATGGTATCGGTATTGAAACTGCTGTTAACATGGGTTCAGATGTATATCTAACATGGCAATATACAGCTAAATTTGTAGCTGGCATCCTAGTTAGACATAACATTGGTGCTGATAGAGTATTCTTCCACAATAACTTCTCTAATAAGAAGTGTCCAAATACAATGATTACTGCTGGTTTAGTAGATACATTCTTAAAACTTGTTTATGCTGAATATGAAGTTGCTAAGAA
>DBWF01000015.1:3009-5346 GCA_002308275.1 Caryophanales bacterium UBA1245 | reverse complement strand
ATGTCATCAGTTCTACCAACATAGCCAGGCACTAGTTTACCATAGCTAAATTGTGATAGTTTATAGACATGATTAAAAACAACATCTAAAGTGATTAATACTCCTTCTTCGTGATAATAATCAATCATTTGTTTGAACTCATTAATTTTGACATATGGGTCAAACGGATTAGATGCGAACCAGCCAGATAAACTAAAGTATTCAGCTGGATTATAACCCCAGTTGTATTTAGCATCTTGATTTACTTCATCAATTTCTTCAAAACTATTAACTGGCATGATTTGTAAATGCGTAATCCCCAAGTCTTTTAAGTGGGATACTATATACGCATCTGTCATTTTTTGGAAACAACTACCATTAGTCTTTAGACTATAGGTCATATCTTTTAAGTGACCCTCATAAATAATAGCATCACATAAAGCGCCAGAAAATGCTGGTCTTTTGTTTTTAAAGACATATGTTTTAGTTAAATCAATAATATCATTTTCTGTATGAGTTGGCTCAAGTGATAAGCCATATGGGTCTCTTACATCAAATGCTTCTTCATTAATTCGAACATTATAATGGTATTTAGATAGTTCTAGGTCACCATCAACTCTACCTTCCCATAAGCCATGATTTGCATAATGAAGGGGATATTTTTGATTATTAATAACAACATCAGCACATTTTAACACTGGACTCCATAATCTAAAAATACAATAGTCTTGATGATATTCAGCACCTAGTGGTCCAGCATAGTAATAACGTTCATCAAAGCTAGCACTTCTAGTTATCTTACCTAAGTCTAGATGAATGGATTCATTATTAATACTTAGATAATAATCTTTATGAGGTTCTAAATCAATATTTGTTTGTAAATACAAATGCCACATTGAACCATCATTTGATGCATCTGTTAAGGTTAATGAAACTTGATCATCATCAATAGTTATTTTATCTCCAACCTGATAATTAGCAACCATTAGTTTGATTTGGCGAAAATCTTCTAAATAAGCTGCTTGTTTCATTATTCTTCCTCATCGCTTAATTGAATATTCTTTTCACTTAACTTAATAATTGTGAATGTCGCAATAACCGAAGCAATAGTTGCTGAAAGACCAATAACAAGCGCATTAACTGGTGTAAAGACGTTTTTCGCAATATTTGGATTACCATTAGTTACATGAATGGCTTGGGTAATGGTTTGATTAGTTTCATAATCATAATACTTAATCCGAATTTTGAAAGTTCCAATCTTACCACTTTGTGATTCAATCACATAATGATATAAATAATGACCGTTTTCTTGTAGTTCACCATTACTTAATTTTTGAACCTTTTCATTAGGACGACTACGATCATAAGCAATTTCACTGGTTGAGCCATCCATATCACTGTAGAACACAATTTCTTCAATTTCGACTGGACTATCTACTTCAAATGACAAATTAACAATTGATTTATTGGTTCCTTCAATTTCTACTTTTAAGTTTTGTATATCAAGTTCACTAGCATGAACAGGAATAGCAAAACTAAACATTAATAATAACAACATTAAGAAGCTAATTTTCTTCATTTTGACCACGCTCCTTAAATGATGCTAATTGTTCATTCAATTCATCATTTTGCCTACGATGCTTTAGTAACAAGAAGACTACTACTGATACTAAGCCTACTACATTAAATGATAATGAAATTAATAGGAAATAAATATGACGCATTGAGAACCAACCACTGAAATAACCAAAGACATAGATTACTGTAAGAATTGTAATATAAGTTACCAAAGCTTGAACACTAGTTGTCATTTTATTAATTTGATAAAACAAAGTAAGTAAAATACTCACTACCGCAACCACTAATAAATCAATATAAACATACTTAAATGTAAATGATTTTTGACCGAAGATAATCGCATCAACGATGATTTTAGCAAAGAATGAAACTGAAAAGACAATCATGAAAATACTCATGAATGTAACTATAAAGCGTTCGAACTTTTTCATTGATGATTACCTCCTTTCAATTTATCACGGAAGCTATTAGCATAAACCCGTGTAATAATCATTTTTTCATTATTCAATAGTTCAGCCATAATCCGGCCATTAACCATTGTTTTGATTTTATTAATTTTATTTAAATTAAGAATTATCGTTCTTGATGTTTGAAGAAATGCGGTATGGGATAGCATTTCCACTAAGTCCGCAATCTTATAATTGACTTCATAAACATCAGTTTCTAAATAGGCAAAGACTTTATTTTCAACAGCTTCAAAATAGTATATATCACTTAGCGAAAGAATGAAGCTTTCTCCATCAAGTTTACCAATGATACTAAAGATATGACTGTTGATTA
>DBWF01000015.1:0-2899 GCA_002308275.1 Caryophanales bacterium UBA1245 | reverse complement strand
CGCAACCGGTAACTACACCTTCTACAAAGTGGTAAGTAAGGCATTTGTTCTACCGCAAGCCGATATTTTTCACTAGCTAGAATTTCTTCTAGCGAATTTGTTAATAAATTACCTAAACAGGTTTTTCCATCTTGGTCAAGACAACATAATGTAACCGTGCCATCCGATAATACCGCAAGCTGTTTTTTACCACCTAAGCATTTAGATGGTGATAGTTCTTCGGCCTCCATTGTTGGCCAAGTAAACTCTTCTTCATAACTATAATGAAGATATTTATTTTTAACAAGTCCTATTTTGTTAAGGGTCTCTAAAAGATGTTCTTTCTTTTGATCATTAATAGCCCACATTCGTAAATAGATATGCTTATTTTTATTATGATTAATAAACGTTTTTAAATCATTAAAGTATTGTTCTTGTACTTTTGTAGGCATTCCAAAAATGCTTTGTAATGAAATGTTCATTCTTTTAATACTAGGACTGTTCAACAACAGTTCTTCATACTTAAGTAGTAAGGTACCATTAGTAGTTATTTTAACCTTTGCTTGTTCTTCTTCACAAATTTTAATAATTTGTGGGAAAGCGGAATGTAATAGGGGTTCCCCCTTGACATGTAAATAAATACTATCTGTATATGGTTTCACTTTTTTTAAGATTGATTGAAACTCTGGTACCAACATCTCTCTAATTGGACGTTTACTTATCCCACAAAATGGACAATGTAAATTACAAAGATTCGTAATCTCAATATAGATTTGTTGAAAAATGGGTTTAGGCATAATATTTCCTTTTCATTATACTTCTTATTATACTAAATAATCACTTTTTTTTCAATTATAAAAGAAAAATCTCTCTGAAAAGAGAGATTTTTAACTAAATAACATTGTTGTCGAAATATCATCATCGTGGGTAAGATGTTCGAATTTCTCCAACAAATCTTCAATTGTGAGTTTTTGCTTTTCTTCACCCTTAATATCTAAAATAATTTTGCCATTATTGAGCATAATCAAGCGATTACCAAAACGAATGGCGTCCCGCATATTATGAGTAATCATGAGTGTTGTTATATGATTTTCACTAACTAAGCGATCTGTTAAATCTAAGACTTTTTTCGCTGTTTTAGGGTCAAGAGCTGCGGTGTGTTCATCTAACAATAATAGCTTTGGTGTTTTAAGAGTTGCCATCAAAAGTGTTACGGCTTGACGTTGTCCACCACTGAATAAACCAATCTTACTATTTAGGCGGTCTTCTAAACCTAAATCAAGACTTGCAAGCATTTCAACGAATGCGGCCTTATGACTTTTATCAAAGCCCCATCGTAAGTCACGACGTTCGCCGCGGCGATAAGCAAGTTCTAGGTTTTCAATTAGTGACATCGAAGTTGCGGTACCTTGGCGTGGATCTTGGAAAACACGGCCTAAGTAAGGTGCACGTTTATGTTCACTAATATTTGTAACATCAACACCATCAATAGCAATTGTTCCTTTATCTGGAGCATATACGCCACTAATTAGATTCATTAGAGTTGATTTACCACTACCATTACCACCGATAATTGTAACAAATTCGCCATCTTCTATCTCAAGACTTACATCATCAAGAGCAACTTTGCGTTCGTCTTCACCTAAATCGGCATTAAAGACTTTTGTTAAGTGTTCTACTTTAAGCATTGCTACCCCTCCTTAATTCTTTTTTACTTGCAATTTTACGTTTAATTAGTGGAAGAGCTAAAATGATAACAATTAGAACTGCTGATGCAATATCTAATAATTCTGATAGATTTAATTCGATAGCAACTTGGCGAAGCATGAAATATAGAATTGTACCAACAACTAAAGAGATTAACTGTGTACTATAAGCCTTACGACCAAAGATTACTTCACCAATAATAACTGATGCAAGACCAATAACAATCATTCCACGGCCACTCAAAACGTTTGCGGCACCAGTATTTTGAGCAAATAAAGCACCCGCTAACGCAATCAAAGCATTCGAAATCATCAGACCAACAATCTTCATACTATTAGTATTAATACCTTGCGCCTTAGCCATTCTTTCATTATCACCAGTAGCTCTAATACTCATACCAATTTCGGTTCCAAAGAAATAATAGATGGCTGCATAGACAATTGCAAGTGCTAAAGCACCAACTATTAAAACCGAAAACATGGTTGCAATAACACCCTTTACATGCCAATCAAGTAATAATTTCGTTAGTGGATAGAACATTGTACTTTTAAAGTCAATCGCAAGCGTTGCCCGTGTTAATGAACCACCTTTATTGGAAATGCCTAGAATAATTAGATTTAACGAATACAAGGCGGTCATCGTAATAATACCTGATAGAATCATTGGAATCTTTAGTTTAGTATGTAAGATACCTGTAATAAATCCACCAACTGCTCCAGCAAGCATTGCAATCAAGCAAGCAAGGATTGCAGGTACACCGCTCCATATGAGAAGCGCACAAACACAACCACCTAGTGGGAAAACACCTTCAATACTCAAATCAGCTGCATCTAAAATCCGAAATGAGATATGAACGCCTAAAGTCATGATGGCGAAAATCAACCCTAGCTTTGCACCATTAGTTAATAGATTAGTAAATGTAAAAGCTAAGATAGTATTTCCAAGCATATTTTACCTTCCTTTATTTAATATCTTTTGCTCTGTTTAGTAGGCTTTCTGGAATATCAAGTTCAAATTCAACTACTTTTGCCTTATTGATAACTAGTTCATCACTTAAGAAGCTTTGAACTGCCATGTC
This sequence comes from Caryophanales bacterium UBA1245, assembly GCA_002308275.1. Lineage (GTDB taxonomy): Bacteria > Bacillota_I > Bacilli_A > ML615J-28 > CAG-313 > UBA1231. The sequence goes on along the minus strand of DBWF01000015.1, from coordinate 135 downwards.
ACCAACTTTAGCACCATTAAGAGCATTAGCACCCATGATACCAGTCATTTTACCAAGTTCAAGGTAATTAACTGAACCGAATGTCATAATACCACCATTCTTTAATTGACCAGTTTCACCACAAATTGTAACGAT
>DBWF01000003.1:20754-22266 GCA_002308275.1 Caryophanales bacterium UBA1245 | reverse complement strand
GCAAACATTAAAGCTTCCCAAACTTGACCTTCTTGTGACTCACCATCACCAATGATTGAATATATATATGCACCATCTTTTTTAATCTTTGATCCAAGAGCAACCCCTACTGCACAAGAGATGCCTTGGCCAAGCGATCCTGTTGTCATATCAACACCAACAACTTTATTCATGTCACAATGGCTTGGTAAGTTAGTACCAATCTTATTGAGCGTCTTTAATTCTTCNNAGTGGAAAATATCCACGTGAAGCAAGAGTAGCATAAACAGCTGGTCCTGAATGTCCTTTAGAAACAATTAAACGGTCTCTGCCTTCTTTTTTAGGATCTTTAGGATCAATGTTCATTTCCTTATAATATAATGCGGTTAAAACATCAACAATTGATAAGCTACCACCAATATGACCAGATCCAAATTCACTGATACATTCGAGTGTTAGCTTTCTAATTTCTTTTGCTTGTTCTTCTAAATTAATCATAGCGTCCTCCTCTTATAATTATTATATCACAATCCCTAAAATCAGTGGTCGATTATTAAACAAAAAACGTTTTTATTCCTGGATAACAAAAAACAAACCACTTATTGTGGTTTGCTAAGCTTGTCTATGGCAGCGAAAATCGCTTCCTCAATCATTTTCCGAGTTTCACTATTAGTAGGATGAACGATATCTAAGAAAACACTGTCACTAATTTTGCGGCTAGGCATAGCAATGAACCTTCCATTTTGTCCATTGATGACATTAATGCCGTGAACTACAAAACAATCATCGAACGTCACTGCGGCCACCGCAACGACGCGAGTTTCGCCGTCAAGAAGCTTGATTTTAACATCAGTTACTTCCATGGGCGTTCTTTTTTTCCTTTCTGTAATTTGATTATAACATAGTTATTTTTCTAATTGCAATATCTTTGCAACATTTATTAATGCTTTTCTTTATATTTTTTTAAAGGAACAAATTGTTCTTTAACTTTGTTGATAATTTCTTCACTATTATCAAGCTCTTCTAGTTTAATAACCATTACTGAATATGCATTTAGATGCATATATATATAATTAGGTGTCTTAACTACTTTTATAATATCAGATACATTGACAAGTGGGGCATGTTCTTCTTTTTTTAATTTATATAACACTTTTGTTTTGGTCATCCGAAGAGTAATATCTAGAGGATTAAAATTCTTTTTGGCAATGTTTCTTCTAATCATTGAAGCTTGAAGTGGCATATATATAAATAATCCATAAGCAATTAGTGGAACACCAATGAGAATTGCCCACCAGTTTTTAGGATCAAAAAGTGGCATCAAAGCGACGATTACACCCATGATCATAAATAGAATGCGGCCAACCCAATTAGATGGATTATTCTTTAAGATATATATATTTAGGGCATAGACATCATCTTTGGTAATTGTCTCTTCAATTTCAAAACCTTCTTCAGCAAAAAATTCAGCTTCCGCTTGCAATTGTTCTTCACTAACTTCTGGTTTTTCTTCTTGAGCTACTTGTTGCTCTT
>DBWF01000003.1:19934-20677 GCA_002308275.1 Caryophanales bacterium UBA1245 | reverse complement strand
ATATTATACATTGGATATTTAGTTTGTAGCATCTTTAATGCTTCTTTTGCTTCATTAAAGATAATTAAACTGCTACCTGAACCACTCATTTGAACTTTACCTACTTTTAGGTTTACTAGTTCAATATATAGTTTTTTTAGATCTGGATAATTACTAAAAGTTATTTTTTCTAAATCGTTCATATATATAGAAATCAAATCATCTTTACCTAATGTCTCTAATAAGACTTTGGAATATGATTCTTTATGAACTTCTTTGACTTGATCATAGATATCTTTTGTTGATACTTTAATTTTAGGGTCAATAACAATTAGTTTCTTTGGCAATTTAATATTGATTAATTGAACACTTTCACCAATCCCTTTTACAAGAGCCGGCTTATCATATAAACAATAACAAATATCCGTACCAAATGGTAATACAAATTTAGTTAATTCTTTATTGGTAAGTTTTAGGTGATATTTCTTATTTAAGTATTTAATAATACAAGCAATATCACTGCTTAAGCCACCTAGGCCTGATGCGACTGGAATCTTCTTTGTAATATGAACCTTTTGAGGTGGTAGATTAAACTTATTTATAAAAGCATTTAAGACTTTTAGTAGTGTATCTTGGTCTTTATCAATTCTAAAATGTTGATAGGTAACCTCTGTACTTTCAGCTTTAGTGATTTCAATAAGATCAGCTAAAGCAATTTTAACATTAATAGCTTCTAATAAATGATAATTATTAGGTAAGATGTT
>DBWF01000003.1:17242-19896 GCA_002308275.1 Caryophanales bacterium UBA1245 | reverse complement strand
TTAAGATAATAAATTACATATATTAACAATTTGTTCAACACTTAAATCTTCACTTCTAACAGTTGGATTAATTTGCAGGCTATTTAACACTTGATCAATTTTGTCTTTATCAAAACGATTCTTTAAATTATTATATAATGTTTTTCTTCTTTGGGTAAACATTATTTGAACGATTTGTTTAAAACTATTGTGATTATATATATGGTAAAGTGGTTCACTTCTTCTTCTAAATACCAATACTGTACTTGATACTTCAGGTGCTGGATAGAAGGAACTTGGTTTGACATCAATTAACTTGGTTATTTCAAAGTATACTTGAAGTAATACTGATAGGCTACCATATTCTTTGCTATCAGGTTTAGCTAGAATTCTTGATGCCACTTCTTTTTGCATCATTAAAGTAAATTCATTGATGCTTGGTGTTTCTTCTAATATTTTAATAATAATTGGGGTTGTAATATAGTATGGTAGATTACTTATAAGGCATGGTTGGCTAGTAAAGTAATAACTGATATCTTTATTAATATCTTGTTTTAAGAAATCTCCTTCTATAATTTTTACATTTGGTATCGTATTTCTAATAATACTTACCATTTTAGGATCGATTTCATAGGCTAAGACTTCTTTATAATCCTTGACTAGATATCTAGTAAGGCTGCCAAGACCAGGTCCAATTTCAATAACTGAGGTATTAGTGCCCTTTAAGGAAGCACTAATAGTTTGTAAGACATGTTCATCAATTAAAAAGTTTTGACCATATTTTTTAAGTGCACTTGCCTCATTTGCCTGTAACAATTCTTTAATTTCATTAATATGCATATATATTACCACCCTTATAAAATAAAGACCAAACATATTGTTTGGCCTTATTTGGTTTAGAATTCTTCTTCGTCGTCTTCCTCTTCTTCAAGATTAGGCACAAGATCTTCAAATTCATTACTTAGATCATCAGAATCTTCATTCTTTTCGTCTTCATCATCTTCGTCATCAACAAAGCTTTGACCTTCAGATTCTTCATATTCATCGAATGTGTCATCTTTAAGTTCATTATTCTTAACATCTTCATCATCAAGATAGAAGTCTTCATAATCACCACCATCTTTATCTAAAACAGAAGTTGGTTGACGATATTTTAAATCCCATTTATCTTCACCACAATATACGAAATTACCAGATAGCATAAAATCTAAAACAAATTGTGGAGCTTTTTCTTTAGCTTCATTGCCTTTAAGACCTTTTAAAGCCATCACTTCACGAATGATTACATCGATGTTTTGGGGTTCTTTATTCTTTTGTAAGAATTCAATTGATAATTCTAAAAGTGATTTTTCTTCTTTTACGCTCATGTTATAATCCCTTTCTCATATATATAGTATATCACTTACTTGCATCTTTTGCAAATGGTTTAGTCTTTTTTAAAATATCGTAGGCTGTCATATCATATGTTAGTGGTGTAATTGAGACATATCCTTGATGGAAACAATCTAAATCAGTTGCGAATTCATTCTCTTTAACGACAAATCCTTTTTTAGCTTTCGGATAATAGGCTTCTTTTTCACCTAGATTATAGGCATATTGGTAATCATTTTTACCTTGATAGCAATATTTAAGTCCTTTTGGATTTGGTGGAAAGTTTACATTCCACATTAAGTGTTCTTTATAGATTGGGTTACTATGATATTCTTTTAGAAACATTTCGAAGCCTTCTTGAAATCCTTCAGTTGTATAGAAGTGACAAGATAGGGCTAAAGAGTATTTGTGATACATTGCGGCCTCAAGGGCTGCGCCAACGGTACCAGAATAAACAATGTCTTCACCGAGGTTTAATCCATTATTAATACCACTTAAGCAAAGGTCAAAATCATAATGTAATGAATGAATTGCAAATTTAACACAATCAGCCGGTGTTGAATTAATGGAATAGGTTTTAATTCCTTCTACAATATCTCTTTCTTCATTTAAATAGATCGGACCAAAGATATTAATCCGGTGTGAAACAGCTGATTGTTCTTCAGCTGGTGCTAAAACAATGATTTCATCACCAGGAAAATGTTTGATTGCTTCTTCTACTAATAACTTTAAGTTAGGTGAAGCAATACCATCATCATTAGTAATTAAAATCTTCATTATTGCACCTCAGGATGTTCTAATTTATACTTAGCAACAAGCTTATCCGCATCTTTAAGTAGTAGTTTCATTTCTTTCTTACTATATATAGTCCCGCCAGCTGCTTGAAGGTGACCACCACCGCGATACATTTTACCAATTTCATTGATTGGAAGATATCTACTTCTTAAACGAACTCTAATATTATCAGGATAATCGGTAAAGGCAATCCATGCAGGATATCCTTTAATTGAAGACATTTCCGAAACTAATGCTGCCGCATCTTCTCTTGAAATATTAAACTTCTTACAGATGTGTTTAGTAAAATACATATACATAACACCATTAGGTGTTGATTTCATGTGCTTAAAAAGATATGCTTTTAAGCGATATGTATTAATTTCTTTTAAATCCATCTTCGCATAAATATCAACAATATCAATACCCGTTTTTACTAAAATCGAGGCTGCTTCAAAAGTGTTTTGGTCAACACCCCGGAAACGGAATCGACCAGTATCGCTAACAAGAGCAGTATAAAGAGCGGTTGC
>DBWF01000003.1:16500-17142 GCA_002308275.1 Caryophanales bacterium UBA1245 | reverse complement strand
CCAAAAGATTCTGAATCATCATGGTGATCAATCTTAACAATAAAAGCACCATTCTCATAACGCTTATCACAAATTCTAGCTTTTGTTGAAGTATCTAATACAAATACCAAAGCATTGGCATATAAATCATCTGCTACTTCATCACTTAAACCATTAAATTGCAAATATTGAGGAACCATATCGCCAGGAGTATATATATGTTTATCAGGGAAATTGTGTTGTAAAAAGTATTTTAATCCCATTTGACAACCAATACAGTCACCATCAGGACGTTCATGACGATGAATAATAATCGTATCATATTTTTTAATTTGTTCTAATACTTCATTAAGCATTTTCATATTCCCCCTTTTGTAATTTAATTAAATCTTCAATGATTAAATCAATTGTTTTCCAACCATCAACTGTAGCACCACTTGCATTTAAGTGACCTCCACCACCATATTTAACAGCAATTTGATTAACATTCTTATCATTACTTCTCAGTTCGACTACTACTTTACCATCTTCGGTTTCAGTAAATGTTGCCCAAACATTAACTTCTTTAATGCCTGACATATTGTTTACAATACTACGCGCAAGTTGATAAGTATTAAGACCAGATTCTAAGACATCTTGATATGTATTTTTAATATAAGCAAC
>DBWF01000003.1:16173-16424 GCA_002308275.1 Caryophanales bacterium UBA1245 | reverse complement strand
GTATAAAGATTTGTATATATATATTCAGTATCAATATTATATTTCATTAAGTAAGATGCAACATCAAAAGTTTTAGATGAAACAGAAGAAAATCTAAAACGACCGCTATCAGTTACCATTCCTGTATATAGATATGTTGCTACTTCTTTATTCATTACAAGTTTTGTCATCTTAATCATATGAGCGATTAAGCCACAGCAGCTTTCAAATTTAGTGTTAACAAGCATTACATCACCATATTCGCCTTGTGG
>DBWF01000003.1:9866-16043 GCA_002308275.1 Caryophanales bacterium UBA1245 | reverse complement strand
CCCATAAATTTGAGATAGTCTACCATGTCACCCACTACGAATACGTTCTTTTCTGGAAACGTCGAAATTATGCTTGTTTTAAGCCCTAATTGCGATCCTAGAGCATCACCATCTGGTTTTTCATGTCTGTGGATAATTATTGTTTGATACTTCTTAATTAGATTAAATATTTGTTTATACATATCTTTCACCTACTTAGTAGATTAGTATAACATAATATCAAAATTTTGGCAAATAATATCAAAAAGAAAAGAGTTGGAATAATCCAACTCTTTAGATTTTAAATATTATTGAAATGATACGCTATCGAATCTGAATGTTCCGTTCTTAGCTGTCTTTTCTAATTCAACAACAATCTTGTAGTATAAGCCAGTACCAGGATTAGAAATATTAAATGTCCAATCACCAGCTTCCCATCCAGCTTCAGTTAGTTTTTGTAGATATACACCGCCAATAGCTGTTTCCATTGAAGGATCATCATAGATATATAATCTAACTTTACTAATTTCAGAATCAGTTACTTGTGTAACATGAAGGACAACTTTACTTACAGATGCATTGATCTTGTCAGATGCGATTGTAGCAACTGTTGCACCTTTTGTACTACCGGCTCTTAATTCAGTCCAAGCAGCACCATAGTTATTAATAGCACTTAGTGTGAATGTATGAGAATTTAATGTTGCAGTAAATGATGAAACATAATCGTTGCAAGCTGTCATATTACTTGAACTAAATGTTAATGTAAGTGGAAGTGTATCAGGTTGTGGTTGAGGATCTAGAGTTTCAGGTTCAGCATATTTTAATTCAACATCGTCGATATAGATATATCCGCCACCTGATAATGCACTCTTAATTACAATGTAGAATGCTTTAACATTAACAGCTTCAGTTAATGTTTGTGATAGAGGTACTAAACCAGTTGTTACAGGGAATTCATAGAAGTTATTAGCATCACCCATTAAATAAACAAGTGAATCATCTTCTAATACAAGAACAACTTTCATTGGAGCAACAGCAGCACCATTGAAATAGTTACCAATCTTAATTGATGCAGTGTTAACGCCTTTAACAACTTGGTCAAGATTGTATCTGTACATATATGGAGTGCTATAGCCACAAGCCATATTAACAACACGTGTACCATCTTTACCACGATATCTCATCATAACAGATGTAATTTCAGTCCATCCGTTAGAAGTGTATTTAGTAATAGCCCAATGAGCGTCTGTGCAATCACCATCAGTTTGATGATCTTCAAAGTCTAATAAGAAGTAATTTAATTCAGGTTCTTGAGGTTCTTCAGCACTTAATAAGATAAAGTTGAAGTAGAATGGAGAACCACTCTTAGCACTATAGCTAATAGGCATTGCTAATACATCGTAAGTTTTACCGTTTTCTAATGCAGCTTTTAAAGAATCAAGAGGATATGAGAAGCTTAATGCTTGTTCTGATCCTTCGATTGTAGCATTGTAATAATTACCAGAAATGCTTAGAGTAACTGTCATCTTTACAAGTGGTCCTGCAAAATTGAATGTATTTGCTACAACTTCTTGCCATGCAGCATCTACTTCAGCAGCAGACCAGTTAACAGCATTACTTAATGCATATGCTGGAGTTTCAGTTAATTTTTCATAAGTAGGAGAACCCAATTGATAAGCAGAAGATCCAGAAGGATAAGCACTCTTCTTACCAGCAACAGCAACGTAATCACCAATTGCTAAGTCAGCAACAACAGCATTAGTATAAACTAACATTGCGCCTGTATTATCTTCAACAACGAAACCTCTTGCATATAATGCGGCTACTAAACCTTTAACGTGAACATCTGCATTATTATCAGCAGCTTTAGCTTCAGCAACTGTTATATATTCAATAGTAGGTTCAACTGGATCTGGTTCAACTGGAGTTTCGCCACTTGGAGTACCAGTATATTCAATATGAAGTGATTTAATATTGAAGTTAGAACCATCAGCAACAACAATAACTTTGTTATCAACGATTTCTAATTCAGCTTCTGCACCAGCATCATAATTAGAAGAACCTTTAACAGCTGTTACTTTTACAAGTGTAACACCTGCAGGAACACTAATAATCATTTTACCTGTTTCACTCTTATAGAATCTAGCTTCAGCAACACCAGAATCGCCTTTATATAATTTACCACTATTTGGTCCATATGAACCAGCAGTGCATTCTACTTCATATTTAACAACTTCATCTAACATAAGTTCAGTAGGACGAGTGCCATTTGAACAATTATTATCATTGTAGTAATCAGTGAATGAGAAATCAACGATTGTTGCTTCACTAGGTTGTGAACCACCATTAGAAGCTTTAATGAATCTTACTGGGAATTGAGATACATCAACATTTTCAGCAGTCATGTAGCTTGTAGCACTTGATGAAATTGTTGTGTAAGTATTGTAGTTACCTAAATAATATGTGTTATTTAATTCAGCAATTGTTGTGAACATTGTCTTGAATTCAGCATTCCATACATATACATTTGATGGAGCATCTGCAATTTCAACAGCGTTCTTGTTACTAGAATTCTTAATAATGTTAAGATATTTCTTAGCACCAGTAGCATCTAAGAATGATAGATAGAATCCACCTTCTGCAGCTTCAACTGTAACTAATGTTGCAGCAGCAGCATCTTCTGTAGTATCAAAGAATTTATTGTTACTATCCATTACACCAGCAAAGTATAATTCTTTACCAGCTTTAACTTGGTTAACATATAGTTTATATGATTTACCAACTTCTACTTGTGCTACAGGAGTAACAACTGGAGTATCTGGTTGGTCAGGTTGATCTGGTTGATCTGGGTGTTCACCAGCTTTGATAACTGTCATTGGATAATCATAAACGTTAGGTAAGATTCTCCAGTAACCAGCTGAATGATAGTCATAAATAGCAGTTTCCATTTCAACAACATCGCCAACATGAGCATCTAAAATAGATTGTTCATAAGCTGTATAAGCTTTGTAGTAAATAGTTAATGCTTTATCAGTAGTTTCTGATTTTAACTTATAATCGCTACCATCTTTAACAAGTAAACCAGTAAGTTTAACTCTTTGTCCAGGAGCATCATGTACTTCACGGTTTAATGCATACCATTCATCAACTGTATATGCAGCAGCTTGAGGAACAGCTTGTCCACCATATAATACTTTAACAGTAGCTGATTTAGAAGCAGATTCAATAATTCCATAATATGGAACAACTTTTAAACCAGAAATTTGAACTAAGTCACCAATTTCAACAACATCGCTACCTGCTGCAGGAGCATAAATGTATAATGAATTAGCGCCATCGCTCATCATGAATGAGTGGTTATCATAACCATCACCCCATAATACTTCAGTAACAACACCTTGAGTAGAGAATACTTTTTCATTACCTTCTTCATCTACTAACTTACCAGCACTTTCAAATGCTGACCAATTTGCTATAACTTCTGCATTGATTTCACCAATTGTCTTAATTGTTTCTTCTACTTGTTCAGCAGCTGCAACAGTAAATTCAATTGTTCTCTTTGCTTCGTACTTATAAGTTACACCATTAATTTCATATGGAGCAGTAGCATAAGTAGTTAGTTTAACAACTGTATCAACTTCAGGACGATTTACAATAACACGTAATTCACGTTTTTCAGTTACTGTAATACCAGTAATCTTACCACTAGCATCCTTTTCATAAGCTCTAGTTTTGTATGAAACCCATTTTGGTTCCATAATTTCTGGATTAGAAGATTCAAAACGAGCAAATACAGAGCCATTTAAGAATCCACTATAACTAGCATTAGCTAGATCTTCTTCGGTTGCAAGATTACTTTCATCGATAACAATACCAAAACTTTGAGTAACAGGTTCTAGTACGCGGTCATCAATTGTATCACCGTAGTTAACAGCTAATAATGTTTTAACATGGTTTTTAGCTGCTTCACGTTGTTTGTTTGTACCATCAGCTAGGAAAGTACAACCAGCAAGCATCATTGCAAAGAAGAAAACTAAGAAAAATCTAAAAAATCTTTTTTTCATTTTGTTTTATTCTCCTTTTTTTATTCGCCATCAAAAGTGATGTCTTTAACTAACGTTAACATAACTTGAAGTTCAGGTGTACCATCAGTATCACCATCATAAACAGTAAGAATACCCTTAATTGAAGAGAATGTCTTACCATCGAAGTATTGCCAACAATTAACAATACCGGTTGCATCATCATCTAATGCACCATCTGGATAGTATTCTTTTGCGGCTGTTGTATTAGTTGCAGCAGCTACTTGAACTTTTTCTCCAGTCTTGTATTGATGGATTGCAGTATTACCATCAACACGAATATTAATTTTATTACCATGAGCATCTTGACATTTTAAAGTAAATGCATCAGATGTCTTTGTATTGTAACCACTATAAACAGTTAAATCATGTAATTCAACTAAGCAGCCAAATAATTGAGTGCTGCCTTCAACAGATAAACTGCTAACATCAGCGATATCATATATATGTGGTTCACTAATTTCTTTATTTAAAACCGCAATACCGTCAGCAGTTACACCAGTGATTTGAAGAGCACCATAGAATGTTCCAATGTTACCAGCAACTTTAACTTCTTGACCAATAATAAGTTTAGAAGAAATACCAGTAAATCCACCATATAGATATACACCATACCATTCACCATCTTTAACGATGTATGGATGATTAATTGAAGCATCAGGTTCTGTAACAGTAAGTGTTGCGAACCATTCTTCTTCACTTAAACCAAAGCCAGGGGCACTACTGCAGTATTCATATAATGATTGACCGGCAACGCCGCCTTCAGCTTGAATCTTTGTATCAAATTCGCCAACGAACCAATTTCCATTGCTACCAACAAATGGCATTTCAGGATTTTCATCGATGGCTTTAAATGGTTTATTGTCGGCATCAACAAGTTTAGTTGAACCAATATACCAAACACCATCTTCTTGTTGTTGAATGTATGCTGAGTAAGGACCAATCTTTCTTGTAACGATACCTTTAACAATTACTTTTTCATGACTTTCTGTGGTACCAGAATATTGTTCACGAATTTCTTTTAAAGTTAAGTATTTACCTGTTTCACTATAGTCATAGTCAGGATCTAATACTGTTCTATTCCAAATACGAACATTAAGTTTTTGTGCTTTTAAGTCAGCATCTAGTAATGTATCAGCATATAACATACCAGCTGCTTTACTTGTTGAATAACATTTTTCAACAATTTCAAGATTTAATAAACGGAAGTCAGCACCTTCAGTAGGTTGATACCATACCCATGCTAAGTAACGTTTACCTGTTGAGTCTAAACGATTTGTTTTAATTGTATCTGCTTGTAAAACAATTTTTACAGCATTATTTAAAATTCTCTTTGTAAATTTAGATGCTGATAGACCCCATGGTTCTAGCTTATATGTAGATTCAGGAGTGTTTACAGCATTGAAACGAACAGTAAATGTTGTGCTTCCTTCTTTGAAAATGGCAGTATCACCATCAACAGGATTAGAAAGAGTAACAACACCAATACCATCGTTTAAAAAACTTTTACCAACATAACTTTGTGTTAATTTTAATTGATCAGTATAAGGTGTAGCTAATTCATCATCAGTAACGATTTTATTAGGATCAACAATTGGTGTGTTATCATCAGGTTTTGGAGTATCATTTCCTCCACCTCCCGTCTCACAACCGATAACACCTAGCATCATTACTAATAATAGAATGAATGATAGAATTCTTTTTTTCATTATATCAGTCCTTTTTAGTTGGATTAATAATTAGAATTTAATTATTTTAATTCTGCTAGTGCTTCACGATATGCTTGGTCAATTGATTTACCAGCATATAAAACACCGTCTACTAAACTTTCAACTAAATCACGGCACTTAGAAGTACCAGGGAATGATGGAGATGTATAGAAAATATCTTTTTGATTGTAACCAACGATTGAAACTGTTGCAGCTAAAGCTCTTGTGCCATCGCCTTCACCGTCTAGGTAAGATTGATATGCTGCAGAATTTCTTAATGAAGTAAGAATTGGGAAGTAACCAGTTTCTGTACACCAAATATATGTAGCTTGATCTTCAACATCAATATTAGGTGTCCATGAAGTTAAGAATCTCATGAATAACCAACCAGCTAATTCTTCATCGCG
>DBWF01000003.1:4459-9801 GCA_002308275.1 Caryophanales bacterium UBA1245 | reverse complement strand
CCTTTACCATAAGCAGCTTCTTTTTGTGGATATGGAAGAACACCTAGAACGAACTTGTCACCTGGGTCATTGTATGAGCAACCAGCTGATGAACCAACTGTCATAAGAACGTTTTGGTTTTTGAACTTATCAGAAGTATAATCAGCACCCCAAGCTTTAGCAGTAACGAACTTACCAGCTTTGTATTGGTTGTAATACCACTCTACAGCTGCTCTTGATTGAGCGTTGTCAAATACAAATCTACCTTGGTTTTCACCAGTTAATTCAGTATATTGACCACCCCATTGTTGAGTTAAAGTAATAAATAAGTTAGCACTTGAATCATATGAGAATGCGAAGTGGTCAGCTTTTTCTTCATCACTCATATTTTGATATTCAGCTGAGTTGATATAGTATTCAGAAATAGCATCAATATCTTCCCAAGTTAAGTGTCCACCTTCAGCAAGTTCGAAATACTTAACGCCTGCAGCAGTTCTCTTAATTTGGCCAAGATTGTATTGAGCTAATAAACCATTTTCTTCAAACCATGTAGCATTAATGAACATAACTTCAGTTGATTTATTGAATGGTAAGCTATAAAGAGTACCTTTTTGGTCATAAATCTTACCTTCAGCATAGTAACTTTGAATGTAGTCATTAACTTGAGCTTGAGTTAAACCATATACAGGATGGCTGATATATGAATCTAATTCACGAACAGCGTCACCATCTAAGTATAATGAAACGTGGTCAGGATAAACTTGTGCAATTGTAGGTTGATTACCAGCACGAATACTTTTAGCAATCTTATCTCTTAAATCAGTGTAACCACCTTGAGAAGCTTGAGTTACAGTGATGTTAGGATAAAGCTTATTGAATGATTTAATAATTTTGTCGATTGCTGCTTGGTTACTTTGACCCATAGCGTGCCAGAATGTAACTTCAGCTTTTAAATTTTTAAGCTCTGCTTCAGAATATTCAGGGATATCACCATATGATTTACCGCCGCCTTCATTTCCTCCGCATCCTACTACTAGGAAAAGAGCTACAAAGATCGTAACAAATGTTAGAAATTTTTTCATTGTTTTTCTCCTTTATAATTTTTAAAAATATTTAAGCTAAATTTCTTTAGTATTAGCCTTTAATACCACTTCTAGAAACGCCCTTCATAATATACTTACGGAAGAAGATAAAGATTAGAAGTAGTGGTACAGTAACAACTGTGGTTGCTGCCATCTTTAAATGTGTTGTTTCTTGATCGGATGAGAATGCTTGTCTTAAACCATTAGTGATTAATCTCATATCGCCTTCTGTAACAAGGTTAGGCCAAATATAAGAGTTCCATGCACCCATCATCTTAAGTATTGTGATTGTAATAATGGTAGGTGAAGCGATTGGAATCATAACTTTAAATAAGTATTTTAAGTCACTTGTTCCATCAACTTTCGCCGCATAATACAATTCATTAGGAATTTGTTTGAATGTGTTTCTTAATAAGTAGATATAATATGTACTTACCCAGAATGGCACAATCATCGCTTTGTATGTATTATACCAATTCAATTGGTTCTTACTACATACAGTAATATAGTTGGTAATAACCATCATTTCACCTGGAATCATCATTGTACCAATGAAGATAGCGAACATGAGGTCACGACCTTTAAATTGTAGACGCGCAAATGCATATGCACTTGCCACAGTTGTAACAAGAGTACCAATTGTTGAGATTGAACCAACAATTAAGGTATTAATCATATATTTTCCAAAAGATGCACTACGCATTGAAATAGCAAAGTTTTCTAAGTGAATTTCTCTTGGAATAATAGTAGGTTGGAATAATCCTACTTCTTCAGCACTCTTAACGCTGGTTGCAAACATCCAATAGAATGGGAATACAACTAAGAATGCCATAATTGTTAAGAAGGCATAGGCAATAAAGTAACGAATAAATTTACCTACACGTTCTGCACGAATGTGTTTTTGATATTCATTTTCAATCCATGAATCTGATTCAGCAAGTGATTGTTTTAGTCTTTCGTCTCTCTTTGATGGTTTATTATTAACGATATTTAAAATGATTAAAGCAAATAAACCAATAACTAATGATGCAAATATTAATAGTAACATAGCTTACACCTCTTAGTAATGAACTTGTCTCTTTCCGATCCAATTCTTAACAAGAGTGAAGACCATAATGATAATAAATAATACAACCGCTGCTGCACAAGCATTACCAACATCATTTTCAGCAATACTTGCATATATATAACCTACGATTGTCCGCATATCGTTAGGACGTCCAATCGCACCTTCTGTTGTACCGAACACACCAATAACTGATGAATATTCTTTAAATGCACCAATAAATGATGTTGTAGTTAAGAAGGCAATTTGTGGTGAAAGGAATGGAACAGTAATTCTTGTTAGAATTGTAAATCTTGAAGCACTATCAATTTGTGCTGCTTGATAATACTGTTTATCAATACCTTGTAAACCACTTAGTAAAATTAGAATCTTGAATGGCAATGAATGCCATACAATGTAAACTAGTAAAACAATCATTTCATTTGTATAATTTGGAATAGATTTAGATAAAATCTTACCACCTAACCAGTTAATAGGTGTTCCACCAAATAATTCGATTACACGGTTAACAATACCGCCGTCTCCACTAAACATTACTGCGAATACCATACCAATCGCAATCGCATTGGTTACATATGGCATAAAGAAGATTGTTTGATAAATACGACTTAATTTTTTAATTGAGTTAAGTCCAACCGCAATAAGTAGTGATAGAACAATTGAAATTGGTACCGAGATAAATACGATTAAACACGTTGTTTTTAAATAAGTTAGGAATGATGGCTTTGAGAAGATTGCGGTGAAATTACCAAAACCAATACCTGTCCAAGTATCTTTCATGTAATTGTAATGTTCACAGAAAGCCATAAAGAATGTTCTAAACAACGGATAAACCGTAAACACAGCTAACAAAATCAATGTTGGTAGTAAGTATAACCATGCTTCCCATTGATTACGCTTGACTTCCATACTTACTTACCTTCTATTTCCATATTAACTTCAGTTAGTTTATTAAAGATATAACGTTTGTTCTTTTTAACATTAGCTTTGATTTCTTTACCGACTTCTAAGCCTTCAATATCTGAGTCAATAATAAATCTAAATGTTGGACCTTGCGCCGCAGGGTGACGAGCAACAATTGATTTATCACGACCAATGAAATCAATAGCTTCAATAACAAATGAAAAAGCCCCTTCATTAGCACCATTGACAACTTCGAATCCTTCTGGACGAATACCAACTTCAACTTCTTGATCTTCGAAAGGAATACCTTCATCAATAGCTTCTTCACCAATAAATAATTTGCCACCTTCAATCCGGCCATCAAACATATTGATTGGTGGTGTACCTAAGAATTTAGCAACAAATTTATTGACAGGGTTATTGTAAACTTCTTGTGGTTGTCCTTTTTGTTGAACAACACCAAGTTTCATTACAACGATTTCGTCTGAAATACTCATCGCTTCTTCTTGGTCGTGAGTAACGAAGACAGTTGTAATACCTGTTTCTTTTTGAATCCGCTTGATTTCTTCACGTGTTTGTAAACGTAAACGCGCATCAAGATTTGATAATGGTTCATCTAAAAGTAAAACATCTGGTTGTTTAACAAGAGCACGTGCAATAGCTACCCGTTGTTGTTGACCACCTGATAATTGGCGAGGTTTACGATTCATTAGTGAACCAATGTCAACAAGTTCAGCAACTCTTTGTGCTCTCTCTAATGCCTCTGCTTTAGGGACTTTTAAATTTTGTAATGGAAATAAAATATTTTGTTTTACGGTCATGTGAGGATATAGAGCGTAGTTTTGGAATACTAAACCAATACCTCTTTTTTCTGGTGATAATTTAGTTACATCGTCATCACCGAAGAAAATCTGACCTTCTGTTGGACCAAGCAAACCAGCAATCATGTATAAAGTTGTTGACTTACCGCATCCAGATGGTCCTAAAAGACCAATTAATTTACCTGAAGGTACAACAATATTAAGATCATCGACAGCTCGAACTTCGGATTGATCTTTGTCAGCAAAAACCTTCGATAAGTGCACTAACTTAATGTCCATAGTTTTTCCTCCGTGTTTTTAGGGTGCCCCCTAATACAGTCTTATTTTACCATAAATGGCGTTTTTTTACAAATTATATAGATTATTATTTTTTCAAAGATATTTTATTTTATTTTTTCGAAAGAAAAAAATAGCCCGATTATAGGCTATTTTTATTTTTCGTTTTTTAATTATTTCCTATTAATAACACGATATTCAAGTGCTCTTTTAATTGTGAGCTCATCAGCGTATTCTAAATCACTTCCGGCGGGTAGGCCATAACCAATTCTAGAAACAGTTAGGTTAGGATATTTACGTAAGATTTTTTCAATAAAGCTTGCGGTAATGTCACCGGCAGGTGATAGGCTTAGTGCCATAATAACTTCGCTGATTTCTCCCTTAGATGCTTTGCGTTCTAGTTGTTCTAAGTTTAGTTCTTCAGGAGATATTCCATCATAAGCTGAAATTAGTCCACCAAGACAATGATATACGCCGTTATATTGACCAGTTCTTTCGATGCTAATTAAATCTTTATAATCTTTAACGACCAATACTTTTTGATGATCTCTAGATGGATCTTTACAAATATCACATAAGTCACTAGTAGTAAACATTCCACATTCATGACATTTGTGAATATGTGACATGGTGTTTAATAAAATATCAGATGCTTTTTCAATATCTTCTAAACTATATTTTTCAATTACATAATAGGCATAACGAGTAGCTGTTTTATGACCAACACCAGGAAGTTTTTCGAAGACACTAATAAGTTCTTCAATAAATGGTAAATCTTTCATCTGTTAAAACATTCCCATACTACCGAAGAAAGCTTGATATTTAGCCATCTTTTCTTCAGTCATTTTGTCAACAGCTTCATAACATTTATGACTAGCCGCAACAATCATATCACTGAGCATTTCGTAATCTTCAGGTCCTTCAGCTTCAAAGCCATCAAGAATTTCAATTTTAACAATCTCCTTAGTGCCTTTCATCGTAACACTAACTACGCCACCAGCGCTTTCAGTGAAAAGAGTTTCACAAATTTCTTGTTGTGTCTCTTCCATTTCTTTTTGCATTTGGCGGACTTTTTTTAACATTGCTTGTTGATTCATATTAATTCTTAACCTCTTTAATTAAATTTTGACCGAAGATTTGTTTTGCTTTGTCATAATTTTGAGCACTTGCGGTTTTGAAACTATCGCGATTAACAACATTAATAACTTTTAATTC
>DBWF01000003.1:2455-4431 GCA_002308275.1 Caryophanales bacterium UBA1245 | reverse complement strand
CTCTTATATTCATTAACAATATCTAACCAAGTATTCTTTGGTAATGCGATAAAATCATAATCCTTTTGAAGAGCAGTTCTAATTACTTGCAATGCTTTTGTATGATAATCAGCAGTCATTAATTGGTTACAAGTCTTAGCTGATTCATAAACGATAATTAAATAATTACCACCATTGACCGCAACCTTTCCTGAACTTAGGGTATTTGCAACACCTAAATGTGTTTGTGGAACAAAGTTTCCAAGGCGTGACCAATTATTAGCAATCTTTTCTTTATCTTCCATATTCCTACGATCTCTTGATTGATGCAAAATATTTTCGATTGTCTTTATATTATATACACGCATTGTATCATCAACTTGACCTTCAGGAAGCTCTTCTTCCTCTTTAGCTTCGACTGGAGCCACAACTTGATTTAATTCTTGTTGTGTTTCGCGTGGCGGAACATCAATTGGTTGAGGGCGAGGAGCAATTGTTCTTTCAGGTTCAGGTTTATTATTCTTAACACTATCTTCTAAAACACTTAAACGCGTACCAAGTTTAACCGCATATTCTTTGACTGAATTGATCTTCGTTTCAATTTCAGCTAATGCTTCTTCATCAGTACCTTTTTCTTGTAGTTGTTCAATATTAGTCTTTAATGCTTCAATATCATTAATTTGTGCTTGAAGAGCACTCTTTTGATTAACGAGTTCGTTCTTTAAATTTTGAACTAAATTAAATAATGATAAATAGTTTTCTTTAACTTTATCAAGTTCAGAAGTTTCTTGATAATTTTCATCAATCATATTGAAGAAATCTTCATCAACATTATCTTCCTCACTCGCAAGCGGTTGTGGTTCTGGTTGAGCCATCATTGGTTCGCTTCTATTAGCATTAGCAAGGGAAGCTTCTAAACTATTTAATCTATTATATATATCTTCTAGTTCTAAATTTGAGCTGTTTGCTTCACCAAGATTTAGGCTTTGAAGCTTTTGATTCAATTCTTCTGCGGTAATAAATGTATTTTGGAAGGCTTCAAGTTGTAATCTAATATCATCTAAGTTCATAGGTTCAGCTGGTGAAACTGGATTACCACTACTTAAAGCATTAATTTTATTAGTTAATTCATCGTAACGTTGATCTAATATTTGTGGAATATTAGTATTGAATGTATTTTCTAGATTATTGATTCTATCTTCTAATGCACTTGTGTCAACACTTTGTACTGGAGCACTTGCTTGATTTGCATTTACTTGAGCTTCTAAATTAATAAGACGGTTCATTAATTCAGTATATTCTTGACTTGCTTCTGCATTTTCAACATTTTGTTCAGGAACACTAGCAGGAACACCAGTAGATACAGCTTGTTCTAAAGCCGCAAGACGCTTTTCAATTTCGTCACCAAATTCATTTTCCTCTAAAATTTCAATTCTTTCTTCTAAATCTTTTGGTGGAACAGCACAACGAGAAACCATTTCTTCTAAGAATTCTAGTTTACTCTTAGTAAAATCTTTAAATTCACCTAAGTCGTCAGGAATCTTAACATTGCTTTGTTCTTTGATTTGAAGTTCTAATTGATAAATCTTATCATTAACTTCTGATAAATCTACTGTAACATTATTGTTCGAAACAACTGGTGCTTCATTAGCAATCATTTTAACAATACCAACTTCTAAATAAATCTTAGGAGCATTAGTATATTTAATCTTATTTTGAATATCATTTAAGATATCAACATATTTAAATAATTTGAAACGTTTTGTATTTTGAGCAAGAGCAACAAAATCATCATTATTAAATAAAGACTGTGTTGGTTCAACTGATTTTACATTTTGGAATAGAATTACGTCACGACATAGTGATAATAATGATTGAACTAAAACACTTACTTCTTTACCAGTATTTAATACACTATTCATAATATCTAGAGCATCACTAGCTTTACCTTGCGCAATAGCCTTTAATAATTTAATTAAATCACGACTATCAACACG
>DBWF01000003.1:0-2392 GCA_002308275.1 Caryophanales bacterium UBA1245 | reverse complement strand
CCATCAGCAGCTTCCGCAATTACCTCTAGTGCTTCACTAGTAATTTTAATATTTTCTTCTTTGGTAACTTTAGATAATTGTTCTTTAATTTCAAATACGCTTAAAGGTTTAAAATCAAATCTTTGACAACGTGATAGAATNNTTAAAAGTATAGGTTTGCGCACGAGACGTAATCGTAACTGGCACCTTATAAGCGTCAGTTGTTGCCATTATAAATATCACATGTTTCGGTGGCTCTTCTAAAGTCTTCAACAGCGCATTAAATGCTTCTTTAGTCAGCATNNAGTGGTGGCTCTTCTAAAGTTTTTAGTAAAGCATTAAAAGCTGAGATACTAAGCATATGTACTTCATCGATAATATATATTTTATACTTTCCAGCAGTTGGGGCAATCGCAACTTTCTCGCGTAATTCCCTAATATTATCTATCCCACGGTTAGAAGCACCATCAATCTCTATTATATCTACGTAATCATCCTCAATTTTATAAGAAAAGCCATTCACTTCATGTGCAAAAATTCTTGCAACACTCGTTTTGCCTGTTCCCCTCGGGCCAATAAAAAGATAGGCGTGATTTATTCTGTCCTCCTTAAGTGCGTTCGAAAGCGGCCTAGTCACCTGTTCCTGGCCAACCACATCATCCAACTTAAGAGGTCTATACCTCCGATATAAACTCTTCATATATATTATTATATCACAATGCAGCTTCTACAGCAGCCCAGGTAGCATCTTCGTTGGCGGCTGGGATTGTTACAGACACTTGCGCACCTTCATGCAATCTAAAATATGTCACCGAAGCGTACAAAATCTGGTATTCACGTCCAGAGACTTCCACAAAATATTTATCATCATGATGAGTCAATGTGCCGATTACGGTCTTACGTTCTACAGGACCAATTTGCTTGTAGGTAAATTTGCCATCATCAGCAATCGTAAGTTTCATAATGTCACCTTCAACAAGCTTAGACTTAGAAGCGTAGTTAGCTGGTACTGGATAATTCTTGCCATCAGGACCAATCATAATCTGGCCATCAAAGATGCCTTCAATAACCTTGCCCTCAGGGCCAGAAACAATCGTCTCGCGAGGTGTTGTAATAGCATCACCATCGCCCAAAATAGAAATCAAAAGCTCTTTCGCTGCAGCCAAATTTGTTTCAGCATCACTGATCAAACCCCGCAGTCTTTTTATTTGTTTTTCTGGTATTTNNCAGACATCACCTCGCATCCTGTCTATATATAGTATTAATATTATATTATACCCTTACCCACCAAAAGTCAATCACTTTTTGCTAAAAGTTTTCCACCATATTTACATCGGTCATGTTAAAAACGTTGTAAAAATTACAAATTACTCAGATTTCCATAGCCCGGTATGCTTGCCACCATTATATAGCATAGTTGGAATACCCTTAACTCTTAAATCATTTTCGATTATCTCGCGATTTTGCTGCATCTTATTAGTAGTTTCAGGATATTCAGAAATTTTCCTAATCTCTTTTACACCATCTTCATCGAGGCCAAACGCGGTTAGCCATGATTCCAACTTAGCTATTGCCTCTTCGCGCGAATAATCCCCATTAAACTTATTTTGGTAAGAAATCCCCTCGCTATTTTTTCCAGTAAAGATTTTGTCAATTATCTGAAGCGCTAGTCCAGAACGGATTTGCTCTGCTGCAAGCATATAACGTACGACTATCTCGGAGTTTGCGAACTTATAAGAATCGTCAGCATCTTGAATCGCAAATGGGACTAAACGCACATTATTCTTTTCAAAGAAGCCAGCAGACTTTTGATTACGGTAAGAAATCATACACACTGAACAGCCTGGATCGAAAATATCTACCGCGACCGGCGCATCGCTCGGAGCGTCCGAATTCACAACGATATAATTAAAGTCATAATCATCGGCATTATAAGTGCGGAATTTATCTGGAATTGCTTCAAATATCTCGCCCCATTCAGTAAACCACCGTCCAGTCGCTTCAAGCACGTTTGAAGGCTCCGATTCATCGATTGAACACATCTCGGCACCCATCGAACAAGCCGAAGGTTTGGTCACATTACAAGAACCTAGCGCCCAAAGTGCAAGCAGGGATTTAATTGCAGTAAGCAAGGCCCAAACCGCCACAATTACTATTATTACCGACAATACTTCAATTATCGCCGACAGAGGTTTAACCCATTTTGGATGTTTAACAATTACACGAGAAAGTAGAGTGTTTTTTACGTCATCCTTAAAACCTGTCTCACACTTTTGTAATCTTACCTTTTTCCAAAGGCACCCCCATGCTTTTTTAAACATTTTCCAGTAGCTCTTCCCCACTTGCGGCTTAAAAATCGAAATAATCGCTACAAAAATTCCGATTATCGCCAAAATAATAAATGCAGCTATAC
>DBWF01000039.1 GCA_002308275.1 Caryophanales bacterium UBA1245 | reverse complement strand
AGCCAAAACGGTTCCTTGTATCAAAACGGGTATGTAAAGACAATTGCATATGACGAGGTAACTAATGTTATCTCGTTTTTTACTAGTTAACATCTTAAAAGATTGTTAATAGCCCCTAAAATGTGGCAATATTAATATGAAGTTATATGGAGGTTACCATATGAAGAAATTGATTACTCCCGCTATATTAGTTGGTCTTTTAGCTTTTACTACTGGCTTTACTCTTATCAAAAACCAAAATTATCAACAAGTGGATGCTTACAGCATCGCTAATTTACCAACAACAATTGATTTAAATGATAATACGGAAACTGAAATTAGAAACTATTATTCTGGTCTTAATTCGCTAGGTGAAAATGAAAGACAAGGTACTAATTTATTAAAGAACTTAAAACCAATTTTAGCGAACAATCAAAAGTATTATAGCTATGATAGTAACACTAAGATTTGGCAAATGTATGAAATCACTGATCGAGATTGGGTAAAATCTCCAGCGAGTTCAACAACATATGGTACATATAACGCTAGTACAAATACGATTACCGGTTATCAATATGGTAGCAATTCAGATGGTAAAAATAATCCATATGTCCATGCATTATATAATAGTAGAAATATCGAAAACCAAGCAAAAGCTTGGGGTAATCATAACCAAGATGGTTGGGGCATCAACCAAGAACATATCTGGGCTAAATCACATGGATTTGATACCAAAGGTAGTGATGGTACTGCGGGTGCGAGAGGTGATCCAATGCACCTCTGGGCAGGTAATGGTTGGGCAAACCATGAACACAGTAACTATTTCTTTGCTTATGTTGATGAAAGTAGACCATATAGTGATGCCGGCACAAAATATCAAACAGCCTATGGTAATTTAACTGGTTATTCCGTAAACGCTGGTGGCTCTCAAACAGTCTTTGAACCACAGGATAATGATAAAGGTGATATCGCTAGAGCCATTTTCTATATGGCGGCAAGATACAACTATTATTCCGGTAGCGATTCCACTCCAATTGATGGCAATAATCCAAACCTCGTCTTAGCAAATGATTTATCAGAAAATAGTAGAACTGGTACATCAAGCGCAACTTCTCCATTTGCCATGGGTTTATTAAGTGACTTATTAGCCTGGAATAGACTTGATCCGGTTGATGAATACGAGATTCATAGAAATAATCTTCTTTATAAGAACTACACAAACAACAGAAACCCATTCATTGATTTCCCAGAATGGGCGGAATACATTTGGGGCACTGCTGATTTAGATGGCAAAAACTATAATGCCGCACCAGTAAAAGCGGCTAATCCTGCTACTGATAAAATTGGCAGTGATGGATTTAATGAACCTTTTGATGTTTCAATTGATAATCTCGTCTTAAAAGTAGGTAACGAAGGCAAAGTATCAGGTCGTAATGCTGACGATGATATCACTTGGTCAGTAGATGACAATACAGTGGTGAGCTTAAGTAAAGACACTTCTCATAATAATGAAGAGATTACTGTTTCCGCTTTAAAAAATGGTGAAACAATTATTAGAGCATCAGCCTTCTCTAATGGTGATTTGATTAACAAAACTATTAATGTTGAAGTAAGAGAAGATGCAGTCATTCTTGTTGATAGCATTTCTGTTAGTGGTGCTAAGAATGAATTCCAAGTTGGCGATACTTTTTCTAGTGAAGGATTAGTGGTCACCGCTACATATAATAACGGTACAACTGAAGTCATTTCTTCTGGTTATACAGTGAGTAGCCCTGATATGTCTAAAGAAGGGAAACAAATAGTCACTGTAACCTATGAAGGCAAAACTGCGACATATGAAATCAATGTAGTTAAGCCTGCTGAAGAGGCTAAAGGACCAAACATCATGCTCTTTGTCATTGTTGGTGGCGTGGCTTTAGTCTTAATTATCATTATCGCCATTATCATCTACGCTAACGCATCTAAAAAAGGCAAAAAGAAGATGAAATCTTTAGCCAAAAAAGGCGTCAAGAAAGCCATTAAGAATTCGAAAAAGAATTCACGATAAATTAACGTAAATTTTATTTAAATAAATTTCCTAAAATAGTATAATATTTCCGATAAAGGAAGTATTTTGCTATGAAATATATATCTGTTGAAGAATTTGCAAAGAAAATTGAAACATCGGAAAGAAATGTCAGAAATTATTGCGTGCAAGGTCGCATTGATGGAGCAATTCTTAAAGGTAAGAGTTGGCTCATTCCAGAAACAGCCACTAAACCAGAAAGAGTGGGTAAATCATTTTTAAGTAATGATGAAATTAAAAGCGTTAATGAATTACTATCTTTTATTAATGAAAGCCCAAATGCCTTCTTTGCTATTGATAATGTAAAAAAAGAACTTATCAAAGCGGGATATAAAGAAGTTTTAGAATCTTCTCCTTCGATTATCAAACAAAATGATAAGGTTTTCTTTATAAGAAATGGTTCAACTTTAGTGGCTTTGAATGTTGGCAAAAAAGCCAATCCGTCTTTTCATGTGATAGCCTCTCATACTGATTCCCCATGTTTTAAAATCAAACCCGAAAGCGACTCTAAAAGCGATATTTATAATCGCATTAATCTTGCTCCTTATGGAGGAATGCTTGCTTCTACTTGGTTGGATCGTCCTCTTGGAGTAGCGGGTAGAGTTCTTCTTGATAAAGGTAATAAAGT
>DBWF01000038.1:3322-3966 GCA_002308275.1 Caryophanales bacterium UBA1245 | reverse complement strand
GCTCGTGTCGATGAATTCACTCCACCACTATTCTTATCATTCTTTGTAATAAGTGGTGCAAGCATTGATTTTAGCGTAATTAATTCAATTTCTATTGTGTTAGTTGCATTAATTTATATTGTAGTTAGATCACTTGGCAAATATAGTGGTGCCTATGTTGGTAGTTTAATAGCAAAAGCTGAACCTGATGTAAGGAAATATTTAGGTATTACCTTACTTCCACAAGCCGGTGTAGCTATTGGTATGGCCAATATGGCAAAAGTTGCCTTTGATGTTCACGGTTCTCACAATGGTGATATTATTTACACTATTGTGTTAACAGCAACATTAGTTTATGAACTTGTTGGTCCAATGTTAACTAAGATAGCCTTAGAAAAAGCCAATGAAATTGATAAAAATACATCACTTGTTGGTAAACATAGACTTGTTAAACATCATCGAATTAAAGAAGGTACAATTGTTACTAAATAAACAACAAAAAAGTAGAACTTTTCAGTTCTACTTTTCTTTTTTTATTATGCCTCTTCTTTTACATCTTCTTCCACAAGTTCTTTTTTCTTTTCGATGATAATAGAATCTTCATCAACAAGACCAGTACCAGCAGGGATTAATCCACCGATAATGATGTTTTCTTTTAATCCTTC
>DBWF01000038.1:2809-3266 GCA_002308275.1 Caryophanales bacterium UBA1245 | reverse complement strand
ATGCAGCTGATAAGAATGAATCAGATTTTAATGATGAACGAGTGATACCTAAAAGTAATGGTTTAACAATTGGTGTACGGATACCCTTCTTGTTGCAATCCATGAAAATCTTAACGATTTCACTCTTAGAAATATGGCTTCCTGGAAGTAAGTCAGTATCACCTTCGTTAACAACTACTACTTTTTGTAGCATTTGTTTAACAATGATTTCAATGTGCTTATCGCAAATACCAACGCTTTGTGAAGCATAAACTTTTTCTACTTCTTTAACGATGTATTGTTCAACTTCTTCAGTAGAACCAACTCTAATTAATTCTTTTGGATGTACAAGACCAGCAACTAGCTTTTGACCAGCTACAATCTTATCACCTTCCTTAACGATTGGTGTTTTACCACTATCTGTTAAGTAAGTCTTTGTTTCATCAGTCAATTTATTATAAATCTTGATTTCGAAACG
>DBWF01000038.1:1744-2673 GCA_002308275.1 Caryophanales bacterium UBA1245 | reverse complement strand
CCTGGTTCACCAATTGATTGAGCAGCAATAATACCTACTACTTCACCCTTTTCAACGATATCACCAGTTGTTAGGTCAGAACCATAACATTTTACACAAACACCATTTGGACAATCACAAGTAAGAAGTGTTCTAATCCATACTTCTTTAACACCAGCATTAATGATTCTATCAGCAATTTCATCACTGATATATTCATTAGCACCTATAATTTCTTCTAAAGTAGTTGGATTTACAACAGGTTTATTAGTGAAACGACCATTGATACGATCCTTTAATTTCGCAATTACTGTACCATCATCAGTTACAAGTTCAGATACTTTCATACCCTTAGTTGTACCACAATCATTCATAGTGATTGTTACATCTTGACTAACGTCAACTAAACGACGAGTTAAGTATCCAGATTCAGCTGTCTTTAAGGCAGTATCTGTAGAACCTTTTCTTGAACCATGTGATGAAATGAAGAACTCAGACATTGTTAATCCTTCACGGAAGCATGAACGAATTGGAATATCCATACTTTCACCATTTGGCTTAGCCATTAGACCACGCATACCAGATAATTGTACGAAGTTACCGATATTACCACGGGCACCAGAGTCACTCATTAAATAGATATGGTTGTCAATATAGTGATTTAATACGTCTTCCTTGATATCTCCTTCTAGCTTACCTTTTGTAGTTTGCCACAAGTTGATAACATTTTTCTTTCTTTCAGCTTGAGTAAGAAGTCCATGACGATATAATTTATCGAATTTAGCAACTTCTTTGTCTGCTTCTTTTAATGTTTCATACTTAGTAGGAATTACATTGATATCATATGCTGATACAGTGATTCCTGATAAAGTAGAATATTTAAAGCCTAAGTCTTTCATTCTATCTAGTGTCTTAGAAGTTTCAGCAAGTCTAAATTCTTTAAATACTTC
>DBWF01000038.1:0-1645 GCA_002308275.1 Caryophanales bacterium UBA1245 | reverse complement strand
TGATGTCTTTGAATTCTTCCTTTAATTCTCTTAAAGCAGTTCCTTCATCAACCCACTTTGCAAGTTCTTCTTTTAAATTAGAACCTTTCTTAACTAGATATTTGTCATCAATACCATAAACGATATTTTTTAGTTTTGATTCATTTACGAATGGTACACCTTCTGGGAAGATTGAATTAAATAAAATCTTACCATAAGTTGTTAATAGATAATAATCTTTTCTTGCTTTTTCATCAAGAGCCTTTAATTGAGCCTTTTCTTCTTCACTCTTATTCTTGTTAGAATAATTGTATAGAGGATATTCAATATTAGCTGCAGGTACAAAGATTCTTGTATGTAAACCAATTAGATTATTTTCATAAGCAAGTTCAACTTCATGACTATCTTTAAATACTTGACCACCTCTTGGATCCTTTTCATCTTCAATTGTAAGATAATAGTTACCAAGAACCATGTCTTGTGATGGTGTAACGATAGGTTTACCATCTTTTGGTGCTAAGATATTCTTAGATGCCAACATTAATAGTCTAGCTTCAGCTTGTGCTTCTTCAGAAAGTGGTAGATGGACAGCCATTTGGTCACCATCGAAGTCAGCATTGAATGGAGGACATACAAGTGGATGTAATCTGATTGCTTTTCCTTCTACTAGTTTTGGTTCAAATGCTTGAATACCAAGTCTATGTAGAGTAGGAGCACGGTTTAGTAAAACTGGATGTTCTACTACAACCTTTTCGCACATTTCCATTGCATCTGGATGGCCTTCTTCAATCATTTCACGAGCTTTTTTTACAGAAATCTTGCTTTGACCGTTTTCTGATTGTTCCTTATATTTTTCCATTAATGCATGAATGATGAAAGGCTTGAATAGAATTAATGCCATTTCACGTGGAATACCGCATTGATACATCTTTAGATCTGGTCCTACAGCGATAACTGAACGACCTGAGAAGTCAACACGCTTACCAAGTAAGTTTTGACGGAAACGACCTTGTTTACCACGTAATAAATCAGATAATGATTTAAGTGGTCTATTCTTTTCAATAACAACCTTCTTGTTACGTTTACCATTATCAATTAAAGCATCAACTGCTTCTTGTAGCATACGCTTTTCATTCTTTGTCATTAATGATGGAGCACGTTGTTCAAATTGTTTCTTCAAACGATTGTTTCTATTTAAGATACGACGATATAAGTCATTTAAGTCAGTAGTTGCAAATCTACCACCATCAAGTTGAACCATAGGACGTAGGTCAGGTGGTATTACTGGAATAACATCCATAACCATCCATTCTGGTTTATTATCACTCTTTAAGAAGGCTTCAGCAACCTCTAAACGTTTGATAATCTTTTCTTTTCTTTGTTTAGTAGCAGTTTTTAATTCTAATCTTAATTCTGCAACAACTTCATCTAAATGTTCATCAAGTTCACGAAGTAATTGTTTGATAGCCTCAGCACCTGTTAATGATTTGAAGCTTCCACGACCAAATCTTCTTTCTAAATCACTGTTTTCTTGTTCAGTTAAAATTCTACCCTTAGTTAATCCTTCAATTTTACCAGGATCCATTACGATGTATGATGTTAAATAAACAATACTTTCAATGTATTTAGTCTTCATATCTAGTAAAACAGCAATCTTACTAGGTGT
>DBWF01000051.1:4402-4538 GCA_002308275.1 Caryophanales bacterium UBA1245 | reverse complement strand
GCTAGGGCTGGACAAGTTCCAAGGAGAGACACAAAAAGAGGATTTTCAATGATTAACCCTTTGGTTAAGTTTTTCCAAGTTGATTGTTTAACTTCTTCCATTGGTTAGACCTCCTTTTGATATTTATCATAATATG
>DBWF01000051.1:3775-4248 GCA_002308275.1 Caryophanales bacterium UBA1245 | reverse complement strand
TACCATTTTTATTAACACCAACAAGTAATGTAATTGATCCATAAGCATTTTTACCACTTACTTTATAAACAAAGCCTACTACTTCATTATTTGACTTAGCAAGGTAATATGATACTTCTTCACCATTATCAGTAAATGAACTATTTTCAAATTCAGCACTTTCATAGACTTCTTGTAATTTTTGTTGTTCTAGTTTAGCATTATTAGCTTCAATAATAGGCTCTGTAAACATATTAAGTAAAACAATTATCGCCCCCGCAAGCCCTGCAACCATCATAAGCGTAAAGGCTGTTAGGAAAACTTTTTTAAAACTTAATTTTTGATCCATATCGTACCTCCTATAATGCTAATAAAATCACTAAACTAACAATACCAAGAATAACACCCCAAACAAGGAAGTGTTTCCAAGTATATTTGTTAGTTGCAATTTTATAGTAATCAATTACAGGAACAAACATATTCATAATAAGAAT
>DBWF01000051.1:2303-3678 GCA_002308275.1 Caryophanales bacterium UBA1245 | reverse complement strand
GTCGTTGGACTAGTGATTGGGTCAGTTACCATAAAGATAGCACCAAATAATAACCCACCTGATAATGTTTGATATAACATATATTGAATTGGATTAACACTACCCATCTTTGCTCCAGCTAGTAGCATTACTAACATAAATGTTACAATCATTGATAACATTGGTCTTGGATCTGCTGATTTTCTAATAATTAGGTAAGCTCCACCTGCGAGTATTGCTAATTTATTAACTTCACCAAATGATCCAGGAACCGTACCAATTAAGAGATTTTTAATCGTATCCCAGCTGATGTAACTAAAATTACCATCTTTTAAGGCTTGCAAAGCGGTACCAGATGCAAATACATCAACACCATTTAAGCCTTTAACCGCAAGGCATGCTGTGGCTGAACCAAAGCAAACCATGACAAATACTCTACCAGCTGCGGCTGGATTAAAGATATTGCCGCCTAAACCACCAAATAAAAGTTTTGCCACCACAATGCCAAATAAAGCACCGATTAAAACAATATACCATTTAATTTCACTTGGTAAAATTAAGGTATAAATAATGGCACTAATAAGCGGTGTTAAGATGTTATTAATTGTGTAATTATCTTTAAACGGCTGTTTTGTGCCATCTAGCTTTTTTTCTCTCGTTAATAGACAAAACAAAGCTTCCATTAAAAGCATTGTTACAACTGAAATTAAGAGCGGTAAGATATATTTAAAACGATATTGAATAATTGCAAAAATAGAAACGGGTGCTAAAGCGATTAAGACATCAATCATCATCCGTTTTACGGATGAGGCTTTATGGATATGAGGACTATTTTCTTTTAATATTTTCATAATCATCACCTACTTAATCATTCTTTTAGCTTTCCGCATAAATTCCGTTACAGGAATTTTTGATGTACAAGAATAGCTACATAAACCACATTCGATACAGCGTTTAGCATTTAAGCCTTTAATCGCATCAACGTCGCCGGCTTTATAAGCATTCATAATGGCAACGGGTTGAAGGCCCACTGGACAAGAATATACGCATGAAGCACATCTTACACAAGGTTCTTCACGTTGTGGCATGTGATTTAGAATAATAACTGATGTACAAGTTTTGGTAACTATCGCATCATCTCTAACTAGGGAAGCTCCCATCATTGGTCCACCCATGATAAAGACTTTATCAACATCAGGATCCGTATAACCACCACAAAGATCAATTAATTCCGTTACTGGTGTACCAACTCGCACCCGGAAGTTTTGAGGTAGTTTTATACCATCACCAGTTAGAGTAAAGTTCCGTTTAACAACTGGAAGATTATATTTAATTGCTTTATAGATACCAACTACAGTTGCGACATTAAAGTTCATAATGCCATATTTAGATGGTA
>DBWF01000051.1:0-2201 GCA_002308275.1 Caryophanales bacterium UBA1245 | reverse complement strand
TATCGCTCCTTAACCGCATTCAAGACATCAATAATATCATCGTGTTTTTTCTTAACACATATATATGCTTTTTCGGCACTGAAGGCTTGTAAGCAGTATTTAATACCGATCATAATCCGGTCAGGCATTTCCATCATCAGACGGTAGTCGCTGGTAAGGTAAGGCTCACATTCGATACCATTAATTAAGATATATTTAATTGGGTCTTTGGTTTGAAATTTGATATAAGTTGGGAATGATGAACCACCTAAACCAACCATAGCACAATTCTTGACAATTTCTGTCATGTCATCTTTAGTAAGTTTAGCAATCTCTTCATCACTACGTTCATGCACTGATTCATCAAATGTATTTTGTTTATCATTTTTAATTTTGATAAAATCAGTGAGTTTTCCGCTTCGATGGAATTTCTTGACAATCCCTTCAACTGTTCCACTAACCGTTGAATGAATTGGTTGTTCAAAGAAGCCACCATGACGCATACCAATTACGGTACCAATTTTAACGTAATCACCAGGTTTGACATAGACATCAGCTGTTGCACANNCTTGCATTAGCAACGGCTAAGTAAACATAGTCAGGATCAACATAACGAATTGTTGGTAAATCTTTGGTAAGTTTTCTGATATCATCAATTCCTTTAGTTTTTGCAATCATAATAATACCTTCATCTTTTCTTTAATACTTACTTATTATAGCAAAAAATGATAAATTTTGCCAATAAGTAACATAAAAAAGTCCTTTTTAATTTATATTGATTGACTAATACTTTTTTATTTATTATAATACAAGAGTAAAGAAGGAGGATTTCCCTAATGAAGAGAGTTATTCGTTTATCTATTTTTGCAATTCTTATTAGTTCTTTATTATTACTAGTTTCTTGTGCACCTCGTAGTGCTTATGCGGCATACCAAAAACTAGCTAAGAAAGAATATACTGTTGATATGGATTTTGCTAATAAAACAGCATCTAAATACGATCCTACTATTACAGTAACAGGAACTAAATCTTATACTAGCGGTAATGTTGATAGAGTTTATGCGGCATACTATAGCAATGGTGAAGCTGCAAAACTAGCTTATCAAATGTTAAAAGATAAGATTGAAAAGCAAAACAAAGAAAAAGATCAATCAAGTGACTTAATTGTTAAACGCTCAGGCAAATGGGTTGTTTATGGTACTAAGAGTGGTGTTGATGATTTTCTATAAAAAGTAAAGACTAAATGGTGATCCATTTAGTCTTTTAATTTTTCTTTAGTTTTAAAAATAGTGACTTGTGCTTTCTTTTATAACAT
Organism: Caryophanales bacterium UBA1245; assembly: GCA_002308275.1. Taxonomy (GTDB): domain Bacteria; phylum Bacillota_I; class Bacilli_A; order ML615J-28; family CAG-313; genus UBA1231. Next base: position 907 of record DBWF01000051.1, on the reverse strand, counting down.
CTAATCTCTTTCCCAATTCTAAAGGTGTATTCAAAATAGTCAGTGGGTAGAATTTGACAGTTTGGATTAATCTTTAACATATCTGGAATGGTGGTATAATTATCCAACCATCTTGCGGTATTGGTGATGACTAAATAATCTGGACTTAATAGTTTTAGAAATTCGTAAGGGTTGGTACCACTTCCCCCATGATGAGCTGATTTATATAGTTCAACTTTATTAAGACTATGACGCTTATAAAAGCGGTTGACATATATATAACCAAGGCCATGAAGCTCTTTAATTTCGGTAACGGAAGTGGTAATATCAGCGGCTAGTAAAACCCCATGATGTTTATGATAAATAAAGATTGCCATACTATTAAAGTTTTCACTAAATCTCTTTTGCCCTTTAAATTCACCTTCATTATACATATATCTAAGCATATTAATAAGGCCTTCTAGTTCTAGTGTTACACCATTAAAAACTAATGTGCTTGAGTCAACTCCTAGGTCATCAACAAAAATAAGTTCACAATTATTGTTTTTAGCACTTGCTAGAATTTCATTATAATGAGAAAGTTCACCTTCCCAGTATTCTTCATCACTCTTGGTGCCGCTTGATGAAGCCCCATCGATTGCGTCATAGTGTTTTAAATATAGTTTATCAGCACCATATTCGCCTAATACCCGCGCAAGGTTACCATAATGGTCACTATGAAAGTGGGTAAGAATAATAAAGTCTAAGTGTTTACAGCCTCTTCTATCAAGTAAGCCTTTAAGATCGGGATAATAAAAAGCACTCGCTGTATCAATTAAACAAAAGTGATTATCTTTTTCAAGAAGAATTGCATCACTCCAAATGGTATTTAGAAAATGAATTTGTAATTGTTTCATATATATGTCCTCTAGTATTATTATAACAAAAA
>DBWF01000023.1:4316-5882 GCA_002308275.1 Caryophanales bacterium UBA1245 | reverse complement strand
AAAATTCCACTAGAACTACATACACACTGTACGGGTGGGGTTGCGGAAGTCACAGTTAGAAAAGCGATTGAAGCGGGTATTGACATTGTTGATACAGCTCTTTCACCATTTAGTGGGGGAACTAGTCAACCTTGTACAGAAAGCTTGCAATATATGTTACAAGGTACTAAATATGACCCAGGTCTTAATTTAGAATATTTAAAAAGAGCTTGTGAAAAACTAACCGTTGTTAAAGATAAATTTTTACAAAGTGGACAACTTAATCCAAAAGCCCTAACTACTAACCCTAATATTTTAAAATATCAAGTACCTGGTGGTATGTTATCTAATCTAATGAGTCAATTAAAAGCTCAAGGTGCAATGGATAAATATGAAGAAGTATTACAGGAGATTCCGCGTGTAAGAAAAGATTTAGGTTATCCTCCACTTGTAACACCACTATCACAAATGGTTGGTACCCAATCGGTAATGAACGTTATTAGTGGCGAAAGATATAAAATGTGTCCAGCTGAAATTAAAGCTTACCTAAAGGGTGAATATGGACGTTCACCTGCGCCAATTGATCCAGCTGTTCGTAAGAAGATTATTGGTGATGCACCAGTAATAACCCATCGTCCTGCTGATGATATTGCACCAGAATTTGATGCAATGAAAGCTAAATATGCATCAATTTGCAAGAGTGATGAAGATGTCTTGTCATGTGCTTTATTTGAAAACGTTGCGGTTAAATTCTTAGAAGGCCGTAATAAAGTAACTGAAGAAGTAGTTAAAGAAGAAGAAACTTCGGAAGTTGAAGAATTTAATGTTGTAATTGGGTAGGTGTTATGATGAAAAGAATAAGATTATTAATAACAATTATTGCGGTTGTAGCATTAAGCCTATTACTAACAAGTTGCAAAGCTGAAACTTATACTAAAGTAACTTTAGATGAAGCGCGTAGTATTGAAGAAGTAAAAGCAGTTGCGGAAATCAAAGAGGGTACTAAAATCTTAGGTTTATTTGCAATTGAAAGTACTTCCAAAGAAGGATTACCGGCTGGTAATTATCACGCTTTATATCAAAGTGGTATGGTACCTAAAGGTGAATATTACTTAATATGCACAAGCGTTGAAGAAACACTATATCCGGATGTTAAAGTAAAGAATAATAACTTTAGTGGCTGGTATGATGGTGATGCAAGAATTACTTCCATAAGTGAAAGTGAAGTAATTTATGCTCGTTACATTAATTTTGGTGAAGCAGGACTAGTTGTTTTAGTCTGTGTTGGTATCGTATTTGTGATGCTTGCTGTGCTTGCGGTTGTTGTATCACTATTTAAATATGTTGCACCTAGACAAAAACAATTAGTTAAACAAGCCCAAGAAAAGAAAGTATTTAGTATCGAAGATATTAAAGATGAAGATATGATGGTTGCGGCACTCGTTGCTACGATTGACTATCATAATGAAATCAAAAAAGATGTTCGTGTTGTATCGATTAAAGAAATTAAATAAGGAGACTTAAAAAGATGAAAGTATATAAAGTAAAAGTTAACGGAAAAGTATATGAAGTTGAATTAGAAAGTAT
>DBWF01000023.1:2700-4182 GCA_002308275.1 Caryophanales bacterium UBA1245 | reverse complement strand
TGTATTCTAGAAGCAATGAAACTAGAAAACGAAGTTGTTGCTAATGCCAGTGGTGTAATAAAAGACCTTAAAGTTTCAAAAGGTACAACAGTTCAAAACGGTCAATTGATTGCTGTTATCGGGTAAAGATATATGAAAATGGTTGGTGATTTATTAAGAAACTTCATTAACCAAATGGGATTCTTTAGTGATGGTTCAATTGACTGGGTCAAACTTGGTTTAAGACTTGTCATGATTGTTGTGGCAATTGTCTTGATCTTCTTAGCTATCAAGAAAGATTTTGAACCATACTTGTTAATCCCTATTGGTGTGGGGATGTTATTAGCAAATTTAGCACCAGGTCTTTTTGCCAGTGGTGCAAATGGTGAATCAATGGGACTTCTATATTCATTCCATAAAGGAATTGAATGGGAAATCTTTCCACCACTTATTTTCTTAGGCATTGGTGCGACAACTGATTTTGGTCCATTAATTTCTAGACCAAGTAGCTTGTTACTTGGTGCGGCTGCCCAAATTGGTATTTTTATCACTTTCTTTGGCGCCCTTCTTTTAGGTTTTAATGCGCTAGAAGCAAGTGCAATAGGTATCATTGGTGGAGCCGATGGACCAACAGCTATCTTCTTATCAAATAAGATGTTATCAGGAGCTGCTGGTGGTCAAATGCTTTGTGCATCGATTGCAGTTGTGGCATATTCATATATGGCACTTGTACCTGTTATTCAACCTCCAATTATTAAACTCTTAACAACTAAAGAAGAACGTCAAATTAAAATGGTGCAACCTCGTGTTGTTTCAAAGCGTGAAAAGATTATCTTCCCACTTGTTGTTATGATTCTAGTAATTTTATTAATTCCATCATGTGCTGCTTTAATTGGTATGCTAATGCTTGGTAACTTAATTAAAGAAAGCGGTGTTGTACCAAACTTAGTTGATGCGGCTGCCAAAACAATCCTTTATGTAGTTACAATTTTACTTGGTTTATCTGTTGGTGCCACCGCAACCCTTTCAGGTGCGTCTGAAGCACTAGAATTTGTCATGATTCTAGCTCTTGGCATGGTAGCATTTGCAGTTGCCACCGCAAGCGGTGTTTTAATTGGTAAACTAATGTGTAAGATATCAAAAGGTAAGATCAATCCAATGATTGGTGCTGCTGGTGTATCAGCTGTTCCAATGGCTGCTAGAGTAGTCCACAAAATTGGCTTAGAAGAAGATAAGAATAATTACTTATTAATGCATGCCATGGGACCAAATGTTGCTGGTGTTATTGGTAGTGCTGTAGCTGCTGGTTTACTTTTAAGTATCTTTGGATAAAATATAAAAATACGGTTTAAAAAACCGTATTTTCTTTTTTTCGAAAAATTAATAATTGACTTTAATTATAATAATTGGTAAAATAGGAGTATGAAAACGAAATTACCATTTAATATTATTTATTTAGAATCTTGTAGTTCGACTAATACGCTTTTAAAAGAAGAAGATTAT
>DBWF01000023.1:1991-2612 GCA_002308275.1 Caryophanales bacterium UBA1245 | reverse complement strand
TAGATAAATCGAACTATCTTAATATACTAAATAAGATTACTTGTTTAGTGGCATCAATTACTAGAAGAGCAATATTAAAGCAAATAAATTGTGAAGTATTAATCAAATGGGTTAATGATATATATATTCATAATAAAAAGATTTGTGGTATTCTAACTGAAAGCAAGAATAACAAACTAATTATTGGTATTGGAATTAATTTATATCATCAAGAGTTCCCAAGTAATATTAATGCATCTAGTATTGAAGATGAAACCGGAATCAAAATAAATAAAGATCAATTGTTGAAAGATTTATTAGAAGAATTAAATAACATTCAAAATAATCAATTAGATCTTATGAATGAATATATTGCCAATAATTTAGTAATTGGTAAAAGGGTTTCTCTTTTAATCAATGAAAAAGAAGTAGAAGCAACTGTTTTAGGTATTAATAGCGAAGGTGAACTTGTAATTAATAATAACGGCAAACAAGAACAAATAACTAGTGCTATCATTACTAAAGTAAGTATTTTATAATTATATTTGTAAAAATACTAATTCAAATAATAAAAATGCCAAATATGGCTTATTTTAGGCCTCATTTGCCATTTTGGAAGATATAATATCAAAAGGAGATAAA
>DBWF01000023.1:0-1916 GCA_002308275.1 Caryophanales bacterium UBA1245 | reverse complement strand
AAAGATATGCAAGAATATAGTTTTATTGATAGTATTGGCATGGAAGCAACTGAATTCTGGGATGAATCTAATAAGTTATCGGTTAAGAATGATATGGACCGCATCTTAGCATATATGTATCTGATGATGAAACAAGCTAAGAAAAAAGATGTTCCAATTACTAAAGATGCTTTTGTGGCATTGGGTAAAGACGTTGTACTATGCAAAGGTGTTAAAACCTGGTTTAAACGCATTAATGAATTTGGTAAATCCCTTGGTGTTGAAATTGAACACTATATCTTATCAAGTGGCTTAAAAGAGATTATCGAAGGAACGCCAATCGCTAAAGAATTCAAAAAGATTTATGCTTGTGAATTCCACTATAATGCTAGTGGGAATGCTGACTGGCCAAAGCAAACTGTAAATTATACAACCAAGACCCAGTTTATCTTTAGAATCTCAAAAGGTGTTTTAGATGTTTTAGATGATGTTAAACTAAATACCAAGATGAAAGATGATGACCGAAGAATCCCATATCAAAATATGATTTACTTTGGGGACGGATTAACTGATGTTCCATGTATGAAGCTTGTTAAACAATATGGTGGTCATTCAATTGCTATTTTTAATAGAAAAGAAAAACAAAAAGTAGAACCACTCCTAAGAGATGACCGGGTTAACTTTATTTGTGAAGGTGATTACCGCAAAGATAAACGTCTAGAACAAATTGTGCAACAAATTATTAAAAAGGTGGTTGCGGACAACGAATTAAATGATATCTCGAAAGAACAAGTTAAAATGAAGAGGTATTAAGATGGATCAAAATATACTTGCTAATATTGAAAAGAAATTAACTGGGGATATGGAACAAGATTTTGCTTTTATTATGAAAGAAGCAACCCACTTCCACAAACTAGAAGCATATGATATGGTTGATGCTATCATGAAGCTCTTTAATGACCGCTATGGTGCTGAAGGTAGAAGTTTTGTTTTAAAGAAGTTATCAGCAAATCTTGAAGCTCGTAAAAAGATGTATATTGATGCGGTTAACTTAATAAAAAAGGCTGACTACTTAAAAGCTCAAGAGTTAATTGTAAAGTTAATCGATACATTCCCAATTAATAGACCGATTAAAGAAAATCAAATTCTTTTATCTTTTAATAATTTATTTGAGAATTTATATTATAGTGTTAATTACAATAAAGAAAACAAAGAAATTGTTCGTTTAGAAGAACCATATGCTAATTATTATTTTCACTTAGCATATATATTATTTAACGAACAAGATTATGAAGAAGCTTTAAAGATGATTGATAAAGCCCTTATTTATAATCCATTACAAATCGATGCGATCATCTTAAGTGCTGAATGTTATTATGCCAAAGGCGAAATGGACTTATTCTTTGAAGCTATTGATCACGCCCTATTAGATGGTTATAATAGATTCCAACTTGCTAATGCATATTATTTACTGGCTCGTTATTTTAATTCAATAGGGGATAAAAAGATGGCACAAGGAGCTTGCATGTTATCTAAGAATTATCTAGTAACTGAAAATATCAACAATTTACAAAAACAAATTGAAGCCCTAACTGGTGAAGCCCTAGATTTTAGAGATGTTGAAGCCATCAAGGAAGTTTTCCATTCTCACAAAATCCAATTTGGTCCAAGTGCTAAAGTCTTAGCTACTTTGTCACGCGCTATTACCCAAGAAAAACAAAAAGATAATACTTTAGTTTTATATTATCTATTATCGATTCTATATGATATCACTAGAGACCCATCGATTAAGAATCAAATGGATGAATTAAAACCTAAAGTAGATCAATTAAAAACCGAAATTCAAAACAAAAAAGAGGCTTAAAAAGCCTCTTTTAAAAACTATAAAAAAGATATGTTTTTTTGTTAAAAAAATAATGATTTTATAGTATAATAAA
>DBWF01000012.1:10561-19547 GCA_002308275.1 Caryophanales bacterium UBA1245 | reverse complement strand
GAAAGAAATAACTTCATTTCTTCTAGTTTCTGGTTGAATAAAATCAGGATGCTCTTTAATAAAAGCAAGTAATTGCTTTTCATATTTTTTAAGCCTAAAGAAATAACTTTGTTCTGATACTTTAGTTGTTGGTTTACCACAATCAGGACAAGTATTATCAGGTCCTAATTGCGTTTTCGTAAAGAAAGCTTCGCAAGAAACACAGTAATCACCTGTATATTCACTTAAATAGATATCATCATTAGCTAGGAATTTTTCAAATAGGCTGCTAACCACTTCCATATGTTCTTTATCAGTTGTGCGAATGAAATAATCATTCGTAATACCTAAATCAGACCATAGTTTAGAAGTGTTTAAAGCAATCTTATCAACTAATGCTTGAGGTGTAATACCTTCTTTTTCGGCAGCTTGTTGAATCTTCAATCCGTGTTCATCCATACCTGTTAAATAGAAGGTATCGATACCTTGAAGACGTTTAAAGCGTGCTAAAGCATCTCCCGCAATCGTCGTATAGGCATTGCCAATATGCACATTGCCACTAGCGTAATAAATAGGCGTTGTAATATAACAATTCTTTTTCATAAAGCCTTCTTTCTAAAAATGACATTAAGCAAAAAAATTACTAAATGTCATTTATTATTATTTAAAATAATTTTGGATTATTAATTTAAAAGCGTTTTGAGCAGCGATGGGTGCAAAATGCTCATAAGAATTAACTTGGACAGGATTGCCAATGACATCGGAAATTGAGCGAATAATACACCAAGGGGTCTTTTGTTCTTCACAAATTCTTGCTACGGCAGCTGATTCCATGTCAATTGCTAAAACGGTCTCATCGCTATAATATGTATTAATGATATTATCTAGATGTTCACGATTCGTTGCAAAAGTATCAGCGCTTAGAATTAGCCCATAGCGAATATTAAAACCACTAACATCAGCTAATTGGATATCTTGGGCTACAAAACGTTCTTCGCCATTAAGGGAACCAAGTGGTAATCCCTCAGCGGTAAAATCAACATCATAGGCACTAGTCTTAGTAGCACATACGATATCGCATTCTTTTAATGTCTTATCGTATCCCCCCGCAACCCCACTATTGATAACAATTGTTGGTTGAAAATGTTCAATCAAGAGCATTGTAACGATACCTGCTTGGAGTTTACCAATACCACATTTGACAATAACCGCCCTTTTACCATTAATCGAACCTTCTAAAAAGTGGTATCCAAAAACATCGTGCACTGTCATATTTTCAAGGGCTTCCGTAAAATATTGGAGCTCTTTATCCATCGCACAAATGATAGCAATCATGCTAATTTGATTTCCTTTGAACTGATTTGTAGAATTTCTGCCCAGAATTCATCACCATTTTCTGGTTTAACATAAACTTTGTCGCCAACTTTATGGTTAACAATTGCTTGACCAAGTGGTGATTCATTTGAGATTAATTGTTTTAATGGGTCAGCTTCTAGTGTACCAACAATTTTATAAACTTGAATTGGATCATAATCATCATCTTCTAAACCGATAAATTTAACTTTAACCCATTTACCAAGATTATTAGCTTCTTCACCAATTAGAACATAGTTCTTTAAAATCGTTTCTAATTCTTGAATGCGTGATGCAATTTTAGATTGTTGATCACGAGCTGTTTGATAGTCCGCATTTTCAGATAAGTCACCTTGCGCACGTGCTTCTTGAATGGCAACGATATTCTTTTGTCTTTCAATTTCTAATTGAGCAAGCTCATCTTTATATTGTTGTAGACCTTCTTTAGTTAATGTATATTTTTGACTCATATTATACCTCACATTATTACAACGTATTTTATCAAATTATGACCATTTTTGCAAGTCATAACCATTTTTATTTATTTTTTCTAATTAAGTCACCGGGTTCAACTTTAAATGGCATATCAATCCACATCTTTTGTAATGGGTGACGAGCAACTTCTAATGCTTCACCGGTTTCCGCATCCACCATATTTGTTGCTTTAATAATTTTACCATCATATTGAGGGCCAAAGACTTCTAATTCCTCGCCAACACTAAAATGATTGCGTTGTTCGATCAGAGCACGTCCCTTTGCTTCATCATAATCAAGGATGAAAGCGACATATTCTTGGGTTGGAATTTCATTACGATTATCGTATAGTTGATATTCTTCATTAGGGATACCATCATAAAAGCCACTACAAGTTTGACGATTTTCAGCTTTTTCAATTTCACGTGTTAAATACTCAAAGTCGCTTTCCGATACTTCCCCTTTTTCTAAATATAAATCAATTAGTTTCCGGTAAGCTCTTACTACGCAGGCTAGATAATAAGTTGATTTCATCCGACCTTCAATCTTGAAAGACGCAATGCCTAAATCAATTAGTGTTGGAATATAACGTAATGCCATTAAATCTTTGGAACCAAAATTGAAAAACTTTGGTAAATCGCATCCATTTTCACATAGTGTATAATTCCATCTACAAGAATGGGCACAGCCACCGCGGTTAGCATCCCGGTTGGTCATATGGTTGCTCAACAGGCAGTGACCAGAATAACTAGCGCACATACCGCCATGAATAAACACTTCTAGTTCACATGGAGCAGCTTTGGCAACTTTGGTAATTTCTTCAAGCGTTAATTCTCTAGCTAAAACAGCTCTTGTGATTCCCTTTTGATAATAATGATTAATCGTTGCTAGGTTAGTAGCTGATTTTTGGGTTGAAAGATGAAGTTCAACATGGGGAGCCACCACTTTAGCTCTTTCCATTATATAACTACTTGATACAATAATGGCATCAACCTTTGCAACTTCAAGTGCTTTCAAGTATTCATCAAGTCCATCAAAATCACCATCGCGCGGAATAATATTCATCGTGATATAAACTCTTTTACCTAAGTTATGCGCGAAAGTGCAAAGTTCTCTAATTTCATCTAAATCAAAATTTGATGCTCTGGCTCTTAGGCTAAACTTCTTACCGCCACCGTATACCGCATCCGCTCCATATAATAATGCGATTTTGGCTTTTTCAAGGTTACCAGCTGGTGCTAATAGTTCAAATCTTCTACTCATAAGCTTCACCTTTAGTTAAAACAACCTTTTGATAGAGGAATGTTTGATGAAGTTTGATACCAAGAGCCTCAAGACCCTCTTTAATTTCTTCAAAGTTACCACTTTGGAGTGCTTGATAATAAATATTAATAACCTGATCAACTACCTCATATGGCAGATTAAAGGGCTTGATAAAATAATGGCCCTTTAAATCTTTAATTTCAGAACCTAAATAGTAATAATCATTTAAATAGATTTTAGTACCTCTAGCTTCTACAATATGATATTCTTCCGTAGGTCTAAATTCTTCTTTTAAAGTGTATTGATTCTTGTGATCTTTGATACCACGATACTTAAAATAGTTAGTAAGTAGGGGACGACGCGAATGGAAGATTTCCCAAGTACCAAATGTTAAATACCACGTTTGTTCACTGGCCATCCTTTTTAGACTTTCAAAATCAACTTCCGGTGAAGCCAGTACATAAGTAGAATCACTACGCATTAAATCAAAGTCCTCTTTATTAGTCATATAAGTAGGAGCATAATAAACGCGTTTTTCTTTGGGCACTAATGAATGAACTAAAAAATCATGATATAGAAAGCCATCCGCATCATTTAACTGATTAATAATGTTTTGTAAACTTTCAACATCTTCTTCATGATACATTGAGGTTAGATCAATAAAAGCTTTTTTATTTAGTTTTTTGATTTGTTTGACTAAAGCAAGAGCTTCGTCAAGCGCAAAATGATGAAAGCATTCGCTACTATTGCCTTGGATACCGATTACAAAACCATCAGCATGCTGATTATTTATGATCCTAGAGTCATTCGCTTCAACAATTATCATAGTTTACGTGCGATAGCTAAGCCATCTCCTCCTTCAAAAAAAGATACTGAATAACCTTCCACGGTTTTAATCCATTCCACAAAGGCTTCAATTTTAAGTAGCATACTTCTTAAATTTTTAGATATTCCTGGATCATCTGCTTTAACCCCATGGAAATTAATATTATCCACAATGATAAAACCACCCTTTTTAACTAGGGGACTATATTTGAGAAAGAACTTTTGCGATTGAGCTTTTGCGGCATCAATAAAGAGGAGATCATAATCACTATTTAATTCTTTTTCATCAAATAATAGGGCATCAACCTCATGAATAGTAATCTCGTTCTCTTTGCCACATTTAGCAATGTTTTGTTTAGCAATTGACGCCATTTCACTGTTTCTCTCAAAGGTATCAATCATTTGGACGCTTGCATGTTCTAAAAAAGAGAGTGCTGAATAGCCAACCGCAGTCCCAATCTCTATTATTTTAGCCATTTGATATTCATCAATTAAATCACCTATTAAGGCTAGTGATGGATCTTGAATAATCGGAACATCATTTGCTAAGGCTTCTATTTTAATTTGTTGTAATAATTCGTTCATAATATGCCTTCTTTTGTAATTATATTATACACTATTTATTACATTTTGTAAACCAAACAAAAAAAGGCTAAATGCTAATATTATTAGCACTTAGCAAATTACCTATATTTTAAGAAAAGCTTTAACTACTTCTTTATAGCGTCCTAATTCAAAAGCGACCTTTTGATACTCATGCTCTTCTTCTTTTAATAAAAACGCGCATTGATATCTTTTTTGATGTGGTAAGATTTGATGCTTCAAATAATTATGTAAATAGCTATAACCATATTGTTCAAGCTTTAGCCGCATATAATCTAAGAATTCTTCATATGGACCATTGATCGTTAAGTCTTGATTTTTTAAGATTTGTAAGTATTCAATGGAAACATTAAAATCATTAATCCTATTTACTGAAATTCCCATCACTGTTAAGTTTTGAACTGTATTAGGTTCGTTTTGCATGAGTAAGAATGCTTGCTCGTAGGCTTTTTTATTAACCAAATACCAGCCATAATAATAGTGATAGATGGATAGTAATTCTGGTGGTGTAATTGAATTTAATAAATAAAATTGATCGTCTAAGTCATCGCGTTCTTCACCTAAAAGAACTAGTTCCTGTAGGCTATGAATTAACTCAATCCGGCTAAAGATCTTCTTTAATGGATGATTTAAGTATTCCGCGTATAAATGATAGAATTGAGCTTTAAAACCTGCTTCATAATAATAATTAAGAGCTAGGTCAATAATCGCTAAATGCATCACTTCATCAGTCGTGGAACTCCTTAATAAAACTTCAATATTTTCCTTTACCGCATCAAAGCGATAAGTCTTATAATCATATACTACATTTAAAAATGATAAAAACAATAACTCATCGAGTGATAAGGTATTTTTAACTAGTTCTAGTTTACGGATAGAAGTTGATGCTTCTTCCATGCTACCACCAATTAAATTATAAATTACCACTAACATCTCAATTTCGGTATCACAGTAAGCATTATTACCAACGATACCATTGAGTTTAGATTCAATAAATGCGCGGTCATCCTTTAAATAAGCTTTGATGATTTCGGTATAAATGGGAACCATCCGATGTTCCACAATTGATTGATACTCTAAATGTAGTTTTTCAAAGAGCATGTGATAGTAATTATCATCCACCTCAACTTGACAATTTTCAATTTTACTTAAGTAGCTAGTACTACAAATGCCATCACTAACTTCTTCTAATGTATAACCTAATTCCATCCGACGTCTTTTTAGAAATTTAGCTAGCTTAGCCTTATCATTACGGGCTACATTATTGTATTTTTCTTGTAGCGTTTCAATAACATTTTTCATTTTTTCTCCTATGTTCATTCCCTTATTTATATTATATAATGATTTATAAAAGATGTAAAGTTCGAAAAAGGACTACTAGGATATTAAAAAAGCACCAAAACAAGACTGTTTTGGTGTTTTCTTTCGAAATATTAATGATAAACCGTTTGATATAGATTAAGTTCTTTTTTTAGTTGTTTCTCATTTTTCACAAATTTTTGTAAAAATTGGTGGAAATGAGGTTGATGATCTAAGTAGACAAAATGAGCTAATTCATGATAAACGACATATTCAATTAGATGAACCGGTACATGAATTAAAGCAATATTTAGCATAATCGTTTTCTTGGCAGGATGACATGTCCCCCAACGACTCTTATATTGTTTAATTAAAAGATTAGGGTATTCTTTTAAATAAGGCTTCATTTGTTCAAAGCAACGCATTAAGCACATATTGAAGACTTCTTCAGCTTGCTTCTTTAAAAAACGATTAACGAGCTTTTGGATTTTTTCGATTTCTAAACAATTTGTATAAACTACTAATAAATCATTTTCAATAAAAACTTTATTGCTTTTGGCATTTACTTTATGAATTCGGTAATGCTTACCTAAATAAAGATAATCCTCATTTTCCGTAAATTGACGTTTTGGTACATAAGCTTTTAAATATTTTTCGGTAATCCAGTCAATTTTACGCTCCACAAAATCATTAACATAAGACATTGGGACCATTTTAGCCTTATGAATAACTACTAAACCACCATTTTTAACATTAATAGCTAGTCTATTAGATGCTTTAGAGTTTTTAATCTCATAAGGAATTCCTCTAACATCTAATGAGGGAATCTTTAAAGAGTTTCTTGATACTTTTGATAAATCCATTCGGCCATCTCAGGGATAGTAATATCATCGCTTAAAATTGTCCAGTCAGCTAGTTCTTCGAGTTCTTCGGTAAAGATGGTATCATCACCAGCTAAACGCTTCTTTATTGATTCTGGATCATCACCACGCATTTGCATCCGTTTTAGGCGGTATTCAATTGGGGTTTTTAGATAGCAAACTTTAATTTCATTACGAACTTTAGCTAAATAGTTTTTAACACCTTGGGGCTCTAAGATTACTACCTTATCAGGTGCTAAATCCTTAAATGCTGTTCCATATAATTGATTATTATATTCGACACTTTCTAAAAAGAAATTGTCTTGAAGACGCTTTTCAAATTCCGCCCGACTAATAAAATTATAATCAGCACCATCAATTTCGCCCATACGCATTGGACGCGTTGTATAAGTGACAAGTTTTCGCATACCATAATGGTAGATTAAATATTTAGCGACTTCCGTTTTACCAGATGCACTAGGACCGACTAATATTAGCATTGTTATCCCTACTTTCTATTTGATAATTGCAAGGTCAATTACTTCATCAATTGATGAAACAGGAATGATTTTTAATTGTTCTTTAACACTTTCAGGAACTTCATCTAAATCTTTGACATTTTCGTTTGGAATAAGGATTGTCTTAAGACCTGAACGGTTCGCAGCAATCGATTTTTCTCTTAAGCCACCAATTGGTAAAACCCGACCACGTAAAGTGATTTCACCAGTCATACCAACTTCATGGTGAACTTTTTTATTGCTTAGGGCTGAGACGATTGCGGTGGCAAGAGTTACGCCAGCTGAAGGACCATCTTTTGGTACAGCACCTTCAGGAACGTGAATATGAATATCGTTTTCTTTGAAAATCTTAGGATCGATTTCATATTTTTCCGCGTTAGCTCTGACATAACTTAGTGCAGCTTTAGCACTTTCTTTCATAACGTCGCCTAAGTTACCAGTAACAACCAATCCGCCATTACCTGGATAGTAAGCAACTTCAATTTCTAAAGTGTCGCCGCCATATTCAGTATAAGCAAGACCATTAACAACACCGACTAAATCGACTGTTTCAACCTTATTATTAGTATAACGAGGTTTACCTAATAATTCTTTTAGAACTTCGCTATTAACTTCCAACTTAGTTAGCTTTTCCATCAAAATCTTCTTGATGGTCTTACGAATGATTGTACCAATAAAGCGTTCTAATTCTCTGACACCTGCTTCACGTGTGTATTCTCTGATAATTGTTAGAATTGCATCATCAGTTAGACTAAATTGTTCTTCTGATAAACCATGGAGTTTCATTTGTTTTGGAACTAAATGGCGACGAGCAATTTCAAACTTTTCATATTCCGTATAACTAGATACTTCAATAACTTCCATTCTATCTCTTAAAGGAGCTGGAATATTATAGAGGTAGTTTGCGGTACAAATAAAGAAGACATGTGAAAGATCAAACTTTTCATCTAAATAGTGATCACTAAAGAAACAATTTTGTTCTGGATCAAGCACTTCAAGTAGAGCACTTGTTGGATCACCTTTATAATCACTACTTAATTTATCTACTTCATCAAGTAAGAAGACAGGATTTTTGGTCTTTGCTCTTTGAATGCCTTGTAAAATGCGGCCAGGTAAAGCCCCAATATAAGTACGACGATGGCCTCTAATTTCAGCTTCATCTCTTACGCCACCTAAAGATTCTTTAACAAATTCTTTATGAAGGGCTTTCGCAATTGATCTAGCAAGGGAAGTTTTACCAACCCCTGGAGGACCTACTAAGCAAAGAATTGATTGTGGATTGCGTTTGTTTAGAATTTTAACAGCTAAGTATTCTAGAATCCGATCTTTAACTTTATCAAGACCATAGTGATCTCTGTCTAATTCTTCTTTAGCCGCATTAATATCTTCACAATCTTCGGTTTCTTTATCCCAAGGAAGGCTAACAATAAAGTCAAGATATGTTCTAATAACTGCTGATTCAGGCGATGCACTATTCGAAATTTGATAGCGGAATAATTCTTTTAAAGCATTCTCTTCAACTTCTTTTGGCATATGCGCATCAAGAATCGCTTGTCTAAGCATTTCGATATCAGAATCTTTCTTCACCTTATCGCCAAGTTCATCTTGGATAGCACGAATCTTTTCTCTTAAATAGTATTCCTTTTGACTTTCATTGATGTTCTTTTTAACATCATCATCAATTTTAGCTTCAATATCAAAATAGAACTTTTGAAGATGTAAGTCTTGTAATAAGAATTTAAGACGTTCTGATAGATCGCAAGATAATAAATATTTAAGCTTTGTTTGATAATCAAATCTTAAAACATTAAC
>DBWF01000012.1:0-10526 GCA_002308275.1 Caryophanales bacterium UBA1245 | reverse complement strand
ACTTCTTTGTTTTCAATTGGTAGTTTATTCTTATCATATTTCATTTCTTCATTGATAAGATTATAAAGTGGCATTATTTCTTCTTCATTACCACGTACTTCAACACCAGTTTGCGCACTAACAAGTAGGCAAGGCTTTTCACTAACGATTTCTTTTACTTCAGCACGTTCATTAAAAGCAATTTTAACACGTCTCGTGTTACTTGGCATTGACATATTAAGTAAGATTCGACCCATAACACCAATTTTTTGATAAGCCATTTCACCTTCCGCCGCATCAGGATTAGGAATCAAAGCAATAATATTGTTTTGATATTGTTCAGCCATCTTTAGTGCGTCGGAAGCAAAACTACCTTCAAAGTCGATTCGCATTTCAGTACCAGGGAAAGGAATAAAATCCTTAATCACAAGTGCTGGTAATTCAATTGTATTAGGTGTGTTGTTATTCATAGCAACCTCCTTATATAGAATAGTTAAGACCTAATATAGATTAGGCCTTAAATTATTATTTAGTTTCTTCTTTATTATCCTTTAAAAATTTAGGACCATTGTTTTTCTTTAAGAATTCTAAAGCTTCATCTCTTTGTAGATGATACTTAACATCATCTAGACGAACGCCTTTCTTAGCTTGTTCAAGGCTAACTTTATTGCCATCAGCGATTTCTTGATATAACTTTTCGATTTCTTCTTCTTTAACTGGGAAGTTTTCTTTCTTAATAATTGCTTCGAAAATTAAATCAATCTTGATTTGGTTTGCTGCTTGAAGTTTAGCATGTTCTTTGAATTGTTCTTCAGTTAAACCTTGGAATTGTAAGAACATATCAAATGGAATCTTGTATTGTTCAGCTTGTTTGCGATAACGTTCTTCGATATCTTTAGCTTGATTATCAATCATCACTTCTGGAACATCGATTGGGTTAGCTTCAACTAAAGCCTTTAATAATTTATCAAGATAATCATCTTCATATTCTTTTTCTTTAGCTTTCTTTAGATTGTTTTCAGTGTAAGTACGATATTCTTCAACTGTCTTAACACCTTCAATTTCTAAATCCGCAACAAATTCATCATCAAGAACAGGAACAACTCTTTGTTTTACTTCATGAACTTTAACTTTGAATGTTGCATCTTTACCAGCTAGTTCAGCATGATAGTTTTCAGGGAATTTAACTTTAACTTCTCTTTCTTCTTCGGCTACACTACCAATTAATTGGTCTTCAAAGCCAGGAATGAAAGCACCAGACCCTAGTGTTAGTTCATAGTTTTCAGCTTTACCACCTTCGAAAGCAACACCATCGATGAAGCCTTCAAAATCGATAACAACTGTATCAGATAGTTTGGCAGGACTGTCGATTAAAACATTTTCTGCTTTATTGTTTAAAGCATTGTTGATAGCCGCATCAATATCTTTCTTTAATACTTTCTTTGATAATGCTTCAAAACCTAAGCCTTTATATTGAACAAGTTCAACTTCAGGTAGAACATATACTAAAGCCGTATAAGTGAAGCCTTTATCATGACTGATATTTTCGATTTCATTAATATCGATTTTTGGATAATCAACAACCATTAGATTGTGTTCCATAACTGCATCACGATAAGTATCATTAATAGCATGATCGATCGCATGTTCATATAATGCGCTATATCCATAATGTTTAATGTAAAGATTCATTGGGGCTTTACCAGGACGGAAACCATCAATCTTAGCATCTTTAGCTACTTCTGGATAAACGTGTTCAATCGCATGACCAAATTGTTCAGCACTTACTTCGATTGTTAATTTAACTTGATTACTAGATATTTTTTCTAATTGACTCATTTTATTCTCCTTTAATAATTATCTAATTCGTTAGTATATTGTATCACATTTAGTAAAAATATGCAAATGGAATACTAACGCTTGTTATGCACGTTCTTTAAACCAGTTAATCGTTTTCGCAATTAAGCTATCAAAATCAGTTGGTAGAAAATCTAAATCTTCTTTTGCAAGCTGATTATCGAAAACAACATCTAAGCTAATTGTATCAAGCATTACTTTGGTAAGTACTGGTTTTTTCTTAGTTAGTTTATAGTATGGAGTAGCAAAGAAAGCACCAATATAGGCTAGAAACATTGGAATGTACATATAATGTGGCTTTTTACCAGTTGCTTTAAATATTGCTTCATATAGCTGTTTAACATTAACATCGACACCGGTAAACAAGTAAACTGGTGCTAAGTGCTCTTTTAGTGAAGCCTTTAGAATACCATCGCTGACCATATCAACATCCACAAAATTATAATGTCCTTTTAAAACAAAGCCCACTTTTCGCTTCGATTGCTTATAAATGGCAACTCCTTGGGTTGAACCTTTTACATCGTTATTACCTAAAACGCAAGATGGGCAAATAATCGTTCCCTTTAAAAGTCCCTGCTTTAGGGCTTTATAAACGTAATCACAAGCCATCGCTTTCGTAATCCCATAATAGTTATCAAGACCTTCCAGTGGGAAACCATCTGGCTCACTTATTTGATGAGTGGTTGCAGGTATTGCATCCGAACTACCTAAGAATATCAGCTTACAATGATGTTTAATACATTCTTGGGTAATCATTTGTGTAGCTTCAAAATTAATTTTGAGCATCTCTTCTAAGTGCTTTTCTGTTAAATCAATCATACCAGCACTATGAACAACAATGGCATCATCTTCGAAAAAAGCATCTAGTGATGCGCTACTTGTAATATCGCCAATAACTTTTTCACAATCTAAATTCATAATTGATGGATCATTTGGATTACGAATTAGTATTTTTACTTGATAATTTTTTCCTAGCAAAAGGCGTACTAAGTCATTCCCAATATGGCCAGTTGCCCCAGTAATTAAGTATTTCATATTCAGTCCTTATTATATATAGTAATTAATCAATGAGATAATCCTTTATCCAATCAGCACTAATCCCCACAATATCTTCAAAGTGAATGACTGTTTGCACAATCGTAATTGTTCTGAATGTCTCATCTATTTTAGCAATCATTCCTTCTGTCTTAACATAGCCATCAGTGACATAATGTTCAATCATTACCATTTTGCCAACTTCTAATTGACTAAATTTGAAAGATAAAATTGCTAGTTCATCATCCGTTAGAATCCTTCTTGGGGTGATGATTTTTTCTTCATTATGAACTAAATCGTAAAATCCTTTCAGTGAATCGAAAGGCAAAAACTGTTTAGCTCGTTCACTCCGCTTCATCTTCTCCACCGTTGTGTCCTCCAATCAAGCGATTTCTTTGGATGGTTGTTGCTTTGTCTTCTAAATCCATCCCTTTTATAATTACATTTTTACCATATTTTTTCTTCAAGTCGATAATTGTTTTCTGAACTGACTTTTCTTTTTTACGAGCTTCTAGATCAGTAAAAAGATCAAACTCTTCATATTCCGCACTCTTAACATTATTAAAGCTAATCCCAATCCGGCGAATTGGGAATCCCCGCTCGGTTGTTTTATGATATAGTGAAATAAAGGAATCCATTAGTTCTTTTCTTGATGAAGTAAAGCCTGATAATTTCATCATGCCTCCGGTTGCTTTATGGGCGTCTTTTGAATAACCAATCATCAAACCGATACAGTTAGTTACTAAATCATCTTCAATTAAACGAAGGGAATTTAAATCGACCATCTCTTTTAAAACCAGTAGCGTATCATCATAATTATAGTCTTCAAAAAGAATTTGAGAATTGGAAAAAGAATTAGACTTTGAATGATACTTTTTAATATCTTCCATCGTACAGCTTTCTCTTCCCCAGGCATGGTCAATTAATAATTCCGCATTTATTCCAAACTCTTTATAGAGTTTTGCTTCTTCTACTTGGGTAATGCCATATAAGTCAACAATATCATACTTTAACAAGCGATTGGCTATTCCTCGACCAATATTCCAAACATCGGTAATCGGTTGATAGTGCCACATCTCTTCTTTAAATAGCTCTTCATTTAGATAGCCAATATAGTCAGGGGCATTTTTGGCGATTATATCAAGCGCTAGTTTGGCTAGAAAAAGATTCGTACCAATACCAGCTGTTGCGATTAACCCCATCCGTTCATATATCATATCAAGAAGCATCTTTGTAATTTCTCGTGGTGGTAAATTATAGAGTTTTAAATATTTGGTAATATCAATAAAGCACTCATCAATTGAGTAGACATGGATATCTTCAGGGGCAAAGAATTTAAGGTAATTACGATAAATCTCAGCTGCCTTTTCCATATAGAGTCGCATTCTAGGAAGCGCTGTAATATATTTAATATTTTTTGGTATTTCAAATAACCGGCACCGGTTTCTAACACCTAACTTTTTAAGTGATGGACTTACCGCAAGACAAATTGCCCCAACCCCACGGCTCGGATCCGCCACCACTAAATTAGTAGTTAAGGGATTAAGACCGCGCTCAACACATTCAACTGAAGCGTAAAAGCTTTTTAAATCAATACACAAGTAATAATTTTGTTGCACTTTAACGCCTCATTTCTTTTTTAATTATAGTTTATTAGGGTCAAAAACCACACCACAGTCATCTTGGTCATACATTTTGCCTAAAGTATAACAATAGGCATTGCAATTTTCAAAACCACCAAATGAGACGGGTACTGACCGTTCTAAATCAATATTTTTCGCAATATTATAGAAATCCACCATTTTACTTCTTGGAAATAATCTTGCTCCATGACCGACTAAAAAGTTTTCAAAGGGAAGTGGCATCACTGCTTCTAGCATTTTAGTATAAACAGAAACTGGTTCTGATTCTTCTAAGAAAAGCCAAACGAATGGACAAGTTGCATCGCCAACCAGTAATAGCTTCCAGTCTTTAAATAAAATGCCAATCGATCCTTTGGTGTGACCAGTCATAGAAATAACCTCACCCTTTAGATCACCAAGGTCAATAATATCACCTATTTTAATTTCTTTTAAAACACCTTCATTTTGTTTTAAGTAGTCTTCTTCATCAAAGCCTTCTGGAAGAGCCTTCATTCTTTTAGCACTTTCGATATTGCGAAGGCGCCATGGGTAACTATTGTGTTTTTGACATAACGCAAAATCATCTTTATGAAGATAAACCTCATCAAATTGATAGTTGCCACAACTATGGTCCATATGACCATGACTATTAATAACGATTAAAGGTAATTTAGTTATCTTTTGAACTTCTTCTTTTAAATTACCAATTCCATAAGCAGTATCAAAAAGTAATGCTTTTTTACTACCTATTACTAAAGTCACTAAGACACCTAAGCGGTCTTTTAATTGATATAATTGATCATTATATTTAACTACTTCAAAATAACTCATTGTCTTCTCCTACTCTAATTCTAAGTCCGTTGGTCTTTTAACAATCCGGTGATAAATAATTTCATAGCATAAAACATGAATCGCAAAAGTCACAATCCAAGATATTGGATATGAAACATATAATAAATGGAGTGACTTATAATTACTGAAGTCCGCAAACCGGTAAAAGACACTATAAATCCAAGCAATTCTAAAACCACATACACCCAATATTGAGACAACCATTGGGACAAATGATGTACCAAGACCTCTTAGACAGCCAACCATCACATCCATAATACCACATAAAAAGTATGGTAGACATAGATAATGAAGTCTGACATAGGCAACTTCAATAACATGAGGATCAGTTGTATATAATCTTGTAACTAGCGGTTTAGCAAGAAATAAGCCGCCACCCATTAAAACACCAATCATCGTTACTACAAATAGACAGCGCCAAGTGATTTTTCGAATGTTTTCGTATTTCCTAATACCAACATTTTGACCGATAAATGATAGTGCCGCATTATAAACCGAGTTCATTGCAATATAGACAAATCCTTCAATACTTTGCGCAATCGAATTGCCATCAATTACATCAGCGCCGAAGCGGTTAACTGATGATTGAATAATAACATTAGAAATTGAGAAGATTGATCCTTGAACACCAGCTGGTAAACCGATTTTAGCAATCTCTTTTAATTCATGTAAGTTGATTTGCATTTTATTAAAGCGGAATCCATAGGCTTCTTTTGTCTTGAGTAAACATACTATAATCATAATACATGAAGCAAATTGAGAAATAATGGTTGCATAAGCTACCCCATCAACACTCATGCCAAGAACAATTACAAAAAACATATTTAGTCCGACATTAATTAGCCCCGCAATCGTCAAGAAGATTAATGGACGCTTAGTATCACCAACCCCACGTAGGACGCTTGCGGCGAAATTAAAGAGCATATTAAATGGCATGCCAATAAAATAAATCTTCAAATACGTTACCGCAAGATCAATTGGGTTTTGCATTAAACTTAAGAAAAATCTTGCAAAAATAAAGCCCACAATTCCTAGTGCTGTACCACATAGTAAGCTAACAGTGATTGAAGTATGGACGGTCTTTTCTAAATTTTCATGTTTTTGGGAAGAGAAATACCTAGCTACCATAACATTTGTACCAACCGATAAGCCCATAAACAGATTAACAATTAAATTAATAAGCGCACTGGTCGAGCCAACTGCTCCCACCGCATTTGCTTGACTACTAAAGCGACCCACAACAATTAAATCAGCCGTATTATAAAACATTTGTAAGATTCCAGTAAGCATTAATGGAACACAGAAAACAATAATCTTTTTAAACAGATTACCAGTGGTCATATCCATCTCATGTTTATTAGTAAGCATCGTATTCTCCTCCTTTCTAAATTGTTAATATAATATATTATACGCTATCTTGCAATTTTTCGAAACAAAAAGGCTTGTGAAAATGATTACTCAAATTCACAAGCCCTTCTTTGATCAATTTTTATCTACTTCTTAAAGCAAGGAAGCCAATAATAATGAAAGCCACAATCAAAACTGGTAGTGCAGTAAAAATAATATTAAGCACTAAGTATTTCTTTTTCATTATTAATCTTCTTAAATTAATAATAAAGACCGGAATACTGCAGGCTACACCCACAATATCAAATAATATTGGGAATATAATGACAATAATCATTGCAAAGATCATCCCAAATTGGGCCCCCGCATCACCTGACTCTTGTGTTTCTTTCATTGAGTCGAGTAGACCCTTAAGCATAGAAAAGCCTAAAATTGCGCAGAAAAGTGCTACCGCAAGCAAGATGCAAGAAACGACAATCCCCGCAACACCTTTTTGACGACGTTGATCTTTTTTAATTTGTTTTTCTGAAAGGCCTTCAGTTTCGCCTTCCAATAGAACAGCCTTATCTTGATTTTCCATAAATTTGTTCTCCTTATACATCTATTATAACATTATAATATCTTTTTGGCAATCAATTGTTTAACGGTTTAGCTTTTCCATCTCGCGGTTTATGGTTTTTTCTTTTAAAGATTCCCGCTTATCGTATAGCTTTTTACCTTTGGCAAGACCTAATTCAACTTTACAACGTCCCTTTGTTAAATAAATAACAAGGGGAATTAAAGTATAGCCTTCACGCATTACTTTTGATTGTAAACGAATAATTTCTTTTTTATGTAATAGTAATTTCTTTAAGCGATCGGGATCATGGTTAAAGAGATTACCTTGTTCATATTTACTAATATGCATTCCGCTAATTAGCATTTCACCTTTTTCAACATAGCAATAAGCTTCATTGATACTGACTTTACCTAAACGAATTGATTTGATTTCGGTTCCAAGTAGACTAATACCACATTCATATGTGTCTTCGATGAAATAATCATGATGAGCTTTTTTGTTTTGACAAATGACTTTACGTGTTTCATTCTTCATCATCATTACCTCCTAAAACAAAATCAACCGTCCTACGAACTTTGGATGCATCCACTACTTTTACTTTGACGTGTTTACCAATTCGTAGCACTGTATCTTTTTTACGCCATGAGTTTTCGTTTTCATTATAAACAAAACCATGACGAATTAAATCAGCACTACTAATAAGCCCTTCTACCATATTAGGTAGTTCAACATAAACACCCCATTTTTGGATACCTGATGTAATACCATTATAACACTTTCCGATTTTATTTTGCATAAATTCGGCTTTTTTCATATCAACCGCACTACGTTCTAATGATTCAATCCGTTTTTCTTGGCTACTGATTTGTTCAGCTACCCGGTCTAATTCTTCTTCCGAAAGGTCAATTTCGTTTTGTCCTAAAAGATAGGTTTTAACAAGACGATGAACAATTAGATCAGAATAACGCCTAATTGGTGAAGTAAAATGCGTATAGCTATCAAGCGCTAAACCAAAGTGACCAATGTTTTGGACACTATATTTAGCTTTAGCCATTGCGCGGAGCATCAAATGGTTAAAGAGCGCTTGTTGATCTTCTTCTTGAAGTGATTCTAAAAGATGTTGCACAAACAATGGATGAATCTTATTTTGCACTTTTGGAACCATTACACCAAATTGGCGCGCCAAACTAATGATATCGGTAATTTTAGCTTTTTCTGGTTCATCATGAACACGGTATAGGAAAGGAACATCTAAGTACATTAGTCTTTCCGCAATCGTCTCATTACATAAAATCATCATTTCTTCAATCATTTGTTCGCTGATCCCACGCTCACGTGGCACAACATCAATCGCAACTTCATTAGCATCCAAAATGATTTTAGCTTCTGGTACATCAAAATCTAGGGAACCTGCTTGATGACGCTTCTTTGCTAAAACTTCACATAAAGTTTTAGCATCATTTAACATTTTTAGTTCTTCTGGTACATTTTCTTCTACAAACCACTTATTAACCTGTTCATAGGTTAAACGAGCTTTACTCTTAATAATGGATTGGAAGATATCAGAATCAACTACTTCGCCATTTTTAATTGTCATCTGGCAAGCTAATGTATAACGATCCTCTCCTGGCACTAGTGAACATAAATCATCTGATAGCATGAAAGGAAGCATTGGAATTACACCATTTGGTAAATAACAGCTAAAGCTTCTAGTGTAGGCTTCTTGATCTAAGGCACTACCCTCCTTAACATAAGCACTTACGTCCGCAATATATACCCCTAACTCATAAGTCTCTTCATCGAGTTTTACAACCGAAATGGCATCATCAAAGTCTTTCGCATCAGCTCCGTCGATAGTGACAATCATTTTGTCACGCAAATCGCGGTACATTGTATCATCAATCGATGGTAACTCTTGTAATTCTTGCATTACCTGATCATTAAAGGTGTGGCTAATCATGGATTCTTCAACTAGTAGTTTGATATCCATTCCAACATCATCGAATTGGCCTAGAATCTTATCAACTTTACCCTTTAGATAATGACCATCACCGAAATTAGTAATAATCACTTTGACCACATCACCAGGAACCGCTTGGTTGATATTTTTAGGCATTACTTCAACGGTTACACTAGTTAGCTTACCGCTAGGGGCAATAAAATAATGACTACCTTTCTTTTGGAAGACACCAATTAAGCTCCTTGTTTTTCGTTCCACAACATCAATAATAGTTCCTTCAGGTCCGCGTGGGGTATCTCTTAATACTTGAACTAAAACTGTATCGCCATCTAAAGCGCCTAGAATATCATTATATGGAATATAGACATCTTTTGTGAAAGAATCAACTTTGACAAAGCCAAAGCCGGCTTCTTTCATGTCGATCACGCCTAAATAAACATCGAAATAAGCAAGAAGGGCATAATGACCACCGCGATCATGAATAATTAAACATTCATCTTCTAATTCGTTTAATGTTTTGATCACTGAAGTTAGGTTTTCACTGTGCAAAGCTTTCATTATATCTCTAGGCACTAAAGCTTTATAATCGGGTTCGCTCATTAAAGCAAGGATTTCATCACGCATCTTCTCACCACCTTTCTTTTACATAATAAAAAAGGGCCTCATCGGCCTTCTTTCTTAGATTAAAGTGTACGATCGAAAATCATTAATAATAATGATGCAACAAAGAATAAAACTGCAAGTACAGTTGTTACACGATTAATGACTTTTTCAATACCTCTTTGTTTCATTTTAGCTCTATCAGATTTAGCACCTGAGAAGGCACTTAAAGCATCTTCTTTTGGATTTTGTAATACGATAATAACGATTAATAATACTGAAATAGCTAATAGAATATAATCTAGATAGTACATAATGACCTCCATAGCGTGTTTCTAAACTTATAACGCTATTATTATACCACAACTGAATACTCTTGACAAGAGTTTTGGTAATAATTATTTAAGGCGTTTAACTATCTCTTTTTTAATAAATATGGTATAATATTGATAACATTTTATAAAAAAGGAGGCCATGATATGGATAAGTTTTTAGATCTTTTAAGATATTCTATTGAAGTAGAAACCAATTATAGTACTTATCATCTATTATGGCTTCTACTTTATGTGTTACTAATCTATTATCTATTAAAGTTTTATCGGCATATGGATGATTTACATTTCCGAATTATGCTTTTTATTGTTGGTATCTTTTATCTGATTGGTGAAGTTCTAAAACTTCTAATTATTTGGCATCATGATGGCACTTGGGATAT
>DBWF01000014.1:3636-4207 GCA_002308275.1 Caryophanales bacterium UBA1245 | reverse complement strand
TATGCTGAATATGAAGTTGCTAAGAATTACAGTGATTACACAATTACTTTCACATCTAATAATCCTGAAATCATTGATAACACTGGTAGAGTTGTTAAGGCTCCAGATTATACTACAAATGTAAGTTATACAATCACAGTTACTAAGGGTGGCGAATCTCAAAGCGTTACTTTAAATTCATTAGTAATTGGTAAATATAACTAATTATAAAACGAAGGAAAGCATCGAAAGATGCTTTCTTTTTTATTTGCGATTATTCAACTTGAAATTTTTAGTTAATTATGATATAATAATTAATTGTAAAATATTTACAATAATTATACGAGGAGGGTAAAATGTTGAAACGTATAAGCAAAATATTTATTACAATTTTTGTCTTCTTACTTGCTCTTGCTTTAGTTGGATGTAAGAAAGATGATGAAAACAAAGACAATGGAAAGGAAACAAAGAATCCTAGCATTTCTTTTACAACTACATCTTATGAATTAGAAGTTGGAGAAGAAGTGACTTTAAATCCAACAACTAAGGATGTTGAAAATCCAGTTGTTGAATATTCTTTAAGTGCTGAAGG
>DBWF01000014.1:0-3516 GCA_002308275.1 Caryophanales bacterium UBA1245 | reverse complement strand
CCTGCGAAACCTGTTTATGTAGAAAGCATCACTATTGAAGGTGAAACTTCTATGACTGAAGGTGATACACAAACTCTTACTGCTACAGTACTTCCAGCAGATGCAAATGATAAATCATTTACTTGGAAGACAAGTAATGGTAAGATTGCTACTGTAGATGCTAATGGTTTAGTTACAGCTTTAAAGGCTGGTACTGTTACTATCACAGCTACTGCAAATGATGAAGGCGGCGTAAGTGCTAATATTAAAATTGCTATTAAAGAAAAACAAGTATTAGCTGAAGCTATTGAATTTGATTTAGCTGATGAACTTTATGTTGGTGATGAAGTAGCATTAGAAGCAAAGATTAGCCCAAGCAATACAAGTGTTAAGGTTGCTCAATGGGAAAGTACTAACCCAACAGTTGCTACAGTTGATGAAAGTGGTAAATTAGTTGCAGTTAATGCTGGTAAGGTAACAATCGTTGCTAAAACAACTGATGGCTCAAATTTAAAATGTTCTAAGCAAGTAACTGTTGTTGCTTTCAGTGGTCCAAATGAAGTAGCATATGTTGGTCCTACAACATTTGGTGCAAATGAACAATATCAATTAAAAGCTAGTGATTTCACAAGCGATGCTGCTGGTGATTTAGAATTCTTATCATATGAATGCTTTGATGATGCTGTTACAGTAAGCGAAACTGGTTTAATTACTCCTGTAAGCAGTGGAACTGCTAATGTTATCGTATCTGTAAAAGGAAAGACTACAATTGAAGTTACAATCGCTGTTAAAGTTGTTCCTACATTATATGTAGATGCAAGTCTTGCTGGTAGCGCAAATGGTGCTAGCGTAACAAGTTCTTTAACAACTGAAGCATTAACATTTGGTGAAAATGCATTTGACACAATTAGTGCTGCTATTGCTAAAGCTAGTGCTGGTGCAAGCATTATAGTTGCAAGTGGTACATATGCTGAAAACATTAGTATTAATAAGAATGATATCTTATTATTTGGTCCTAACAATAAGGTACTTGGAAATGATACAAGAAAAGAAGAAGCTGTTTTAACTGGTAATATTAGTATCGCAAAAGAATTACAAAATATTACAATTGCTGGTTTCAAATTTACTGGAACTGCTACAGTTAAAAATGCTGCTGGTGCTGGTGGATCTGGTACAGAACCTGCAACAAACTTAGATAATTTCAAATTTGCGTATAATCTAGTAGATACTGCTCTTACAAGTGGTAAAGGATTTATTTATTTTGTAGAAGGTTCAAGTGGTTATTCATATAATCTATATTTCACTGGTAATAAATTCACTACAAGTGTAACAAGTACTCTTGAAGCATTTGTATATATTGATAATAATACTCATTTATTTATTGAAAACAATACATTCTATAATGCTCCAAAGATGGCATTCTATATCAATGATACAACTAAAGGTTTAGGTGGAAATGCTGTTATTAAGAACAACACATTTGATACAATTGGTACAAATGCATTCCATTCTAATTGGGGAAGCCCTAGTCCTAACCTAACAAAAGGTTATTACATTGAAGTAGAAGGCAATACATTTAAAAACGTTGGTGCTGATGCTATTCATTTTGGTCAATTCAATAATGCTGACTCATATGATCATATTTTTGTAAAAGAAAATAGTTTTAATACTGTTGGCACTGGTGTATATTTCAACAGAGTTCAAGAAGCATTTAATATTGTTGTTACAGACAATACATTTGTAAATGATCCAAGCACTGCATATTTTGTAAATGCATGGAATGCTGCATCTAATACTAAGATGATTGCTGGTGGAAATAAATATTTAGCTGATGGTACTGAAATTAGTGCTAAAGATGCTTTATATGATGCTGAAAAGATTTCATTAGATCCAATTCCAGAAGAAACTCCAGTTAGTACTGATGGTGCACTTGGAAACCATATCGAAATTAGATTCGAAGGTAGTGGTGTTTTAAGTAAGGATGAACAAGTTGAATTAAGCGTTAAGTTCTTTGGTGAAGTAGAAGGAGATAATCCTACATTTGTATCATCTGATGCTACAGTTGCTAGCGTTGATGAAACTGGTAAAGTTACTGCATTAAAGGCAGGCGAAGCAACAATCACAGTTACTATTAATTCTGAAACTGCTACTGTTACATTTAATGTTATTGATGAGAGTCAAACTATGAATGAATTATTAAAATTAATTGCACAAAACAACAATGGTGTTGTTATGAATAGAATTATCTCATATAAGGGATCATCTGAAATTGATCAAAGAGTATATGGTTCTGTTAATAACTACTGGGCTGGCACAATGCCAAGTATTCAAGCTGATTACATGCCAATGTCTACTAAGAAATATGGTGTATGGGCAGAAGATGCTGATGGAAACCAAACAAGTGTTATTCAAGCTGAAAGAACATCTACAGAATTTATCGTAGTTCATGATACTGCAAACTCAAGTGCAGGCGCAAATGCAAAGATGAATTCTGATTGGGCACATCATCCACAATCTGATACAACTGCTTCATGGCATTATACTGTAGGTAATGATGGTATTTATCAAGTACTTGAAAACGAAAAGTTAATTGCATGGCATGCTGGTGATGGCACAAACTGGGCACTTGACAACAACAATTCAACTACATGGACTGATTCTGGTGTTGCATATGTTAAAGATCGTCCAAGTGTTACACTAGGAAATGATGGATATTTCTATATTGAAGGTCAAAAGACTACAGTTAAATATCCTACTAAAGATGGTGTTACACCTCATATCAATGATTTAGGTTTATTTGTAGTTAAAGGCGAAAATGGAAATTACAAGATTCCTACAACATGGATTAACCCAGCATATGGAGATGCTATTTGTATCCGTGGTGGTAATTTACATGGTGTAGCTATTGAATCTTGTGTTAACGTTGGTTCTGACTTATGGTTAACATGGCAATATCTTGCTAAGTTAGTTACAAGCTTATTAATTAAATATAACCTAACTCCAGAAAGAGTTGCTTTCCACAACAACTTTGCTAACAAACCATGCCCAAAAACAATGATGGGTGCAAACTTAGTTGAACAATTCTTAAAGATGGTTTATGTTGAATATGAAGTAGCTAAAAACTTTGCAGATTATAAAGTTACATTTACTTCTAATAATCCTGATATTATTGATAATACAGGTAGAATTGTAAATAGACCTAAGTATACTACTAATGTAAGTTATACAGTTACTGTAACTAAGGGAAGTGAAAGTGCATCAATGACACTTCATTCATTAGTTATCGGTGAAAACTGCTAATTGAATGAAAGACTATCAAAATCGTAAGGTTTTGGTAGTCTTTTTTCGTAAAGTACTATAGATTTTCAATTCTTTGTGCTATAATAAAATTATAAAAGGTGGAAACTAAAATGCGATTTATAAACAGGGTATCAGATTATCCTAATAAAAAGATATTACATGTAAGTCATGCTTCATATTTGGTTAATGCTTATAATACTTTTTTAGCAAGTACAGCAAATAGTATAGTAAATGTAT
>DBWF01000022.1:34277-41534 GCA_002308275.1 Caryophanales bacterium UBA1245 | reverse complement strand
TTGCCAAAACCATTAAAAACAAAACTACTTGCCACAACTTTTTCAAGGAAGCAATTAGCAGCATGTGGTTTAATAACAGTGGCACCTGTATGATAATCACCTTGATCAATCGTCATTTGACCAACCAAAACGCCAGGCACATCACAAAGATTATTCCGTTTACCTGTCTCTGCACTACCAATTCTAACGAATCTTTTGATAATAAAATCATCAAGGGTTATTTTTTTGTTTTTGAAATGGTAACTACTTAAATCAATATTAGTTTGATTAATGATTGCCTTATTTTGCCAATATGCAAGTAGTAACAATTTATTAATTAGTTTCTCAAGATATACTATAGCATCAATCTTGGTAATATTAATACTCTCATTAATTTCAAAAGAAATTGATTCACCATTATAACAAATTTGATTATTTGATATGATAAAATCTTTATTCATAAAAATACCTCAAGATTATTATAACACAATTAATGTAATATTAAAGAAAAAAGTTGTAAGAATACTTACAACTCTTCTACATGACTAGCTTCTAAGTCATTTATAAGTGGCTCATGATTCTTAGCTTCTATTGCGACAACACCCGCAAGTGCCACTAAACCTAGCACATTAGGGATTACCATCAATTGATTAAAGAGATCTTGCAATTCCCAAACAATTTTATTAGAGAAGCAAGCACCAATAAAGGTAAATCCTAAAGCTAAAATTGAATATGGTAGAACCGCCTTTTTACCAAACAAATAAATAATGTTAATCTTACCAAACAAATTCCAGCCAAGAATTGTCGAAAAGCCAAAGAATAATAAACATAAAGCAACAAAACTACTACCAACTTGGTCACCAAAAACCGAGCTAAAAGCACCTTGAACCATTTTAGTTTTATCAATTAATGGTGTTACAGTTGTTCCTTTTGGATAAAAGGCTACTAAAACAACAAGGGCTGTAATCGTTAGAATGATAAAAGAATTAATAAAAGCACCAATCATTGCTACTGTTCCTTGCTTATGAGCAGTTTCAACATTGGCTTGAGCATGAGCATGTGGTGTTGATCCCATACCAGCCTCATTACAGAATAAACCTCTTCTAGCACCTTGACTAATTGCAGTCTTAATAGCAAATCCTACAGAACCACCTAGAATTGCTTGTGGCGAAAATGCATACTTGAATATTACAACAAATGCATTAGGAATTGCGGTAATACGGATACCTAATAAAATAAAGCATCCCAGTAAATAGAAGACAGCCATGAAAGGTACTATTTTTTCAGCAACTGCACCAATCCGTTTAGTACCACCTAAATAAATAATTCCACATACAACAGCTAACACTAAGCCAATAACCCATGTAGGAACATGAAAAGCCTCAGAAAATGATTCACTAATCGAATTTGATTGAACCATCGAACCCATAAATCCAAGTGTTAAAACAGCTGCCACCGCAAAAAAGCAAGCGAGAACTTTACCAAATTTGCCCTTGAATGCACGTTTAATATAATAAACAGGTCCACCTTGAATATTGCCATCGGAATCGATTTCTCGAGTCTTAATTGCTAGGACTGCCTCAGAATAGATAATTGATAACGAGAAAAAAGAAATAATCCACATCCAAAAAATAGCACCAGGACCACCAACTAAAATGGCACCACTAGCACCAACGATATTTCCAGTTCCAATTTGAGCCGCAACCGCAGTTGTAAATGCTCTAAACGATGAGAAGCCTTTTTCATTGTTTTGATTCTTCTTAAATGAAAAATCACCAAACATATTCTTAAAGCCTTCACCAAAACAGCGAACTTGCACAAATCGTGTGCGAATAGTGAAAAAGATTCCTACACCAAGCAAAATTACTATCAATAAGTAATCACCCAAATAGTTATTGATCTTTTGAATGATTGGTAGTAAAAAATCTTGGATTTGATTAACAAAATCCATATGGCACCTCAAGTAGATTATTTCCGTACGGCTTTTAAATTATACCATATCTTACTGCTATCTTCAAATTATAAATCTTGTGAATAAAAAAATTGGAAACAAAAAGTTTCCAATTAATTCATTTCTTCAACGAAGTATACATAATCTAGCGAATTAAGAGCTTCAATGATTTCAGAATGTGTTTTATATTTTTTCAATTCTTCACTAGTAATTGAAAGTGATACTGAATAAACACTTAAACCAGAATTAAGATATGCTGGATTTGATTCGATATCGTCAACCTTTAATCCTAATTCTCTGATTGTTGTCATAAATTCCTTTAGGTAACTAGCATTCTTTAATTCAAGATGAATTTCAAAATAATTACTACGATTCTTAAGGAATACTTCAAACCAAGGGAATAATGATAAACTTGCAATAAGCATTACAAAACCAATTACAGTCACAGTGTAAAAGCCAACACCAAGCGTAATTCCTAAAACGGCAGATGACCATAAAGCAACTGAAGTGGTTAAACCTTTAATTTGACTACGTGAAGTGAATAAAGTTGTATTAGAACTAATAATAGCTGCCGCAATAATAATTGCTGCTGCAACAAATGCCGATTCAATCCCTTGTACTTTTAAGAAAGAGACAACCATCATTGCCACAGTTGCAGATAATGTAACTAAAATGAATGTTCTAAGACCAGCTGCATGACGCTTATTAGCTCTTTCACAACCAATAACAGCACCCATTAGAACTGCCAAACCTATTTTTAAAAGGACTGACCAAATATTAATTTCAGTAGACCATTCACCTAATAAATTACTAAGTGGATCAACAAATAAAAAAATCATCGTTTATTCCTCCAATTTCCCATGCGATTTCGTTGAATATTCGCATTGTATTGTTCCAAAGAAGCCTCAGTAAAAGCCTGTTCTTCCTCGGATATTTCTTCATGTGCAGGAAGTGTCTCTTGAATTTTATTGATCCTTTCAATCAATTTATCTACCTCTGTACGAGGACGACCATTTTCTTCTTCTGCAACAATAACTAATTCTTCTAAATTATTTGAATATGATTTAGATAAATAAAGTGATAGTTTAGCACACGCAGGACCAATTAATTCATACAAGACGCTGGATGCTAAAATAATAGTTTCTAGACTAGTACCAACCTCACCACCAAGTGTTCGCGCTGCAAGAGCAGCTAAACCAATAGCAACACCTGCTTGTGGAACGAGTGCTAATCCTAAATAATTGCGCACTTTCTTGTCTTTTTTAACAATTGCACTACCCGTAAATGCTCCACAATATTTACCAACAATCCGTACAACAAAGTATAGAATACCAATTAGAATAAGTGGTACACCATTAATAGCACTTTGTGTTGATGTAAGAGCGGCTAAATTAAAGTTTAAGCCCGAACGGACAAAGAATATTAGCAAGAAAGGTGGACTAAAGTAGGCCATTTGTTTAAAGAACTTATCATCATTGCTAATATTGATGTAAACCATACCCATTGACATGCAGCCAAGAAGTGGCGAAACGCCAAGTAATGCACAAATGCCACAGAAAGCAAATAATGTTGCAACACCAATAATTAAACGGTTATCAGTGGTTCTTTTTTGTGGCATCAATAGTTTTAATAAAACACCAAATGCTCCACCAAGAATTAATACTCCAATATTAATAATAATTGGTTTAACAATACTCCAGCCACTTAATGCTCCACCGTTGGTAGTCGCTACGGCAATTGATATCGCGATACTAAAAGCCACAAGGCCAACAATATCATCTAGGGCAACAACTTGTAACAATGTATTAACAAAATCGCCATGAGCTTTAGTTTGTCTAATTGTCATCATTGTTGAAGCAGGTGCTGTGGCTGCAGCAAGCGCCGCAAGCACTACTGAGAATGCTAGTGGTAAGCGTAGAATAAAGAAAGTTAAAACAAATATTAATAACGAAGCCACTAATGATTCAAAGATCGTTATAATAATTACTTTTGGACCATTTTTCTTTAGAACACTAAACTTAAAAAACTCTCCTGTTCCAAATGCAATAAAAGCTAAAGCAATATCCGAGATAAAATCAGTCTTTTCAACGATTGAAGTAGGAATAACCTTAAAGCAAAATGGGCCTAGTAGAATACCGGTAAAAATATAAGCAGTAACATTTGGCAATTTTAAAAGCTTTGTGATTCTTGTCATCGCAAAGCCTAAGAAAAGAATTAGAGCGATGGATATGATAATTTTAGGCACTAAATCCATGTTCTCTAATGTTTCACTAATTGTTAAAAACATAACCATCACTCCTTTCTACTAATAGTTATTATATTGTATCATAATTGTCGTAGGAATGAAAGCGTTTTAATAATAATTTTCTATTTGGGATAACCCATTACTGTACTAAGTCCCCAATTTCTTGATTCAAATAAGTTATTGTAGGTTGTTTAAATTGAAGCGAATATAATTTCTCATATGTGCCACCTAAAGCCATTAATTCATCATGAGTACCTCTTTCAGAAATCTTGCCATTTAATACAACCATGATTTCGTCCGCATTTTTAATAGTCGAGAGACGATGTGCAACTACGAGCGTCGTTCTACCAACACACAATTCATCTAAGGCAGATTGAATATAAATTTCAGTTGTATTGTCAAGACTAGAAGTAGCTTCATCTAAGATTAGAATAGCAGGATTCTTCAAGAAAACACGAGCAATTGATAATCTTTGCTTTTGACCTCCACTAAGTTTTACACCGCGTTCGCCTATCTGTGTATCATACCCATTTGGAAGGCTCATAACATAATCATGAATATTAGCACGCTTTGCTGCAGTAATAACTTCTTCTTCAGTTGCGTCGAGTTTTCCATAACGAATGTTTTCGCCAATTGTACCATTAAATAAAAAGACATCTTGCTGTACAATACCAATATTTTGACGCAAACTTCTTAATGTTACATTTGTTAAATCTTGACCATCTATTAAAATACGACCTTCATTGATAACATAAAACCGCGGTATTAGATGACAAATAGTTGTTTTACCGCCACCACTTGGCCCAACCAAAGCAATTTTTTTACCACTTTCAATCTTAAAGGAAATATCATTAATGATTGACTGACTATCGTTATATTGAAATTTAACATTTTCAAAAATGATCTCACCGTTTGTAACAACTAAATCTTTAGCATCCGGATTTTCTTGTTCTTCCTCTTCATCCATAATTTCTAAAAAGCGTCTAAAACCTGTAGCACCTTCTTCTAATTGTTCGACAAAACCAATTAGCATTTGAACTGGTGATAAGAAAAGGCCAATACTAACTATGAATGCAGTATAATCGCCATCTGAAAGACCCCAAAAAGCAATCGCCACTCCACCAGCAACTAAAATAGCAACGTTAAACACATCAGTTACAAATGAAGTTGAAGCTCCAAATTGGCCCATTGCTTTATATGATTTACGACGAGCTTCCACATACTGTTGATTACCTTCAGCAAACTTTTTAGCCTCTTCTTCATCATTTGTAAAAGCCTTCGTAACTCTTATACCAGATATACTACTTTCTAAGTTAGCATTAATAACAGCGATGCTCTTTCTACTTTCCATAAAGGCATTACGCATCCGCTTCCGCATAATAACTGATATTAGAATCAAGAATGGAACGCATCCAAAAATTATAAGTGTCAAACGCCAATCAATTAACCAAAGATAAATAAAAGATCCAATCAGCATTATACCAGAAATAAAAATAGTTTCTGGACCATGGTGAGCTAATTCACTTACATTTTGAAGGTCATTGGTCATTCTTGACATAATCTTGCCAGTCTCATGATTATCATAATATGTATATGGAAGCTTTTCAAGTTTTAAAAACATTTCTTGTCGCATATCTGATTGCATCCTAACACCAATCATGTGACCATAGTATTGAATAAAGTATTTTAAAAACATCCTTATAATATATAAGCCAAGTAAAATAGCACCAAAAATAACTAAGTATCGAATATTCCCTTCAGGTGCCCACACATTAATCATTCTTCTTGTAATAATAGGATAAAATAAGCCAGCTGCAGATACTAGCAAAGATGCTAACATATCAAAAAAGAATAAAACACGATGTGGCTTATAATAACTTATAAATTTTCGGAACATAGTTGTTACTCTCCTTTTTCATAATCTTATCATAAATGATTAAGTATAACAAAATAATTGCTTTTAAAAAGAGATTAACACCTTTTAGTTTTAATTTAAGGTACGATAATTATTATATTATATGATTTCTAATGAACTACTATAATGATCGCCGTATTTTCTTATCTTTTTATGATATTTAACAAATTTATCTAAATCAATATCTATTCTAAACCATCTAATAGCTGAATAATGTCTATCTTTTTCATCTTTGTTATTAGAAGATAAAAAACGATAAAAAGGGCAATAAACAAATGTACCAAAATGAATACTCTTTACCTCAGGAAGATGTTTAATAGAAAAGAATTGGATTAAATCATCCATATCGTATAATTCACCCTTTTCCAAATTACCAAAATATAAATAATCTACATGATCATGTTGATTCAATGTGCCAAAAGATAACACTCGTTCCATAATGTTTTTTAAAATAAAATATTTATTAGCTTCTTCATTAAACTTTGCAATACGACCTTCATATTTATCTTTTAATACTTGTACATTTTGTCTTATTGTTCCAGTTCCATCAATTGTTTCATCACCATAATGGTATAGTCTTAATGTTTCAATATTATAATCACTAATACCAATACTTTTAAGAAACTTGCAAAACGAGTTTATTTCTTCACAATGTACAGTTACATCAACACCACTTTTAATACTTATAGTCTTTTTTATTGCTTCCACTACAATAAAAATATCTTGTTTAAGCCCTCTTTGCACTTTTTCACAATATATGATTGAATCATCATTTATCATAGGAAACATCATCTTAATAATCCTTTTCCAATGATTATCAATTTCAAAGTATTTTTTTCCGCATAAATAAAGTGCAATTTGATATTCAACATAAGAACCAAAATCAGCCATTTTTTCACCTTCTTTTATTATTTCTTCATAATAATAATACACAGTAATACTGCATTTAACTTGTTCGAAAAAATAGTTTTTTAAAGCCCTTTTAAATTATTAAAGCGATACTTTACTTTATTTTTAATAAAAAAACCAAACCTTGTATAAACAAGATTTGGTATATCTACAAAATGGAGCGAGTGATGGGAATCGAACCCACGTAGTCAGCTTGGAAGGCTGAGGTTCTGCCGTTGAACTACACCCGCAGATGGTCGGGAAAACAGGATTCGAACC
>DBWF01000022.1:25206-34235 GCA_002308275.1 Caryophanales bacterium UBA1245 | reverse complement strand
ACCAAGCTGAGCTATTTCCCGATTAAAATTATTAGATGGCGCGCCCGGGAGGATTCGAACCCCTAACCCCTTGATCCGTAGTCAAGTATTCTATCCAATTGAACTACGGGCGCATAATTTATCAAATGGCGGTCCCGACGAGACTTGAACTCGCGATCTCCAGTGTGACAGACTGGCATGTTAACCACTACACCACGGGACCAACAAATGGTGCGGGTGACAGGAATCGAACCTGCACTCCGAAGAACTAGATCCTAAGTCTAGCGCGTCTGCCAGTTTCGCCACACCCGCATTTCGTGGTTCTCATATTCACGGCTTTTATATTATAGCATAGTAGATTAGATAATGCAAGTATTTTTATCTTTTTTGTTTTTGAAAAAAAGCTAAGTGCAAATACACTTAGCTTAATGTTGATTTTTGTTGCGCTTGATGCATAGAGATATTAAAGATAAACTCACAATAATGCCAACTATCATGCCTGATTTGTTGAAGCAGCCATTTTTAACTTCTTTTTCAGGGGACACTTCTTGAATTGTAGGATTCTTGAACTCAAGAACATCACTGTACTTCGTTGTAGAATCTAAAGTATAAAAGACCACTATTGAATAATCTTCATCTCTTAAACCATTATTATCAAGAGTAATACTATTACCAGCTACAACTTTGCTTCCCTTAGTATAGTATAATCTGATTTCATCTACAACTCCATCTGGATCATCCAATTCTAAATGAACATTAACTAACGATTCACTCTTATTTATTATAAATGATTTTAGTTGTGGAATCTTATAACCTGTCTGAATACTAAATGCTTCACCAGTTACGTGAGTTAATACGCCATGATAAGTACGATCATATTCATATTCGATTTTATAGCTTTGATGAGTTTTTAATTGATTAATAGTGACTTTATCAACAAGATTAAAATCACGTCCATCCATATGGACAACAATATTATCTATTTGTGTTCCCTTAATGCTAGTAGGCGCTTTAAGAGTGCATGTTGTATCTGTAATTTCTTCAATTCCTAAGTCAATATCTTGAACAACCACTAGCAAAGCATTAGCATCATTCCGTGGAGAACCATCTGATGGAGAATTCAGCGTTCTAAACTTTTTACCATCACGAATAATCATCGTTGTAGAACCGCCACCGTCTAAATTATAACCTTCAACACATCCATAAGCTAAAAGTGTTGCTGATAACTCATCCAATGTCATTCCATACATGTCATTATTAGGCTGCCGACCATCAACTGTACATAAAACAACTGTACCATCAGCTTTAACACCAACTATTGTTCGTGGATGACGTTCTTTATTGTTTAGAATACAGCCCACGCCATTATAAACTAAAGTATCACCACAGCCACTAATATTATCACATTCTGCATATGCTCCAACAACTTTTCTACCGATTGTGATATTTGGGTATTCTTTAGCAAGCGAATTAATTTGTTCATTTGTCGTGTAAAAGCCAAAGGTTCCAGGTTGAATAAGCGTACTTGAAGATAAATTTTCTTCACAAATGCCCGATCCATAATAAGAACTAGTTGAATAGCATACTTCTTGTTGAACTTTATTTTCTGAAACAACAAATCCATTTACTGGTAAACTGCAAGTAAAGTATTCTCTTATATTATCTTCATATGTCATTCCTTCTGGAAAATAATAATATGAGTGATAAATGCTTAACTCTTCGTTTGGAACTTCTGGGTTAATTGTCGCAGAGGCAAATTCACCTTTTAATACACCATCTTCATCATAAAAGCATAGATACAATTGTTCGCTAAATGTTATGCTTTGATTGCCGACTAATGTAGCGCCTTCACTTTTATTTGTAAAACCGACTGATGTTCTCGATGTAGCCTTATATAACTCACCATTTACCATACATGATCCAGATGGTGCTTGCATTAGAGGTTGATGCCCACTAATATCAAAAAAGTCAGCATTTATCGCAGCAATGACCTTCCATCCTGGATTTTGGCTTTCAAAATCAAGTGCCATTGATTCAACAGTTCCCTTTTTCCAAGAAGAAAAATATGGACCAGACATCGCCCAGTTAACGATTCTTGCATTTGAGCCTTGTGGGATAGACAAAAAATTAACACTCTGAGGATATAATTGTCCGCTTATATTAGTTCCTCCACCACCACTACCAGCTGCATTAAAGCCAGTTAAAGTATTGCTAACATAAGCAGTATATTTTTCATGAACAACGCCAGCACGTAAATCGTTATGTTCAACTAGTGCATTTACTTCAAAATGAGCAGGCCCACTATCAGCACTAATGGGATTTGCAGAAACTACTAATCCCTTTCCGATAATCAAAAGGGAAAGTAAAATAATTGATAATAATATTTTTTTCATTATTAACACTCCTTTAAGCAAAAAAGCTAATTGGCATCCTCACCAGTTAGCTTCCTTTTAATTAGATTAGGCTCTTGCTGAATACTTACCATCAAAAGTAGTAACAATGATTTTATCGCCTTGTTCAATGAACATTGGAACTTTTACCTTGAAACCAGTTTCAAGTGTTACTTCTTTTAATGCATTTGTAGCAGTGTTACCAGCAACAGCTGGGCTACTTTCAGTTACTTCGAGAGCAATTTTTTCTGGGATATTAATGCCTAATACTTCGCTTCCATACATAACAATTTCAACTTCAGCACCTTCTAGTAAAAAGTTTGCTTCCCATTTCATTCTTTCAGCAGGAATTTCAAGTTGTTCCCATGTTTCCATATCCATAAACACGTAAGCATCCCCACTTGAATATGAATATTGCATTTTACGCTTTTCAATAATGGCTTGTTCCATTTTAACACCAGCGTTAAATGAATAATCAATATTAGCACCTGTTCTTAAATTGCGTAATTTTGTACGAACAAAGGCAGCACCTTTACCAGGTTTTACATGTTGGAATTCTAAAATAACGCATGGATCACCATTATAAATAATTGTTAATCCAGTTTTAAAATCTGCAGTTGTAATCATATTTCTATTCCTTCCTCATTTTATATCAAGTAAATTATACACTTTTTTGCGATTTTTGACAAGTAATTTATCTACTTAGTGTATAATATAATGTGAGGAAAAGCTATTATGAAAGTTATTGTTTTACCAGATGTTGGTTTTTGTTATGGTGTTAAACGTTCAATCGATTTTTGTAAAGAACATAAAGATAATAAAAAAGCTCTCTTTTTACTTGGTATGCTTGTTCACAATGACTTAGTTAATAGGACCCTTTTACAAAATGGTTTTCAAATGATTGAAAACGAAAATGACCTATTATATCAGCTTAAAAAGCACCCGGATGGTATTTTTATCTCAACTGCTCACGGCATTAGTGAAAAAACTAAGAAAAGAATTATCGATGCTGGTGCAAAGTTAATTGATACTACATGTCCAGTAGTAAATGAGAATCGTCAAAAAATAATCCGCTATTATCAAAATGGATATGATATTATCTATATTGGCAAAAAAGGACATGCCGAGGGAGAAGCTATTAAAGAATATATTCATCTAATTGAAAATGATAGTGATATTAATCAACTATTAATTCAAAACCCCAATATTGTAATTATGAATCAAACAACGATGTCAGAAATGGATTTTAAATCATTGATTCCACTGATTCATCAAAAATACCCGTGGGCTCTTGAAGATTTATGTATTTGCCCATTTACTTTAAAAAGGCAAAAAAATGTATTAGAAGAAATCAATCTTCATCATAGTTGTCATGATAAATGGTTAGTCGTTGGGGATATTAAAAGCAATAATACCAATAAACTATTTGAATTAATAAAGGACCATACAAATAATTGCTATTTAGTTAATAGCGTTTTAGAAATTATGCCATTAAAGCTAAGTAGTGACGATACAATCTATATTTGTAGCGGTACTTCAACACCTAATCAATTAATCGAAGAAATAAAAGAATACCTTTTAAAAATCTAAAGTGACCAATTATTATTGGTCACTTTGTTTTTATAGATAGGTAACAGTATCAATTAATGGTTTTCTACTGAAATGATTAGATAGTGGGCAAGCACCTTCAGCAGCATAACCTAAATCAAGAAGCATTATAACTTCTTCATTTTGTGGTAACTCAAGTATCTTAGCTAGCTTATCTGGATCAAAAAAATTCACCCAACAACTATCAACGTTCTCATTTGTGGCCGCTAAGAGCATATGTGTGGCTACAATTGTGGCATCTTCGATACCCGAACTATATTTTTCACCAGGATATGTATAAACATTTTCTTTATTGTAAGCAACAACAATTACCGTTGGAGCTCCATATCGACAAGGAGTTAGTGAATCAATTTTAGCAAGTGTTTCATTTGATTGTATAACATAAATATGTTGTTCTTGCAAATTCTTTGCGGTTGGAGCAAGCCGACCAGCATTTAATATGGCATCTAATTTATCAAACTCTACTTGCCGACCACTATATTTTTTACAAGAATATCGATTTTTAACTACTTCTTTGAAATCCATTATTATTTCCCCTATTCCTTTCAAATATCTTTCTACTTTTGCATAATATCATAAACTTATCTATTATTCAATCTATTTGCAAGAAAGCAATTTAAAAAATAAAAAGCAGTGGTTTTATGTTCATCACTACTTTTATCTGGCGTCCCAGAGAGGATTTGAACCTCCGGCAAACCCGCCTTAGGAGGGCGGTGCTCTATCCAGCTGAGCTACTGGGACTTATAGATGGAAAGAGTTCTCGTAATGAGAACTCTTTATTTCCATTATAATTGTTCACGTACTTTAGCTTCAATTTCAGCACATAATTCTGGATTTGTTGCTAATAATTCTTTAACATTTTCGCGTCCTTGGCCTAGACGATTACCATTGTATGAGAACCAAGCGCCACTTTTTTGAACGATATCTAAATTGCAAGCAATGTCTAGTAATTCTCCTTCATGTGAAACACCTTTTCCAAATATTAAATCTACTTCACAAGATTTAAATGGTGGAGCAACCTTGTTCTTAACTACTCTTATTCTTGTAATGTTACCGATGGCATCAGCGCCATTCTTAATTTGATCAACACGACGAATATCAAGGCGAATTGTAGCATAGAATTTCAGTGCACGACCACCTGAAGTTGTTTCAGGGCTACCAAACATTACACCAACCTTCTCACGAATCTGGTTAATGAAGATAGCAACTGTTTTGGTTTTATTAATTGCACCAGCAAGTTTACGCATTGCTTGGCTCATTAAACGTGCTTGTAGTCCAATATAACTACTTCCCATATCACCGTCGATTTCGGCTTTTGGTACAAGAGCCGCAACACTATCGATAACTATAATATCAATCGCATTACTACGTACTAATGCTTCAACGATTTCCAATGCTTGTTCACCATTATCAGGTTGTGAAAGAATTAGATTATCAACATCAACACCTAGTGCTTTAGCATATGTAGGATCTAGGGCATGTTCAGCATCAATAAATGCGGCATAGCCACCCTTCTTTTGTGCTTCTGCAATAGCATGAAGAGCAAATGTTGTTTTACCACTACTTTCAGGTCCATATATTTCAATAATTCTACCTTTTGGATAACCACCGACGCCTAGTGCGACATCAAGAGCAATGGATCCTGTTGGGATAACTTCAATTTTTTCATCTACTTTATCCCCTAATTTCATTACTGCGCCTTTACCATATTGCTTTTCAATGGCCTTAAACGCTTCCGCTAACGCCTTTTCTTTTTCTTCAGTCATTTTTTTCTACCTGCTTTCCATTAAATACATCTTTGTTTCTAACAATATAATCAATTCCACTGATGATAGTCATCAAAGTTGTTAAACAAATCCAAATCATTATAAGTATCTGCCATACCGTCCATGTTCCACTAAAAGGTCCATCCAAAAGGAGCATCATAATCATCAGCATTTGCATTGTGGTTTTGATTTTGCCTAACATTCCTGCGGAGATTACAATTTGTTTTTCAGCAGCAATTACTCTAAATCCCGTAACAATAAATTCACGTGATAAGATAATAATTACGAAATATCCTCGTAACAGGCTTCCTTGGACAATCAAAATAATCATCAACGCTAAAACTAGTAATTTATCAGCTAACGGATCAGCAAATTTACCAAAGGTTGTGATAAGATTATGTTTTCTTGCTATATAACCATCTAGGAAGTCGGTTATTGATGCAATAATAAAAATGGCTAGCATTATTAAATTGCATAACAAGAAATGATTCCAAACAATTATCCTTAAACTTGGAAGCCACGCGATAACAACTATAACAGGAATTAATAAGACTCGGAGGAGTGTCAATTTATTTGGTAAATTCATTCATTCATCTCCTTTATGTTTATGCCTTATTTCTATTAAACACATTACCATTTTATCACAAATCTAATCATTTGTAAATAAAAGTGTGTTTCGAAAATTAAAGGTTAAACGATATCTTTTTTAAATTAAAAAT
Organism: Caryophanales bacterium UBA1245; assembly: GCA_002308275.1. Classification (GTDB taxonomy): domain Bacteria; phylum Bacillota_I; class Bacilli_A; order ML615J-28; family CAG-313; genus UBA1231. Next base: position 27,773 of record DBWF01000022.1, on the reverse strand, counting down.
GGCCAGCAAAGATATAAAACTAGCCTTATTTAAATACTTAATCACTTGCCAAAAAGAATAACATATGATATAATAACAACGTTAAATCTCTGGAGGTATTATTAATGGCTAATATTAAACAACAAAAGAAACGTGATATTACTAATAAAAAGAGAAATTTATTAAATGCATCATTCAATTCTTCATTAAAAACTGCAATTAAAGCTTTTGAAGCAGCTGTTGAAGCTGGTGACAAAGCTAAAGCTCAAGAAGCTTTCAACTTTGCATGTAAGAAAATTGATAAGGCTGTCAGCAAAGGTATTCACCATAAGAACTATGCTGCTCACCAAAAATCACGTTTAGCAAAAGCCCTAAATGAAATGGCATAATTAAAACAGGTTCATATGAACCTGCTTTTTTTATTTCAAACTAAGTAATAGCATTTCTAATCCAAATGTTTTATCAATTAGACCATTCTTAATCTTATAATCGAGTTGTAAAATCAAATTAACATATTCTTCCAAGGTTTCTAATTTAAAATTACCAGCATCTTTCATCATATAATAAGCACGGCCCGCCTTAATACCAAAAACATTAGCAATATCTTGTTGTGAATAACCGGCTTCTATTAATTTAGCTGTCGTATATAAATCCACAAATGATTTTGTTATTAGTGCCATTAGGCTACCAACATCAGTAACTGATTGAGTAATACCTTGATAAATATCGATTATTTGACTCCGATCCTTATTAATAATCGCTTTAATCAATTTGTATAGATCTTCATCATAATTTTTCGAAACTAAATTGCGAATATCTTCTTCAGTGACACGATCATGATAACGGAAACTTGCTAACTTGGCAATTTCTTGTTCCATTCTTAGTAAATCGCCATGTAAGTATTCAATTAAAAGATTTAAAGCTTCTTCCCCAATCGTTGTGCCTTCAGTTTCTAATCTTCTTTTGACCCAAGCACGACATTCTACTTCATCTAATTCCTTGATATCAATAATATAGGCACATTTTTGAAGCACTTTATAGACTTCAGCATTCTTATCAATGCTACAACCGACTGCATCAATTAATAAAATTGTTGTATCAGATGGATTTTGCAAGTATTTAATCAATAATTTATTATCGTGCTTGATACTTGTCTTGATATTTGTTAAAAAGATTGGATTCTTAATAATGATTACTTTCTGAGCTTTTAAGAACGGAATTGTCATACAGTCAGCTACAATCTCTTGAATTGATGTAACTTCAGCATCATATGTTACAATATCCGTTTCCTTTGGATCGAGATTACTTAAAATCCGGTCCATTTTATTTTTTTTAATAACTTGCTCATTACCAGTAAAAAGATAGACATCTTCTAAATACATGCTGGTCACCTCTTCACTAATAAATTATAACATAATTTTAAGAATTTGCGGGTTAGAATACTAAAAATAATAAGCCAAAGAATTGGACGATTGTTCCCAAAAGGCAAAAGATATGAAAAATCGAATGATACCATTTTTTCTTAGCACCAATTCCATATAAAATAGAACCGATTGTATAAATTATTCCACCTATTAATATAAATAGGAAGGCCTTAAATGGTAGCAGTGCCATTGCAGGTGGAAAGAAAACAACAATCCAACCACCAATAATATAGAAAATCATTGATAAGATTTTAATAGCAAGCTTATTCAAAGCTAGGGCATTCATTATTATTCCACCGATTGCTAGAAGCCATTCAATACCAAGTATTATATAACACCAAATGGTTCCTTGCAAACCTAACATGCAAACTGGAGTATATGTCCCCGCAATCAATAAATAGATTGTGCAGTGGTCAAGAATTCTAAGAACTCTTTTTGAAGTGCGATGAGGCTTTAAGCCGTGATAAATACTAGAAACAGTATATAACACAATACAATTAACGCTAAAAACACTGAGGGCAAAAAAAGCATAGAAATCAATCTTTTTTAAAAAGCCTAAAATAATACTAAAAACTAAAACGATTAAACCAAATCCGGCGCCAATAATATGAGTAACTAAATTGAAGATTTCTTCGCCATTTGAGTACTTTGGCATTGGTTCGGTCATCAACTTTTGATAAGTCATCACAATAATCCTCCTTCATAATATCTACTTTCATTATATTATTAAAAAGATAACTTGTCACGCTACCATTAATTAATTGCATTCTACTCTTCTAAAATCCAACTCTACCATAGCATTTTACGAACTCTACTAGGCCGAATCCACTTGATTTTTCCCTTTTTTACGCGAAAATAGATTGTTTGATAGTCTCTTGTTATTAGGAGACGCTCATCAAATCTTTTAACAACTTCTTCTTTAGGAAAACCGAATTGATTTCCATAACCATTCATGATAACCGCGTATTGATAATTGATTTGCTTTAAGAATGAAATTGATGATGAAGTATCTGAACCATGATGAGCAACCTTATATAAATCAACATTAATTCTTTTACTACTTAAATCTCTTTCAACTCTTATTGAAGCATCACCGGTATTAAGAAGTCTAATGCCATCGACCAACAAAATAAAGACGAGTGAATTATCATTAGGGTTACCATA
>DBWF01000022.1:23755-25176 GCA_002308275.1 Caryophanales bacterium UBA1245 | reverse complement strand
GCTTTTAAATAATAAGATTCCTGACAATAGGCTTCTAAATATTTGAGCTTTTCTTTTTCATAGAAAGACGTAATTAGAACCTTCGTTTTTAAATCTTCCATCAACATTTTAGCACCGCCAGCGTGATCACTATCATGATGGGTCAGGATTAAATAGTCGATGTGACGAACACCTTCATTTTTAAGAATGGTTGAAAGTTCATTATTCTTTGTTGCATCAGAGGTATCAATAACAATAGTTGTACGTTTATGAGGTGTTGTAATTAGGCAAGCATCACCAGTTTTCATATCTAAAAAAGCTATTTTAGTTTCAAGCTGAAAGATTCCTTTACCAAACCACAATCCCAGAATTAGAGGAATTGTTGCCAAATAATAATACTTTTTAGTATATATTCCCCGAAGTGTTATGAAAAAGACTCCATAATAGAACAATTTAAAATAAATGTTAATATTTCCTAGTGGTATCAATAAAGATTTAAAATTGGCCAAATTTTCAACCGATTTTTGAAAGATAGAAGCTATTTGCCCATACAGTGGCCCGATTGGGTAAATTAGACAAGTAATAATACTAAGAGGCAAAATTACATATGAGACAACTAAAATATAGAATGGATTAACGATAATGCTAAAGAGATTGAAATCAGGATTAAAGCCATTGGTGATCGGAAGCGTGAAGAGTTGAATAAAAAATGTCAAAATCCACAAATTGATGGCTTTGTTAAGAATTTTTATCTTACAAATATTAAAAGGCTGATATAAGCATAGGAAAAAAGCAATCGCATAACTTAAAATAAAACTAGCTTGCCACAAATAATACGGATTGATCAAAACTACCAATATTAAATTCATGCTTATTAAATCGAGGGTACTCGTTTTAAAAACTAGTTTTAAGACATAACCAACTACCACCCGCAGCACTGATACTAAAAAAGCCGTTAGAAATAGGTAAGTTCCTAAGAAGGTCAAAGAGATAATAATGGTAACTTTTTCACTTATTTTTAACCATTTAGCAATTCTTTTAATAATGGCTAACAACATTGAAACATGAAGGCCGGAAATGACAAAAAGGTGACTAATTCCAAGCGTATTAATTTCTTCCTTATCTAATTCATCACTAGCTCCTGTGATAAAAACTTTTAAATAACTCCTGGCTATGCCATCAAAATGACTAGTCAAATAGCGGTTTACGGCCTCATGTAAAAAATAAGGTGTAAATGAATGATTACTCTTTTCAATTGATGAAGCTGGATAAACACCTACAATATTTTGAAAATGAAGATAACTCTGATAGTCAAACCCAAAACGATAATGTTGGAAGTATTGATTCTTTTCACCAACAAAAGTTAAATAGTCGCCTTCCTGCAGCACTTCTGAAGTATATACAATACATTTTGCACTTTTTAAGCCAACTAAACATTTATA
>DBWF01000022.1:23381-23678 GCA_002308275.1 Caryophanales bacterium UBA1245 | reverse complement strand
TGGCAAAGAAATATTAAAAGTACAACAACCAAAGCCCAAAAGGTATCACGCTTTTTAAGAAATAAAAAAATAAGGTACGTAACCAGTAAAAAGGTGATTAATATGAATTTGACCGATAATCCAAGAAGGACAATGCCAAATACAATAAAATGATAATAATCATACTGTGATGCGATCCTTGATTTGATTGAAGACATTATCTTTGATACCTGGTACATTTTTTATTTCTTCAATAGTTAAAAACAAGCCATGCTCTTGGCGGTATTCAATTATCTTATTAGCATATGCCTCCCCGAT
>DBWF01000022.1:19881-23298 GCA_002308275.1 Caryophanales bacterium UBA1245 | reverse complement strand
GAACACGGTCGGTCAATAATTTGAACCATATTTAAATCACTCGTATCGGTTTGAGGTAGCAAACCACCTGCCATTTCAATAATTTCATATAAATACTTTTGTCCCTGAATCTCATATACCCCTGGGAAACGAACTCGGCCCTTGATTTCAATCATTATTCGCTCCGTCCGCTCCTCATTATTTTGCGTCGTTGTTACAACCGGTTTTGACCCACAACTAGCAAGACTAAGCACCAATAACCATAATCCGATTACAAATATCCTTTTCATAGCATTTTCCACCTTTCAATAATATGATACGCAAAAGATGGCAAAAATACTTTTTCGAAAAAAGACAAAAAAAGATGCCAAAGATTACTCTTTGACATCGATTTTTATTTAGTATAAACAACTTCCATAAATTGTAAGCATTCATCTTTCATATACTCGCGGCTAAACTTAAATGTTTCATCCCCGAGATATTTCTGATACATATCATAAACGATTGTTTGCATTAAATCATCGCTTAGTAAATATTCATAGCAAGCCACAACGGTATTAGTTAAATAATTCTTTTCGAAAGTTGCGGGCGAATATTTGTGATATGTTTTTTCTTCTTCATCGGTTAATTCTTGTTTTAATGATAACTCATAATATGTAACAAGAACCGCAAGACGCTCGGTATCAGGAGCATAATCTTGAAGGCCTTCTGTGTAACGATACCATGTTGCATTCACAGCACCTGTTAAATATATCTTAATTACTTGGTTATTCATTTTAATAACCGATGGAATGGTATATTGATCATTATCAAAGCCGGTAGCACTAAGAGCTGTTACAGCCGAGTTGACTTGTTCAGCATAATTAAATTTTGCTACACTACCATTATCAAGACCTAAACCACCCATAAGAATTTGTTGCCATGCCGAACGATTTGCTTTATCAATTTCATTATTCGATCCATTGTCAACACATGCCGCATTCGTCTCTAGTTTGAAACGAAGTCCTTTTACTTTATATGGGCCTAAGACACTATCGTTTACACTTGCTTTATTATAAAGATTAATTAGTGACTCAAGTCTAGCATCGATAGTTGAACCATCAATTTTAGTAATTGGGGCATATGTGCTACTATTTAAAGCATTTAAGAACTCTTTTGCGAAAGTCATTGAAGCAGTCGTTCCATGAATATTACTACTATTTTTAGGATTAACCCGGGCAAGATAGTAGAAAGCTTCTAATATAACGCTTGCTTCGTCTTCTTGTTCGCCAGTTATTTTATCAGCTTTAGTATCACCATTTTGGTCATAGAAAGCTGTCAGCGATGTTGCATTAACATAATAATAGGTTGTAAAGTTCTTAACAATTTGATAAAGAATCGTATTTGCATAATCTGCTTCATCGAGTGAAGCAACATATGATTCGTATTCATCAATACTAATGCTTCGATTAATATAAGCATCAATCATCTTATCATAGATAGCTCTGGATGTAGGAGTTTCCGTTACTAAATATGATTCATCAAAACGGTTGATTGCTTCTGAATATGCATCACCAACTAAAAGCGCTTCATCTAAATCAGTAGCCCCAAAGTAATCCCTTAGGAAATGTTCCCAACCATAATTAGCATCAAAGCCTTGATCTTTAAAGTCGCCCGCTTCTAGTTGTTCTTTTAAATAATAGACTGAAGATTGGTATTCCGCATCAAAATTAGCTCCCTTAGTCTTTGTTTCATAATTGTAAACTGCACTATAAGGGGCACGATAGAACAAATAGAAATTCATATATTGAATTGCGATTAAAACACCATAGCGTTCAGATAATTCATGATATAGTTGGTCAGCTGTGATGGCAATTGTTTTACCATCTTTATAAAGTTTCGCAACATAATCAGATGATTCGCTAGTTGTCATTTGATAAGCATGCGTTGCACTAGCAAGCGTACCTACTAGTGACTGAGCAGTTTTATAATAACTATAATCTAAACGCTCATCGTAGATTTCAATTTCCCACATTCCCCTAAGTTCATAAAGGAAAGCATTAATAATGGTTGCTACAAAAGCGTTATCAAATAGTTTCTTGCTAACCGCTTCAATGTTTTCAGGAATGGGTTCTTGTTTTAAACCTTCTTGATAAGATGCAGGCGTAAGTAGCGTATTTTTCTCAATACTGAGGGCTAAATAATAATAGCCGGTGACATATTTTTTAGGTTTTGTTGTATATGCATCAGTTAACTTTTCCGCACTTACAGTCTTGATTGGGGTTGCGGTATTAAAAAGGTAATTCGAAATAGTGTTAGAAATCGAAGAAACTTCACTTTGCTTATAAGTAGAAGCATCATCAACTGCCGTTCCATTTAGAATGTTTTGCATTAGAATGAATTTTTGAATGATTTCATCCTTCGACAAACTATTACCTTCTAAATCGCACCATCCACTAGTTGTTTTTTCAGAATCAACACCAACTGCTTTTAATAATTTATTAGCTTCGGCTTCACTTCGAAAAGTTAAGATAACCGCTTTTAAGGTATCAGGATATAGGGCATTAATCGCTTGCTTGATTTGAGCCTCCGTATAATATAGAGGACGCTCTTCAGTTGGAACATAGCTAGCGATTAATTTATTAAACTCTGCTTTAGCATATAGTGTTCTTTTAGTATCAAGCACAATTGCTTTTTCCACCGCTTCATCCGTTAAATAACCTTGGCGAATCATTTGTTTTCTAAATGTTGTTTGTTGTTCTTCATTTTCGAAATCAACTTCATCTTCGGCAATCCCATTATAGGTTGCATAAATGCTTTTTTTATGGTTTAAAAGTTCTTCATCGCTAACAGAAATATCTGATAACAACTGCTCATCGATTAAATCATTTAAAACATTTAGTCCATAGCTTAGGATTCCGGTATTATAAACCTCTAGGTTTGTGAGATTTCGGCCACCAAGCTTCATGAATGTCCCATCAGGATCAGTTAAAGATGGTTCAACNNCTTGGATATTTGTAACTTGATTCATCAGCAGGTTTTGGATTATGATGCGTGAAGATGATAATTAAGGTTATGGCTAAGCCAACAACGATTACGACACTGGAAATGATAGCAATTAATTTCCATTTTTTCATAGTCGACACCTTATTCTTCTTCAGCTTGTTTTGTTAAATATTGCTTATATAATTCTTCGTATGTAGCAAGATTAGCTTTTAATGTTGCATCTTCAAAACTCATCTTAGCAAGTAATTCACCACGTAATGTGCACTTTAATAGACCATTGAATGAATCAGTTGCTAGGTTATCGATTGCAGGTTCTAAGTAAGTTTCAATAGCTTTATTTTGAGCTTCACTTAGCTTTTTGCTATCTGATAAATGTTGTTTATATAATTCAACTGTTAAAGTAGTGAAATCATGACCTTTAGCATCATCTAAATATGTACGATCATTAGTCTT
>DBWF01000022.1:16426-19795 GCA_002308275.1 Caryophanales bacterium UBA1245 | reverse complement strand
GCCATTTCCGTATGGAATTCAGCTACTAGGCTTGATGCTGATGTATAATCAGCCGCATTTTCAACCTTTGCTTTTAGACCAGCTTGTTGATATTTACCCCAAGTTTCATCTAAAACAGTTGTCTTTGCATATGCTTCAACAGCTTTTTTAAGTTTTGCTTCCATAGTAGTATCAGATTCACCAGCAAATTCATCGCGGTTTTCATATAATTTAGAAGTTAATTCTTGAGCAAGAGCGATTTGGTCAGCAGTCCAGAATTCTTGTTCGCCTTCTAAAGTAACCTTATCAGGATTATTATCATTGTTATAGTCAACAGTAATTAACATGTTAACAACTTTCATTGAATAATAATCATCGTAAATCTTTTGCATTTCAGCTTGTAGGTCTTCAGTCTTTAGATTTGCTAGGTTAAAGTAAGTATTAGCTTGACTTAAAACAAGTGAACCAACTAAGAAACGGTCATTATTTAAAAGCATGTAATCTCTTAAAAAGTTACTCCAGCCATAATCAGCACCAAAGCCATATGTTTCGAAAACATCATTTTCAAAAGCATATTTGAATTCCTTAACGGTTGTTAATTGACCATTGTAATAAAGATTATAAATATTGAATCCATTTACAACATTGTTATAAGCTTCTTTATCTAAAACTTTCTTAGCATATGGATCATAAACAACGTTATAATCGTGATTAGTAAGTAGGGCATAGCTATTCATCTTAGGAGCAAGTGCTTGAGCACCATAGTGCTTAACTAATTCTGCAAAGAATTCATCAGCGCTTACTTCAATTAGCTTATCGCCATTTTTGAATGAGAAAGCAAGCTTCTTACTCTTGCCACCATCAGAAGTATATTCAGGGTAGTTTTCTTCTTTTAATGTTGTTTCAAATAGATAAACATAAGCAGCTTTATAAGAAGCATTTAGATAACGGTCATAAAGTTTTAATTCATGCTCTTGTCTTGCTTTGATTAAATATTTAGTTTCGATACCTTCATCAAAAACATCCTTTAAGAATTGTTCACGAAGAGCTGGTTTTGCGGCTTCGAAAGCTTCATTATCGATTTCAGCAGCTTTAGTACCAACTAATTTATAAGCTAAGAACTTAAGACCATTAGTCATTGATTGCATCTTAGTAGTATATGCAAGTGTTAAGCTATGACCTTCTTCACCTTCTGCTTCAGCTTCAACTTCAGCTAAAGTCTTTAGGTCTTCCATCATAACATGTGTTAAGCCAGTTGTAGTTGATGATGTAGCACCATCAATTTTGTCAGCTTCACTCTTAGTGTATGTGAATTGAACAAACTTATTATTAGCTTCAAGTTCAGCTAAAGCTTCAAGATTGAATGTTAATCCATCAGGAGTGATTTCATAATGAGTGCCTTCTTTAATTAAAGCAGCTTCAGCTTTGAGACCATCAGCATCAAATTGATCTGTTGCGCCATTATAATAAGCATTAACTAAGTTATATAGTTTAATAAAAGCTAATTGAATTTCTTGTTGTGATAATTTCATATCTTCAGCTGAGATTAATTGAGCTTCTTTTTCACCAATTGTATTTTGATTAGTTTCAATCGTACCACGTTTTTCAGTGATTTCACCATTGATGCGATCGATTTCATCTTGGTCTTCAGCAGCAGTAGCTTCTTCAAGTTCAGCTTCTAAGTTAGCAATTTCATCTTCTAATGCACTATTAGCATCTTGAAGTTCTTTAATTTCAGCATTAACATTCTTGTTAGCTTCAACATCAGCTAAACGATTCCAAGCTGTTTTATAAGTAGCACTATCAACGCCTACTAAATCTAAGTAGTTCTTTAATTGGTCTTCATTAGCAAAAGTAATGATTAAACCCATAAAGCTATCTTCATAAGACTTATCTTCACCTTTGAATAAAGTTTTTAATTCATCATCACTAACTTTAGTATCAGTCGAATCAGCAAGATAAGCTTTGTATGTGTATAGATAACGTTTAACTTGTAAGTCGACATAAGCATCGCGTTCAGCTTCGCTCATATAACCCATTAATTGAAGTGATGTTAAATAGTCTTCTTTTGCTTTATTGCGTTTTTCTTCTTTTTCTTCATCACTTAAATCTTTGTAATTGTCATCATCACCATATAGAATGTAACCTTTAGCTTCTTCATATTCATCAGCAGTATATTCAACATTATTAAGAATTAATTCTTTATCGATCATTTCTTGTAATGTTGTAAGTCCGCTTCCTGATTTTAAAGCTTCATACATTTCTTGTTTAGTGACTTTATAATCACCAATTTTAACATAAGTGCTATTAGGGCTTGAAACCTTAGCACTCTTTGCAGGGGCAGTAACCACTGTAATCACAATTGCTACAGCAACTACAACTAAAAGGCCACAGATCACTGGTAAAATGACCTTTAGTGGATTACTTTTAGCAACCGTACTTTTTTTCTTTTTACTCATATTCTATCATTCTCCTTGTCTAGTCTATAATGTTGTGAGTATAACGTTATTATCATACCAAAAAATGAAGAAAAAAACAAATAATTTAACTATAAAATATCAATTCTTTTTCTCATTTCTTACATTAACATAACAAAAGTTTGCGGTTTTTTTTCACTTATGTGTTAATTTTTCTTCGTTTGTGATATAATGATTAAAGTATTAGAGGAAAGAAAATGAAAGTAATTGTTATTGCGAGTGGTTCGAAAGGCAATGCAACCTATATCGAGTATCAAAACACCCATGTTTTAATCGATGCGGGAGTCACTGCTAAACGAATCAAGGAAGAATTAGCAAAGTATAAAATTAAGTGTTCTAGTCTCGATGCGATATTAGTAACTCATGAACATTCTGATCATATCAAATGCTTAGAACGAGTTAGTAGAATATTTCATGCGGACGTTTATATGTCGCCTAAATCAATCGAAGGTGCATCAAATCCTATGCAAAGAGTACTAGACTCACTAAATGTTTACGAGTTATTGGGAGAAGTTAAATACCAAATCGGTGATTTAATTGTTGTTCCGATTACTTTATCGCACGATACTAACAATGTATTTGGCTTTTTAATCAAAGCTGGTAATGAAAGCATTGCTTATTTAACTGATACTGGTGAAATTAGTGATAAATATATCAAACTCTTAAGACAGATGCATTACTTAATCATTGAATCAAATCACGATGAACAAATGCTTTTAGAAAGCGACCGTGATTATATGCTTAAGAAGCGGATTTTATCAAAATATGGTCACCTTTCAAATCATCAATGTGCTGAATATTTACGCAAAATCATTAGTGAAAAGACGAAAGTTATTATGTTAGCCCATTTAAGTGAAGAATGTAATACGGAAGCCCTAGCAGCTGAAGCTAATAGCAAAGTCATTGAAGAAGC
>DBWF01000022.1:8404-16316 GCA_002308275.1 Caryophanales bacterium UBA1245 | reverse complement strand
ACCTAATTGAAGTTAAAGAGGTCAATATTAAAACCCCTTCTGAAAACATTGTAAAGGAAGGCCTTCTCTTACTTGACCAAATTAATGAAAAAGATTATGTAATTACTTTAGAAATTGAAGGAGCCATGCTAGATAGCATCCAGTTAGCTAATAAAATAACCGACCTATACAACCACCAAGCAACAAGTATTTGTTTTGTGATCGGTGGTAGTAACGGATTAAGCGATACAATTAAAAAACGCAGTAACTATGCTTTATCTTTCTCGAAACTTACTTTCCCACACCAATTAATGCGGCTCATTCTTTGTGAACAATTATACAGAGCCTACACCATTATTAATCATCAAGAATATCATAAATAGGAGGATTAAATTTATGTTCTTAAAATATCTATATCTTATTATTCTATCTTTGTTCATGTTAGGCTTTATCTTTAATTTTGCTTATAGCTTATATAAAGATATCACTACTAAGAAGAACATCAAGAGAAACCCAATGCATATTACTGGTAAAATCATTGAAACCAAACAAGTTAAAAATCGTATTTACTTATTAGTTGAATTTACTAGTGATCACAACCGTCTACTTTTTACTGAAACTTATGAATTATTTGATAGCGATTTAAAACTAGAAGATTATCCAGTTGGTAAAGAAGTTGATTTAATCTATGGTGATGTTTCAAATCTTAAAAAGGTTCGCGCATTTCCTCTCTTAATGGCTGATTTAAAGGTTAAACTTGAAAAAGGTCCAATCTTCCTTAATAGCTGTTTAGTAGCCATGGGTGCTTTCATCCTTGTACAAACTATCTTAACATTTATTAATAAGCATGCTTTTACATCAGATATTCCACTTATTACAATGAATGGTGTTGAAGGTATTTATCCAAACTACTTATACATCTTATTAATGGCTGTTATTTATTTCATCGTTGTTCAATACATGGTAACTAATTTAATTGATACACCACGTAAAGATTTACAAAACTATCTTAAGATTTATGGTAATGTTGCTAAAGCCCGTGTTAAGACTTATAAATTTGGTCGTAATAAAGACTCAAAAGGTAATAAAGAATCTTTAATCGAATTAGAATTTAGAACAAACGAAGGTGTTCAAGTTGATACGAAGCTTTCTTCTTTCCTTTATACGGAAACTCAAGAAGAATATATCGATATCATCTATGATCCAAAGAATCCTAAAAATATCGTTTATTTAAAGAATAACTAATATGGGAAAACTATTTAAGCTTCATGCGCCATACGAACCAACTGGTGATCAACCAAAAGCGATTGAAGAACTAACTAAAAATGTTCTAAGTGGCGTCAAAGCACAAACGCTTCTTGGAGCTACTGGAACCGGTAAAACTTTTACGATTGCCAATGTCATCGATAAAATTGACAAACCAGTATTAGTCCTCGCTCATAATAAAACCCTAGCCGGCCAATTATATGCGGAATTCAAGAGCTTATTTCCTGAAAACCAAGTTGATTATTTTATTTCTTATTACGACTATTATCAACCAGAAGCCTATGTACCAAGTAAAGATATGTACATTGAGAAAGATTCATCGATTAATGATGAAATCGATCAAATGCGTCATGCGGCTACATCTGCACTTTTAGAGCGCAGAGATACCATTATTGTCGCATCCGTATCTTGTATTTATGGCCTAGGTGATCCAGAAGATTATGAAAACTATTGTCTTACTTTAAGAGTTGGACAACACATTAACCGCGATAAAATCATTGAACGGTTAGTAAATATTCAATATACGCGCAATAATATGGATTTTGTCCGTGGCTCATTTAGAGTTAAAGGTGACAATATCGATGTTATCCCCGCAAGTTTCCACGAACAAGGCATTCGCATTAGTTTATTTGATGATGAAATTGAGAAGATTTGTTACTTTGATGTCGTAACTGGTAAACTGATATCGACAACGGAAGTCGTAACAATCTTCCCCGCAACCCACTTTGTAACTAATCCCGAAAAGTTGCAAGAAGCAATTAAACGCATCACACAGGAACTTGAAGAACGAATTGCCTATTTTAAAGCCAATGATAAACTAATTGAAGCCCAACGGATTAAAGAGCGGACGCTTCTTGATTTAGATAATATTAAAGAATTTGGTAGTTGTAGTGGTATTGAAAACTATTCACGCCATTTATCTCTAAGGGAGGAGGGTGAAACCCCATCGGTTTTACTCGATTTCTTTAAAGGTGATTATTTGATGGTCGTCGATGAATCACACGTGACCATTCCTCAGGTTCGAGGCATGTATAATGGTGACCGGAGTCGTAAACAAACCCTTGTTGATTATGGCTTTAGACTACCAAGTGCACTTGATAATCGGCCTCTAAATTTCACTGAATTTAATGACAAGATTGACCAAATCATCTATGTTTCCGCAACCCCAGGTGATTATGAAAAGGCGGAAAGCTATGAAGTTGTCGAACAAATCATTCGTCCAACTGGCTTATTAGACCCGGTGATTGAGGTTCACGAAACAAAGAATCAAATTGATGATGTCATTTTTAGAATTAAAGAAAATGTCGCTAAAGGACAAAGAACACTAGTTACTACTCTAACTATCAAGATGAGTGAAGACTTAACACACTACTTAAAAGAAATTGGTATCAAGGTAGCATATTTGCATTCCGAAATCAAAGCTTTAGAGCGCTTAGCGATTATTAGAAAGCTTCGTCAAGGCGTTTATGACTGTATTGTGGGAATTAACCTTTTAAGAGAAGGCTTAGATATTCCGGAAGTAAGTCTCATTTTAATTCTAGATGCCGATAAAGAAGGCTTCTTAAGAAGTGAACGAAGCCTTATCCAAACAATTGGTCGGGCTGCCAGAAATGTCAATGGTAAAGTAGTGATGTATGCGGACGTGATGACCGAATCAATGTCTAAAGCGATTCAAGAAACCTACCGAAGACGTGAAATCCAACAAGCTTATAATGAAACTCATCACATTACACCAAAGAGTGTGCAAAAAGAAATTAGTGAAGAACTTACAATTACTAAATCAATTGATCAATCAAATGAATATCAAGATTATGAAAAGATGACGTTAACAGAAAAACGTCAACTAGTTAAAGTATTAGAAGAACAAATGAAAAAAGCATCGCACGAGCTTAACTTTGAAGAAGCGATGATGCTCCGCGATGTGATTTTAGAAATTAAAGCAACAATGAGGTAAGGAAAATGAAAGTAATCCTTGGTCTATCAGGTGGTGTTGATTCTAGTGTTGCGCTAATCAAGTTATTAGAGCAAGGCTATGAAGTCGAAGCTATGTTTATGCGCAATTGGGATAGTGCAACTAATAATGACATCATGGGTAATCCAACTTTAGACGATGATATTTGCCCACAAGAAAAAGATTATCAAGATGCATTAAAAGTCGCTAACCAATTAGGCGTTAAACTCCACCGTGTCGATTTTATTAATGAATATTGGGAAACAGTGTTTAAATACTTCTTAGATGAATATGAAGCAGGTAGAACTCCTAACCCTGATATTATGTGTAACAAAGAAATCAAATTTAAAGCCTTCCTAAAGCATGCGGAAGAGTTAGGGGCCGATTATATTGCGATGGGCCACTATGCGAGAGTCATTCACGATGGCGATAAACACTATATGCTTAGAGGAGTTGACGACAATAAAGACCAAACTTACTTCCTTTCTCAGATTTCAACTGCTCAACTTGCTAAGGCACTATTTCCTATTGGAGATATGCTTAAAAAAGATGTTAGAAGGCTAGCAGATGAGCATCATTTAGCCACTGCAACCAAAAAAGATTCAACTGGTGTTTGCTTTATCGGTGAACGAAACTTCAAAGAATTCTTAAAGAATTACATTCCAGCCAACCCTGGTCCAATGATGACACCTGATGGAAAATACATGGGTGAACATGAAGGAATTATGTATTATACTATTGGGCAACGCCACGGTTTAGGTATTGGCGGCGAAGGAGATGCTTGGTTTGTTGTTGGTAAAGACATCAAAACTAACACTTTATATGTGGCTCAAGGTAAAGATCACGAACTACTATATAGTAATAAAGTTCTGGTTTCACACCTTAATTTCTTCAATGAAAGACCACAAGAAGGTACTAAACTAACCGCAAAATTCCGTTATCGTTCCAAAGATATTCCAATTACAATTAGCTATTTAGGTGATGACTTAGCCCTTGTCCAAACCTTAGAGCCTGCTTGGGCAGTCACTCCAGGACAAGCATGCGTCTTCTATGATCATGAATATTGCCTCGGTGGTGGCACCATTGAAAAAGCCTTTATGGATGATGTTGAGAGGGTTTATTAAGATGAGAATCATTGATTTAAATCCTACTTCAAGTCCATCAAAATGTTTCTGTGCAACGATCGGTATCTTTGAAGGTGTTCATTTAGCCCATCAAGCTTTAATTGAAGAGTGCAAAAGAATTGCAAAAGATCAAGACCTAGCTAGCTGTATTATTACCTTTAACTTACAAACTAGCCTTGCTAAAGTGACTAATCAAATTCCTCTATTTGATGAAGAAGATAAGCTTCTTCGCTTGTCGAATACCGGCGTTGATAGGCTAATCGTAATCGATTTTGATGAAAACTTTAAAACAATGAGTCATCAAGATTTCATGATGCTTTTAACCAAAAACCAGATTAGACACCTCGTAGTTGGTTTTGATTTCACTTATGGCTTTAATGGCCTTGGTAACGTTAAAACTATTCTAGAAGACTCTCAAGGAAAAATCAAGGCAACTATCATTCCTAAAAAAACAATTAATGATCAAAAGATTGGGACAACCCAAATTAAAGAATATCTCGCCCTTGGCAATATTGAAGCTGCCAACCAGTTACTTGGCTTTCCTTATTATATAAAGATACAGGGTGGTCAAGCACCACAGGTTTCATTATTAAGAAACGGAAAATATCAAGTTTTAATTAATAAGGCAAAACAAATGATTACAATTCAAAATGGAAAACTAGTTGATTATCATGGCGAGAATACTGCCACAATAACATTTTTTAAACAATTAGAATAACAATTAAAATTGTTATTCTTTTTTTATAGTTAGAGCTTCTTTTTTGGTATAATGATTAAGAGAAAGGAGAAACATTATGGAACTAGTTGGTAAAATATCAAGAGTAAACTTTTATAATAGTGATAATGGTTATGGTGTTGTTCTCCTTTTAGTTAATAAAAAGACCATTGGTGATGTGCCTGGGAAAGCACTAAGCAATGGTAATGTGGTAGTCGTTGGCACGTTTCCTCATAAACCGGTTTTAAATGAAGAATTTAGTTTCACCGGTGAATTTGTAAACAATCCTAATTACGGCTTACAATTTAAATTTGAATACTTATCAATGCCTAAGATGGATTCCGTTGGGGTTATTCAATATTTATCAAGTGACCTATTCCCAAGTATTGGACCAGTCACCGCCGCAAAAATTGTCTCTAGCCTAGGTAGTGATGCAATTGATCAAATCATTAATGACCCCCATGTTTTAGATGATATAGTAAGCAAGAAGAGTGCCCTCATCATTACTGAAATATTATCAAATAATGCAAAGGCCCAAAAAGCAACCCTCTTCTTTATTAAAAATGGGTTAACCTTAGAAATGGCTAACCGGATTATTAAAGTATTGGGAATAGATGCTATAAGCATTGTCCAAGCTAATCCTTATATTTTGATGAATCAAATCCCGCGTTTTGGTTTTATTAAGAATGACCAATTTGCATTAAAGATGGGGATTGCGAAAACGGATGAACGAAGAATGCTTGCGGCAGTGGGCTATTTGGTTAAAGAACGAATCTATGCAACTGGTAATAGCTATCTCACTTTTGATGAGTTATATACTTCTTCAATGCACTTCTTGAATGATAATAGGATTGATAAAGACCAATTTCATAAAATTATTTTAAAGCTTGTGCGACAAAACATTCTTTATGAAAGTCCAAATCACTTAATCTTCGATTATCATCTATATCAAAAAGAATTAGGACTCGCTTCCATTATTGCTAGAAAACTAATCAATCAAAAATTAACCTATACTGATGAACAAATTGAAACCGCCTTTAAAAAGACGGAAAGTAAGATTCATATCACATTATCTGACTTACAAAGAGTTGCGGTTAAGGCAGCCTTTACTGAGCCAATCACCATTATTACTGGTGGACCTGGTACTGGTAAAACAACGATTGTTAAAGCCATTCTTGATATGTATGTTGGCATGCATAGGAATGACCAAAACGTACTACTTGGCGTTGCACTACTTGCCCCAACTGGTAAAGCAAGTAAACGCTTGTCGGAACTTACCAATTGTCCAGCAATGACAATCCACCGCTTCTTAGGTTATCATGGTGATGATGCCTTTGAGTATGGTCCAGATAATCCGGTTAATGCTAAACTGGTTATTATCGATGAAGCATCAATGATGGATTTACCACTCGCTTACCAATTATTCTCAGCTCTTCCAACTGATACGCAAGTTATTATTGTTGGGGATGTGGACCAATTACCATCTGTTGGCCCTGGCCAAATTTTGAAAGACTTAATTGACACTAAAGAAATTAAAACCATCCGTCTTAATAAGATTCACCGTCAAGCAGCTGATTCGAAAATTATTCAATTAGCTCATGCAACCAATGAAGGCTTAACACCTGAAGACTTTGATGCTAAATATCCTGACCGCTTATATTTGCCTTGTGCATCTATTAATATTGTCAGTGTCATAAAAGATTGGATTGATGGTGCTATTAAAAAAGGTAAAACTATTCAAAAAGATATTCAAGTCTTAGCCCCAATGTATCGGTGCGTTAGTGGAATTAATGAATTAAATAACGAAATCCAAAACCTAGTTAATCCGAAAAATGATGAAGGTGATTTAAAATACATGGGTCAAGTGTTCCGCGTTGGTGATAAGGTCATTCAACTGGTGAATCGAAGTGACAAAGGTATTATGAATGGCGATTTAGGTTTAATTGATCGTTATATTTACCAAAGTAGTAGGATCAGTGGTTTAGTTGTTAATTATGATAATAAGATGGTTGAATATACTTTAGAAGAATTAGATGAACTGAAACTTGCTTATGCGATTAGTGTTCACAAAGCCCAAGGTAGTGAATTTGATATTGTTATTTTACCAATGTCTTCTTATTACCACTTTATGTTTAAACGTAAACTTATTTATACAGCTATCACAAGAGCGAAGAAATTACTTGTTTTAATAGGAGATGCTAATAGTTTTATTAGAGGAATCGGTTTAATTGAAGCTAAACGCTTAACTATTCTAAAAGACTTACTTATTAATCAAGTAAATCATCCAAATGAGATTCAAGATACCACAAGTGCTTTTAGCACTTTAGGTGAATATGAAACCGACTTTAATGACATATCACCTTATGAATTCTTAGATGAGCCAAAAGATAAACAAAATGATGATGATTATCTAGAATTCTCACTGGGTGAAGAAGAATTTGAATTATAAAAAAAGAGAGGTACCGTTAAATAACGGTTTACCTCTCATTTTTATTTTATTTTTGGTACGTATAAAACTTTTTTACCTAATGATGGAATAGGATTGGTTGAAGAACCTTTAGGTGTTTTAGCTACAAAATCATTAGCCCCCGCAAGTTTCGCATCCATATAATCAATTAAATATAGCGCATGAGCTTCCATAATAAGTGGTTCTTTAGGGCTGCCATATTCTAGTTCACCGTGGTGAGCTATAATCATATGTTCTAAAGCTAGTGCTTCTTCGGTTCCACTAAAGCCATTAGCACGAACTACTTCATCAAGTAGTCTTAAGCCAATAACGATATGACCAAGTAAATTACCTTCTTTTGAATATGAAGGTGATTTATCACTGGTAATCTCTTCCATTTTACCCAAATCATGAATTAAGATACCAGCAGT
>DBWF01000022.1:2582-8232 GCA_002308275.1 Caryophanales bacterium UBA1245 | reverse complement strand
TTATCTTTGATAATTTGAATATCAACGGGAGCAGTTTTGAAGAAAGTTGATACATCGATTGTTGATAGGTCAACATCTTCGATTTTATTAATAATGATTTGGTTCTTCCCCGCATAATCATTAACCTTAACAGTGATTTTATAAATATTACCATTTTCAATTTCACCACTAGCTAAGTTAGAAGCCAGCGATACACTCCAAATCCGCGCGTCCGCATTATCTTCACCATCACTAATTGTTAGTCCATAGTAAGGAGTTCCATTAACGGTTTGTTTAACTTTACAGTCAACTACTAATGCTAATAATTCGACATTAGTGTCGCCAACTTTTAATTCTTTAAACTTCATATTAAATTAATCCTTTCTGTTCTAATTGGTGATATTCAGGGTTTTGCGATAATAAAGCTTGTTTAACACTTTTTTCCACCGTAGCTTTAATACTTGCTAGCTCTTCTTCGGTTTCATTGCCGGTTGTGTATGCGGCTAAAGCATTTTTAACGTGTTCATTAAATTCTAAATCATAATGAACTTTTAAGCCAATTAAGGTATCATCGCCTCTTTTAGGCAGTGGTGTTTCCTCAAATTCGGCTAGTGGAACCTCACTTTGGATATTTTTAGTTTCTCTAACCATTTCAGCTGATAGTGCCGAAGGTGTGGAAACCATTGATTCATCTTGATATTCTTCTTTGACTTCATTAATCGGACTTGGTTTAGGCTTTGGTTGATCCAAACCACTTAGTAAAACAATCGCCCGTTCTTTTAATTGACGATATTCATTTGGAATCATTTCAAGAACAACTTCACTTGCTAATTCTTCCATAATCTTCTTAATAAAGGTAGGATCCATTTGGCTTCTTAGATTTACTAAATCTGAACCATGGAATTTAAGTTCACTCATTTGTCTAATAACCATATGTTTAGACATTCTAATAATCTTATTTTCGAGTGTTGGATAATTAGGTTGTAAATATGAATTGATTTTTACAGCTGATAATAAATCTTCAACCCCATAATCAAAGATGTCTTTTTTAGTGATTGGGTTCTTTTCTTTTCTTGTAATACCGGAAGTCTTTTCAACGATGTCAAGAATTTTTCTAATTTTGCCAAGTGTTGCTTTATCAAAACAAGTATTTTCTGGAATGCCGTTTGTCGCAAAACATAAAGCTAAGCGTTCTACTTCATTGAATTGTTTATAGGCGTGTCTTAAAATCTTTAAACCAATTTGGTAATCACTTAGATAACCAAGAGTATAATAGCGTTTCATGGCTTTTAAGGCTTTGGTTGCATATTTAGCATTTAAGATTTTCGATAATTCTCTTGACAATTGGAAGTTGGAAATACTATTAACTAAATAATTAGATTTGATAACTCCCCTCATTGTCCGGTAGTCCATTCTAAAATTGAAACGAGCCATCAAGCTATAGGCTCTAAAGATACGAAGTGGGTCTTCTTTGAAACGTTCAACCGGATTACCAATCGCTCTAATGGTATGCCATTTTAAGTCTCTAACCCCACCTACTAAATCCACAACTTGACATTTATCTGTTAAAGCAAGCGCATTAACCGTAAAATCACGGCGTTTTAAGTCTTGCGATAGGTCAGTCGCATAATAGATTTGTGATGGTTTACGCGTATTTTCATAGATTTCAATTTTAAAGGTACTGATTTCAAAAACGACATCATCTTCCTTTAATAAGACGAAACCTAAATCTTTGTATTCACCTCTAGCATTAGGAAATAGTTTTAAAACTTGATCAGGGGTTGCACTAGTCGCAATATCAATATCGACAAATTCACGATGCATAATATAATCGCGAACCGCACCACCAACAATATAGGCATCAAAAGTAAACGACTTTAATAAGCGGACAATTTCTAGTCCCCGATTAAAATATTGATCTGGTCGCACTTTATCACCTCACACATTAAATCTAAATAACATAATATCGCCATCTTGAACGACGTAATCTTTTCCTTCACTTCGAACCCGGCCAGCTTCTTTGACTTTGGCAGGATTGCCATATTTAACAAAATCATCATAGCTCATTGTTTCCGCTCTAATAAAGCCTCTTTCAAAATCACTATGGATAATACCAGCACATTCAGGAGCTTTCATTCCTTTTTTATAAGTCCATGCCCGGCATTCTTTTTCACCTGCGGTAAAGAAGGTTTCAAGGCCTAATAAGCGATATGCTTTTTCAACTAGTTTATCTAGACCACTTTGTTCAAGACCATATTCACCTAAGAATAAGACCCGATCATCATCATCCATTTGAGCTAGTTCTTCTTCTAACTTAGCACAGATAACAACAACTTCAGCGCCATCGGCTTTAGCTTTTTCTCTTAAACGTTTAACATATTCGTTATCTGTTGTAAGAGAAGCATCATCAACATTAGCTACATAAAGCATTGGTTTCATCGTTAAGAAATGGAAGTTCTTAACAAATTCCAGTTCATCACTTGATAGAATAGTTGAGCGAGCAGGTAGGCCTTGATCTAATTGATTCTTAATCTTAGACAAGATTTCGAATTCTCTTTGCGCATCTTCTTCCGCTCTAAATTGAGCTTTCTTTTCGATTTTAGGTAGTCGCTTCATAATAACATCAAGGTCCGCTAAGACTAGTTCTAAGTTGATGGTCTCAACATCACGCACAGGATCAATGGAACCTTCAACGTGAATAATGTTATTATCATCAAAACAGCGAACAACTTCACAAATGGCATCAACTTCTCTAATGTTGGATAAGAATTGGTTACCTAAGCCTTCACCAACCGATGCCCCTTTAACTAGCCCCGCAATATCTGTAAATGAGAATGTTGTTTTTACTACATTACGAGGGTGAATGACATCAACAATATGGTCAAGTCTTGGGTCATTTACTTCGACAATCCCGACATTAGGTTCAATGGTCGCAAAAGGATAGTTTTCTGCTAAGACACTTGATCTTGTAATTGCATTAAAGAGTGTTGATTTNNCCAACATTAGGTAAACCAACAATTCCAGCTGTTAAACTCATAATTTACTCCTATATAATAATGATCGCTAAAATAATAATAGCCATCCGAATAATCAAATTCACAACTAATGACTTTTTATTGTAATAATAACAAAAGCCCATTGTGGTATTAAAGATTAGACTTGCGGCTAAACAAAGTAGATAATTAACAAGACTAAGACGTGCTAAAATAAGAAAGCATAGTGCTGATAAAACAGTTGCGATTAAGCCTTGTAGAATCACAATTTGCCAATCAGGTAAAAGCGTTGCTTCATCCATTCCCCCAATAATCGCTTTTCTAAAGATAATCTCTTCCGCAAGCCCATAGAATACTAACACGACAATAATTTTAAATAGATTCATTGAGCCTGTTAGTGTCATATCAGGCGTTTTTTCTAACAAGAAGTCTCTAAAATAAATTGGGATAATGGTAACATTCGTAAAACGTGCTAAAACCACTAAGCCAGCACTTACAAATAGGCCAATGATTAAACTGATTAATAATCTTTTTTGGTCTTTAATTTTTAAAAACGTGTTAAAGTCTTTTAAATTAACAAAGTAAGCGACAATCGCCATAATGATAGAGGTGACCATTAGCGAATTGATTGCTGAAAAATAAACAATCGCATTGGGCAGATTAGAACCAACTTCACCATAATAATAGTTATCATACATGGCATTAAAGATAACACCGAAGATAACATTAAGAAGTCCATTTACTAAAAAAGCAATAAGTAAGTATAATAATAGTGATGATTTCATAATATGGACTTCATTGATTGGTTCAATACCGCTTTTCATGAGTTCTGCTACTTCGTCAGAATGAGCTCCACATCTCGTGCACCATTCTTCATCATTATTCAAAACCCGGTAACAGTTTTTACATCTAATTCTCATTTCATCACCTTTTTACTTATTATATCATATTTTATTAATATTTGGTTTAAATTAGTGTATAATATAGTAGGTGAAGAAAATGATAATCATAATTACGAAAAATCAATATCAAACAGATTTGAAAGATACCCTCATTATCCATGATGAGGTTACCCTTTTATCAGACTATCAATTATTATATAATAATCAAACACTTGATTTTGATTATTTAATTATTGAAGATTTATCATTATGCCATAACTTAGAAGCAACCGGAATGCTTTTAGATGAAGGATTACCAGTTACTAATTATGTTTGTGCTACTTCACTCGATAATATTTATTATGGTGATATCGATATTGCCTTAAGTGATTTAATGAATACGGAGGATAAATAAATGAAACAATTTGAAACAGCAGAAAGTATTACACTTGACGACTTAAACCAAAAGAACAAAAAGTATCAAAAGAGTGATTTACATAAGGTTACCCGTCATGCGCTAGCAAATAATACGATTGCAAGTGTAGCCAACAACTTAGATAATGCTAAAGAAAATAACTTCACTTTTAGTATTGATATTAAAACAATGACGGCTCCTAACCAAAAAGCCAGTGGTAGATGTTGGATATTTGCGGCATGCAATGTTTTAAGAGAAATGATAGGTAAAGAATTAGGCATTAAAAACTTTGAATTATCACAAAGCTATGTTGCATTCTATGACCGGCTTGAAAAAATCAATTACTTACTTGAATCAATTATTGATTTTGTTGAAGCTGAACATGATGAAAGAACCCTTTACTTCTTATTAGAAAATGGTATTGGTGATGGTGGCCAATGGGATATGTTTGTTAATATCATTAAAAAGTATGGTATTTGTCCAAAACAAGCAATGCCTGAAACCTTCCAATCAAGCAATACTGGTCAATCTAATATGCTAATTAATTTTGAGATCAGAAAGTTTGCGGGCAAAGCGCAAAAACTATATAAAGAAAAAGGTATCGAAGCTGTTCGTAAAGAAAAAGAACAATTATTAGATCGTTTCTATACGCTTCTTCTTGATTGCTATGGTGTTCCAGTTGAAAAGTTTGATTTTGAATATCGCGATAAAGATGACAATTACCAAATTATTAAAGATTTAACACCAAAATCATTCTTTGAAAAATTTATCGGATCAAAGATTGATGACTATGTAAGTATTATTAATGCACCAACTAAAGATAAACCTTTCTATCACATCTTTACGATTTCTTATTTAGGTAATGTATTAGAAGGTAAACCAATTACGCACCTTAATGTGCCAATGAATCGTTTTATTGAATTAACAATTAACCAATTAAAAGATGGTGAAGTATGTTGGTTCGGTTGCGACTGCAGTCGTTATTCTGACCGTCCTGGTGCTATTTGGGATGATAAATCTTGGGATTATGCTACTCCTTGGGGCCTTGACTATGCCATTTCTAAAGAAGATGGTCTCGACTATAAAGCAAGTGTTATGAACCATGCCATGGTTATTAGTGGTGTTGATCTAAAAGATGACAAACCAATCAAATGGAAGATTGAAAACAGCTGGGGTACTGATGGACCATTTGCTGGTTACCATGTAATGAGTAACTCTTGGTTTGAAAAGTACACTTATCAAGTTGTTATTAATAAAAAGTATTTGAATAAGAAAGAATTAAAAGTTTTAGAAGAAGATTTAATTGTTCTAAAACCTTGGGATCCAATGGGAACCCTAGCCTAGATAAAAAGAAAAGACCAATTTCAAATTGGTCTTTTTTA
>DBWF01000022.1:0-2460 GCA_002308275.1 Caryophanales bacterium UBA1245 | reverse complement strand
GATTGTTCACCACTGCCTGATCCTTCGCCGCTACCAGATTGTTCTCCGCCTTGGCCAGCAATTTGTTTCCATTGTGCCACAAGTTCAGTATCTTTTGTTATTTTGTATTTGTCACCAGGTTGTTTTACAGTAGTTGTTCCATAAATTTTCCAACCATTAAATTCTTTACCAGTTGGAGCACCGAATCCACATTCTGGGATTTCATACATCGACATTGCATCTACCTTTACTGTTGCCATTTCACCAGTACCACCATTGGCTGTAAACTTAACATTATATTGTGCTGCTACAGCATTAACTTTTGTTGCAGGTTGAGCAACAAATAATAGACCTAATAAAAATACGAAACCTAAAATAATAAATAATTTCTTCATAGCTCTCATCTCCTTTTTTCTATATTATAACAAATTAAAATGTATGCTGTCACGTATTTAGTTAAATAAAAACGTTTAACTTAAATATTGACTATATTTAGTAATAATAATACTAGTTGGTATGGCATAACTAATACCATCAACATCTTCATTCTTTTTGACAGCTCTAGCTGAATTAATACCAATTAGTTTACCTTCAATATTGAATAAACCACCACCGGAATTACCAGAATTGATTGAAGCATCATGTTGAATATAATAATGATTATCTTCAATATTAAGACGATATGGATGACTAATAATACCTTGCGTGACCGAATTATAGTTTTGAAGACCAAGTGGTGTACCAACTGCTAAGACAATTTGACCTTTCTTTAGGTCTTTTGAGTCTTGGATGGTTGCGGGCTCTAGATAAATGTTTGTTCTAAATTTTAGAATTGCAAGATCTAGTGATTCATCATAGTCGATTAAACTAACCATCGAAGTTTGATAACCCGTTTCATCAGTGTTATCGCCCATATAGATCCGCATAATTCTACGAACCGATTCACTATCAACCACATGGTAATTAGTAATCGCATAGTATTCATATTCATCAATTAAAGATGCATCAGCTGGAACTACTACGCCCCCATAATATGCTGTTCTTTTAACAACAACGGCACTACCAAGAGAAGACATAATAGCACCACTTTCAACAATCGCAACCACACTAGAGCATGCTTTCTCACTTGCAACCTCTAATGCATCTTGAAAATCACCAATTGTAAAATCAGTAACACTAACAACTTTAGTATTGACCGAGTTATTAGCTACTTTTTCAGTATTAAAGCAACCCGTTATGGTGATTAACAATATTCCTAATAATACAATATAAATCTTTTTCATAATATACACCTAGATTTTAAATAGACGTTTGACATTTTCACGAATATTTGCCTTTAATTCTTCCACTTCAATTCCTTTAATTTCCGCAATTTTCGCCGCAATCAAAGGAATATAACGTGGGCTATTTTGAGTGCCTCTGTATGGGTGTGGTGCTAAATATGGTGAATCAGTTTCGGTTAATAAGTATTTTACATCCAGCTTCAAAGCAACTCTCTTTGGTTCTTTCGCATTCGTAAAGGTTACTGGACCACCTAAACTAATATAAAAGTTCATCTTATTATATTCAAGGGCCATTTCGGCACTCCCCGCATACGAATGCATTACACCACCCACTGGGCTATTGTAATACTCTTTAATGATATCAAAAGTATCTTGGTTAGCATCACGACTGTGAATAATAACTGGTTTATGAGCATCAGTCGCAATCTTTAGTTGCCTAATAAAACTCTCTCTTTGTTCCTCTCTAGTCGTCGTATCCCAGTGATAATCAAGTCCAATTTCACCAATACCGACAACATGTTCATCAAGGGCAGCTTCAGCTAGCCAGTTATATTCAGCATCCGTATAGTTTTTAATCTCCGTTGGATGAAAACCCACCGCCGCATACACCCCATCATACTGATGGGCTATTTCAATTGCTTTTTTAGATGATGCCAAATCATACCCTGGAACAATTAATAATTCAACTCCGTTATCCTTAGCTTCTTTTAAAACAAGATCAATATTTTGATATAAATCTTCATTATTTAAATGGCAATGCGTATCAACAAAACAATTTTTCATCATTTTTCTTTATACTCCTTAGGACCAATTTTAGCTTCAACCGCAGGAGTAAGTTTTGCAACCTCTAATAAAGCCAGTAAAGTTGCTGCGACATATTCTAAAAGCATAATAATAACACATGTATTATCTAAGCTAACTTCTTTGGGATTCATTCCTAAAATGATAACTAGCGGAATCATCGCCACAATCACTGAACCAATTCTTTGGTGATAAAAGAATGACAATACTTTACCAAATGATAAAGCAAGGAGGGCTATTATACAAACAGTTGGGGTTATCAAAGCAACTTTTACTAGAATTTGGCTTACAATAATGATTAATAATAGTAAACAATTAACAACATAGACAAGCATACTTAAGCCTTGTTTCGTATTAACTTCACCAAATAGTTTATTATCAAATTGTTGACCATTAA
>DBWF01000032.1 GCA_002308275.1 Caryophanales bacterium UBA1245 | reverse complement strand
ATATACTTTAAAGCCCATCGAAGCTAGAACACTTGCGGCTGAAGTTGCAAATTCACGTGAATGATGACGACAGTCATGCGAAATAACAACTCTTCTTTCCTTTAATTTAGGGAACTTTTCAATTAAGTATTGGCCAAAACCATAAGTACACTTATTGATGATATAAATATTCATCCGGTTCGTACCAACACCCATGACACCTCTTAAGCCACCTGTGCCAAATGCTAGGTCAGTATAGAAAGCATCTTCTAATTGTTCTTCCGTTAAAGTAGCAAGTTCCTTTTTTAAACTTGGTTCAAGATCTGCATTTTGCCATTTAGCAATTTTTGCTTGTAATTCTTTATTCATGTTTGGCCTCCTGAAAACTATTTAATGCAAGGTAATATGCTCCAAGCATTCCACCATCATTTTTAAAATACGAATTCTTAATAATTACTGTTTCATAAAAGCTATGATGTAGAATCTTTTTTAATTCAACCTTTAATTCATCACAGAAATTAGGACGATTTGTAACGCCACCGCCAATGATAACAGCTTGTGGGTTAAAGCTATAGACAATATTAGCAACACCAATGGCTAAATAGTCATAGAAATTCTTAACAACTTGCTCAGCAACCTTATTTTTTTCATCGTAAAGTTTGAAAACATCAACGCCATCTTTAACATCAAGACCAGCTGCTTTTGCACTCCTTACGAGACTTGAGGTTGAAGCAACATCTTCATACTTAACGCCATTTTGCATAATCATTCTACCGAATTCACCAGCATTGAAATTAGGACCACGCCATAATTCTTTTTTCATAATAACGGCTCCACCAATACCGGTACCAACAGTCATCATCAAGAAGTGATCAAATTCTTTGCCATAACCAGCAGTCATTTCAGCTGTACCAAAACAATTAACATCGTTATCAGCGTAGCACTCTAGTCCATATTTTTCACCAAAGAATTTTTTAAAGTCAAAGCCATTAAGCCATCTAGCATGATCTGGTGGGACGATAATCTTTGACTGGTAAATATCAATACTACCAGCGCAACTAACACCAATACAAGCGATATCCATGGTTGCAGTTAGGCAATCAACAATAATTGAAAGGTTTTCCATGAAATTGTCTAAACCGGCTTCAATATTGTTAGGCACTTTTTTCTTCATTAGAATCTTGCCATCTTCGATGACACCATATTTAATATCGGTACAACCAATATCAAAACATAATATTTTCATAATTAACTCCTATAATACTTTAAAGTCATTAACTCTAATTTGCATTTCATTCTTTCTTACTTCCGCAACCCCTGCTACTAAAACAACAGACCCAAGTGGTAAGTTTTTAAAACTATCAAATAAATCAGAGAATACAGTTAAACTAATGGTTCCTGTTTCATCTTTGATTGTTGCGAAAAGCATATTCTTATTGTTCTTATCCGTAATAGTCTTCTTTCTAATCAAAGAACCAAGGACTGAACAATTACCCGCATGAACATTATTGATATACACAGCTTGATTATGACGGTAATAAGATGCATATTGATACATGAAACTGTATTTTACATTAACACCTAAGACTTCTTTTTCTTTATTTAATAAATAGCCATAGGTGAATTCTTCAGTATCATAATTAATTTGCTTAACATTTTTAACAAATGTATATTTACTACGACTAATAAGAGCTTGATAATTATCAATCATACTCTTCTTCGTAATACCAAAACTATCAAATGCACCTGCATAAATCAAATTTTCAATAGTTGATGCTGGGATGGCATCGCCAAGTTTAGTCATACAATCTTCAAAACTAGCAAAGGTTTCTGTCCGAATTGATGTAATTACATCATAATAAGCCTGACCAATACCATGAATCTGGGTTAGTGGTAACATAATGTAACCATCAAATACTCTAAATTCATTAGTGCTTTCATTGATGTTTGGTGATAAAACTCTTAGGTGTCTTCCACTTACCTCTGTCAAATAATCTTCAATTAAGTTATCAGTTCCAATCACACTATTAAGTAATGTACAATAATAGTAATTTGGATAATGACATTTTAAATAAGCAATAATATAAGCTACAACCGCATAAACAACACTATGCGAACGGTTAAAACCGTAGTTAGCAAATTTCAAAATATAGTCATAAATTTGCGTAGCCACTTCTTTTGAATAGCCATTATCAAGACAGCCTTTAATAAACTTAGCTTGTTCATTAACTAGTATTGCTTGATTCTTCTTTGATACTGCTCGACGCAAAACATCAGCTTCACCTAAACTGTATCCCGCAAACTTACAAGCAATGAGAATAATTTGTTCTTGATACACAATTACTCCATAAGTACTCTTTAGAATTGGTTCTAAGTCAGGATGTAAGTAAGATACTCTTTCTCTGCCCGTTTTACGCGCAATAAAGGTTGGAATCATCTCCATTGGACCTGGACGGTAGAGGGCAATCGCTGCACAAATGTCCTCAAAAGAATTAACTTGGATATTACGTAGTGTCTGACGCATACCAGCTGATTCTAATTGGAAAACGCCAACTGTATCTCCACTAGCAATTAATTTAAGCGTCTTAGCATCATTATATTCTTTTGGTAAGGCAAAGTTAGGATAATCTTTTTGAATCATATCACTACATTTCTTAATGATTGTTAGGTTTCTTAGGCCTAAGAAATCCATTTTTAATAATCCTAACTCTTCTAAGTCTTTAGCTTCATATTGAGTTTGGTAAATATCATTTAAGCCTTTATCAAGTGGTGTGTAATTTACCATATCATATTGGGTGATAATAATACCTGCCGCATGTGTTGACACATTACGTGGTAAGCCTTCAATAGCCTTTGCATAATCAACACACTTTTTGATATCTTGGTAATCACCCATTAGTTTTTGTAAATCTTCATCGCTATCAATAACTTCTTGCAAACTCTTCTTTGAATCTGGAAAGTGTTTTAATAGTTCAGCAGAACGTACTTCACTTAAGCCAACGGCCTTAATAACATCTCTTAGTGCGCTACGACTCGCAAATGTTCCAAAGGTTGCAATATGAGCAACTTTATCTTTGCCATAACGACTACTAACATAGCGAATAACTTTATCACGCTCAATATCAGGGAAATCCACATCGATATCAGGCATTGTAATTCGTTCTGGATTTAAGAAACGTTCAAATAATAATTGATATCTAATTGGATCAATTTCGGTAATTCCTAAAGTATAACTAACAAGGCTTCCGGCCGCAGATCCTCTACCAGGACCAACCAGAATACCATTTTTCTTAGCATACTTGACAAAATCCCAGACGATTAAGAAATAATCGCAAAAGCCCATTTGGTTAATGATGTCTAATTCTTTTTTAAGACGTCTTACATAAACATCATTTAGACTTCCTAAACGTTTTTCTAATCCCTTATAACAAAGAGCACTTAAATATTGATAAGCATCAATTGATTCGTCAAATCTTGGTAATTGGCGTTCGCCTGTTTTGATTTCAACATTACATAGACTTGCGATTTTCTCTTGAGCAGTTAATAAATCTGGTAATTCGTGATAAATAGTTTGCCATTCAACACTAGACAAAAAATGATAATCATTTTGATCTAATTGATTTTTAAGAAGAGTTGATGAACTAATAGCTTGTAAAACGAGATAGTTTTCATGATCGCTTTTCTCAAAGTATCTTGTATCTGCTACCGCAACACCTCGATATCCTTTATTAAGGAGTTCAATCGTAGAAGCAACACCAAATTGTTCTAATAGATTAGGTGAAATGCCTAAATAGAAATAATTAAAGATTTCTTTTAATCTTTGGTAATAGCTATTTTCACCTTGTATAAACATTGCTTGGTCAGGGGATGCTACACAAATAACGCCAAGCGTTAAATCCATTAAAGTTTCATAGCTAATGCTATTTTGATTAAGTTTTGATAAGGTTACAATCTTCATTAAGTTTTGGTAACCTAGCGTATCAGATGCATATAATAATACTTTAACTAGGGCATCACCAAAAGCAACACTAATCTCACTACCGATGATTGGTTTTAAACCAGCCTTTTGACAAGCTTTATAGAATTTAAAACCACCATAAAGGTTATTCATATCAGCCATGCCAAGAGCGGTATACCCAGCTTCCTTAGCAAACCCAACTACTTTATCGATGGAACAAAGACTATTCAAAAACGAATATTCGGTTCTTAACATTAGATTAACACTCATCTTCTTCGCTCCTTTCGATAATCTCCTAATTTTAGTATACCATTAAATTCGTCTTTTTTCAAGTAATCACTACTAGTCTTAAATAAACCTTTCAAATCTTACTTCTTTTGCTTCTTTTAATGATTAGGAAAACAATTATAGCGATTGCGACAACAATAGTGATAGCAATACTGATTACTAAATTAGTAGCATTATTATTATCTAAATAGGTGGAAGTGATGTTCTCATTACAGACGACTAGATTAGTCATTCCGCGTGTTGCTTTATCATCCATTTTAAGATGTGCTTCACTCACCTTTTCCCCCGCAAGCCCCCAAACAATACTAAATAATGTATTAGTTTTAAAGTTAGCATCCAAATTAATTAACTTCTTTGCTTTTTCAACACCATCACCTAAATCATAAATAATACTAATTTCGATACTGCTACTTTTGCCCTTTAAACCATCAAGGGTTACGGTATCATTCTTTATGTAATTATAGTATTCTTTACCAGTTTTTAAATCTTTACAAAGAAGATATTTGATTGCTTGTTCAGGGTCATCAATTTTAATATTAAGCGTTAGGTTCTTTGTTTCACCTTCGGTTACTTCAAAGATTGGGGCTTTTTTAAGGGTCTTAACACTAAACGAATAATCTATATCATACCAGACCTCACCAATTCGGACCCTATTAATAGTATGCGTTTCAATAGCATAGTTATTTAAAGCTGTCATCGGAATCTTTAAAATGTTATTGCTCAACAAGAATTCCGTTTCCTTTTGATCCATGATTACTTCTTCAACTGTTAAGACTTCTGGCATAGTAAAATCAATATAAGTTTCGCTCCCCGCAGGTAGTATATAATCACCACCTATAATTGGCATAATACGACTATAATAATCATCAACCACACTAAACTCAATTACTTGTAATTGGGTCTTATTATCACTAATTGTTAAGGTATAATTTCCGGGTGAATTGATATAATAACCGCTTGTGACGACATTCCCATTGAGTGTAGCATTACCCATGAAGGATAACATCATCCCAGTCCGATAAACACCCTTATTAATAACATTTACATATTGATTAATCCTGACCTTAGTTGATAATTTGATGTTATCTTTATTACTTCTTTTAATTAAGAGATTAACATCAAAGACACCTGGAATGTTTAGATTAACTCCTCCTTCAGCGTATACTTCCACCGCACCAACAATTGAAGAGACATCAACGACTCCTTGGCCATTTAAATTGTGTTCAAAATCAAGATCTGAATGACTAAAATCAACATGGAATTCATCTAGCTGGTTAATATGATATTCATCAAATTGGTATTTGTATAGATTGCCATCAAGCACAACATAAACATTAAAATAGCCCTCTTTAATGTCATAATAGACATCTTGATTCCAAGGCTTATCAAGATAAGTTTCATTAGAACTACTTAAAGAAAAGCCACTTGTTTTATTTACTTTTAAGAATGTTCCATCATAGCCAATTAAAGTATCATCAACGCCTGTATACAAATCGATATACTTTGGATTTAATAAATTATCAATCTGGTAGTAATAATAAGTATCTCCACTCTTAATAATTAGACCTAGTACTGAACCCACCATAGTTAGGCTGTGTGGTAGTTCTTCCTTTTGGTGATGATTAAAATACTTGACTTCACTTAATTGCATTTTATTATTAAGTTTAACTAGGCAAGTTTTCTCTTCACCATCATTACCAACATTTAAAAATGGTTCAGCCGCATGAGCATTTTTACCACAAGCTAAATACCACTCATTTTGGATAATCAGTGCTTGATAAATCTTAAGTCCACTACCAACACCATATTGGTATTGCTTAATCTCTTTTAAATCTTGACTATAGGTCATAATTAAACCGGCATCAGGAGTGTACCCAATTAAATATAAGTAATCATTATGAAGTAAAATCTGTTTGATTGTTAAGTTTTCAGTTAGTTCAGCTTCCTTTTGAAGAATACTCTTTTTATATTTTGAAAGCTTGGTGACTTCATTCTTAACAATCAAATATAAGGATTCACCATCTTCAAAGTGAGTGATATAACTTCCATCAATAGTTACTTCACTACCATCATACCAATATTTAATTTGGTTCGCATAGCATTCAATTTGACCATGAGATGTAGGATATAGTGATACTAAATCACTCATTTGATTTTCGATTAGTGTTGCTTCTTCACTAACTGCTGCTTGTAATGCAAATGGTGCTTTAAAAAGAAAAGCCAAAGCAATTAGGGGAATTAATAATAACCATTTCTTCATTATTTGCCCCTCCTTAAAACTAAGAAGCCAATTCCTAAAGCCATTATCGGTATTAAGTAAACAATGAATGACCATTTAGGCATTTGATTTGAAGTAATACGTTTGCTAAACATTAAAGTACTATCGGGATTAACTGGACTTGGTTTAGTTTCTAAATCTAATGTTGGTGAAGTAGCCTCTTTTTCAGCTGAAACTGCTAATTGTGTTATCTCAATATTCATAGTGACTGTTTCTTGGTTAAAACCTGTTAGTTCAAGTGTATAATGTCCCGCTTCATTAAACTGATAAGGCAAGCTTACCAGTTCCCCATTTACTCTTACCACCGCATTTCCATCAATTACTAAACCTAAATCATAAACTCCAAAGTCGGTTGCGCCAACAAATGGTGCAATTTTTAATTCTTGACTCCTAATATAAGTAATTGTGGCATCAAAATGATAACTGTTTTGATAACTACCAAAACAATTATCAAGACCATTTATCTTTGATTGCTCATCAAACGCCACTTCTTTTAAATTAATAAGGACATTACAATCCTTTAATAGTTCACTTGCCTTTTCGCTTGAAGCAAGGAAAGTTGGTGGGGCTTTCCGAACAATGACCGAATTTAGATTAGTTATTTCATAACCACTTGAAAATGTTGTTACCAACTCTTCATTAGCAATTCTTTTAGGGGTTTGATTAATGTTTTGATAATCACTTAAAAGCATGGTATCACCATCATAGACTTGATAACAATAACCCTTTTGATTATTTTTAAAACCCATTATAATTTGTAACAAACCACTTTCACTAATATCAAAATCGACTAGTTTCATTAAATTATAGTATTGTTCATAAATAATGGTCCGCTCTAGATTAGGTGAAATCATATCAATCCGGTCAACATAATCTAGGTAGTGATAATCATAATAGCTAAATGATAAATACAGTTGTCCTTTATCCATTAAAAGTTGCGCATCTTTGATCCCATAATTATAATTAAGTTGGTTTTCTCCCACAATGTTACCAAACAAGTCAATTTTAAGAAGTCTTAATATCCGATCATTCCTAATTTGTAAGGCATAAAGATAGTGATCACTATAGTACATATCAACTATTTCATCATCACCAGCACCACCTAGTACAAGCGTATTGGTGATATTTAAAGTGCTGCGGTCACAAAATAGGATAAATGAATCAAAGCCATCCCTTTTACCAGGAATTGCATCACTTACTTCATTCGTCTTCCCCGCAACAAACGCCAAACTCTCACTACAAGCGATTGCAGTGCCTTGTTCATTGGCACCCGTATCAAGAGTTGCTTGTTTAGATGTATTAGCTAAAACTTTATAATAGATACTTTTAGTGCCATCCATAACTGAATTAGTTGTGCCAACGACTAAAAAAGTACCATCTTGATAGTTTAGTCTTGCATCTTCTAACAATCCATTATTAATAACAACTTTAGAAGTTGCATCATCTAGTTTTAAATAATAGTGATTTCCGTAATATGAAGGACTCTTATAACGATACAAATATGCAATATGATCAAGGTATTTTACTCCATCTAGATATTCATATTGTGCTTCATTTGCTTCAACTTTCTCTTTTGTCGTTGGTAAAAATAAAGTATCTGCATCAATTACATAAACCATACGCTCGATTTCTTCAAGCGTTGTGATGTTTTTATAAATAACATGATAAGTACCCACTTGATGTGTGTTAACGGTATTACTAATGACAACATAGCCATCCATGATTAAGTAATCAGTAATATCGGTATCAACACTCACCACTAGGGGCTTATCAAAATCAGCCACTTCATTAGCATTTACTCTAAATACTAAAAGTAGCATACTAATTAAACAAATAATTAAAACTATTAATTTTTTCATTTTTCTCCATCCTTTCAATTCTATAATACAAAGAATGGAGTCTTTTTACTCTTTCGAAAAAAAAGCTTACAACGATGAAAGTTGTAAGCTTATTTGTTTATCGATTGTATAATTTTTTATATTTCATTACTTCACGAGCAATCATTAATTCTTCATTAGTTGGAATAACTAATACTTTGATTTTAGAATCAGGTTTTGAAATGCATCCTTGAATACCAAACATCTTTAAGTTTTCATCTGGATCACATTTAACACCAAATGCTTCTTCTAGTCTTTCACAAACATGTAGTCTTGTTAGTGGTGATTTTTCACCAATACCGGCAGTAAAGACGATTGCATCACAGCCTCCCATGTAACCATAGTATTGTGAAATGTAATCCGCGATACCTTTTTCTTGCATTCTTAAGATGAGGTCAGCTTCATAGCTACCATTCTTTTGCATTTCGTGAACATCTCTTGCATCACTGTGACCAGTAAAGCCAAGGTAACCAGATTTTTTGTTAAGGATTTCGATACATTCATGAACACTTAAGCCTTCTTTTTTAGCTACCATATCAAGAATTGATGGATCAACAGTTCCACTTCTGGTTCCCATTGGGATCCCCGCAAGTGGTGTAAAGCCCATTGAAGTTTCAACACATTTACCATATTTAACAGCTGAAATACTAGCACCATTACCAATATGGCAAGTGATTAAACGTAATTCATCAATCGGGCGACCTAGCATTTTTGCGGCTTCCTGTGATACATAGTCATGGCTTGTTCCGTGAGCACCATATTTACGGATCTTGTAATCATCATACCAATGTAGTGGTACCGCATAACGATATGCTTCATCTGGCATTGTTTGATGGAATGATGTATCAAAAACAATTGCTTGTAGAACATTTGGTAATGCACTATAGAAGCCTTTAATGCCTTTGATATGAGCATCATTATGAACAGGTGCAAAATCAATAGTCTTTTCTAGTTTCTTTAAAACCTCATCATCTAAGACAGTTGTTTTAACAAATTCTGGTCCACCATTCACATAACGATGACCAACACCTGAGATTTCATGTAAATCTTTAATAATGCCTTTTTGAATTAAAAGGTCTTTTAAAACATCAACTGCATCCGCATGTGTTTTGATATTTAATTGAACAACTTCCTTTTTTCTGGCATCACCCTCACCCCATTTATAGGTAACTGAAGGGTTTTCAATACCAATTCGCTCAAATCCACCTTCAATTAAAACGACGGGTTCTTCTTTGGCTTCATCTTCAGGCATATCAATTAATTGAAACTTAAGTGATGAGCTCCCCGCATTAACAACCATTATTTTTTCCATAATCATTATTCTCCCATATCATTCTTGATTTTAATTAATGTTTTTTGCCAATCTTCTTGATTCACATAATTTGGCATTGTAAAAATACTTGTTCTTTGTTGATACTTAGAACATTTCTTAGCTACTACCACAATCATTTTAGGCTCACCTAAAAAGAAATTAGGTGGTAAAGTGATAATGGCTTTAAAGAAACCATCTTTTTCGAAATGTTTTTTAAACAAATCTTTATTTGGTAGACTGAAAAAGTCTGCATCAACTAAATAAAAACCTAAAGTATCATCATCGCCACTAGCAAGGTGTTTTTCAATTGCTAGATAGCAAAAATCTCTGATTCCTTCATCATACATCGGTGAAGTATAATATTTGTTTTGATATTCGTAGTTAGATAAGTCCCCCACAATCGCTCCAACATCAGCATAGCTAAATTTAAGAGCATCTTGGAAACGAATATCTAAATGTATTTGTAATAAATTGGCTTTTTGTTCATCGTATAAACATAAAGCGTGATTAGCCTCAATTCCTAAAAAGTGGTAATGACCATTTAAGTAATTAGCTAAAACGACTGATAGGTTAGCATTTTTTAAGGTCAAATCGAGAATCGCCGTATGGTGTTCTAGATTTAGGCAATTGATTAAAAAAGTAAATATTATTGCTACGCCATCAGGCATCATTTGATCAAGGGCATAGTGAGCATGCTTATATGCTTTAATTTCTAAAAGAAACAAAGCTTTGCGTAGGGCCTCTTGATCCATTGGCATATGATCAAATAG
This sequence comes from Caryophanales bacterium UBA1245, assembly GCA_002308275.1. GTDB lineage: Bacteria > Bacillota_I > Bacilli_A > ML615J-28 > CAG-313 > UBA1231. The sequence continues at coordinate 5,037 of DBWF01000032.1, read as the reverse complement.
TGTTAGATTCTCTTTAATCTTGGTTTGTTCCTCAGGAGTCAAACCTTTAACCACTATTTTTTGTTCGTTAATTGATGCAAGACTACTAGTTAATGCTTCTAAATAGCTATAATGAGGATTAGTAGCTACACCTGCCTCATAATAAGCCATCGCCACTTCATCAATTACATCAGCAATTTTATTAATATCGTATGCCATATTATTCTTGCATCCTCTTACTGATGGCCTCAGCTACCACAAATGCACTTGTCCAAGCCCATTGAAGGTTATAGCCACCACAATCACCATCGATATCTAAAATTTCACCACAGAAGTAAAGATTCTTATAATTCTTAGCTTCTAAGGTATTAGACACAACTTCATTAACATTAACACCACCAACGGTAACTTGTGCATGGTCGAAAGAATCTAAACCCTTATAAGTAATCGTAAATTCTTTCAATATTTTAGCAAGACGCGTGATTTCTTTTTTAGTTAGGTCTTTTACGTATCCCGCAACATCGATTTTAGCCCGCTTTAAAATATTTAAAGCCATCATTTTTTGGAACATGCCTATTAAATACTGAGCATTTGAATAATTATATAAATTCTTTTGACGCTCAACTAGGTTAGCTTCGACATCTTCAAGAGTAGCTTCCGGAAAGAAATCTAAAACAAAGTGTGTTGGATGGTATAAATCAATGATTTCACTACGGGCAATTTGACTTGCCATATCCATAATGACAATTCCACTTACCGTATCAGCTTTAAACTGGATTTCACCATCATTTTGCCATACTGCTTCTTTATAGCGTTTAGCATATAATAAAACGCGCGCTTTAATTCTTAGGCCTTCTAGACCTTTAATATCATTTGCGTCAACCTTAACGCCAACTAAGCCAGGGTAAATCGGAGTTGTTTTAATCTTTAGGCTCTTAGCTAGTTGCAAACCCGTACCATTTGAGCCAAGAACCGGCGATGCGGCACCACCGGTAGCTAAAACAAGCGCATCCGCATGGATTCTTGTGCCTCTTCCAAGTTCAACTAGATAACCACCATTTTCTTTATCAACAATAATCCGTTTTACTTCCGCATTACATTTTTCTTCAACGCCTAAGTCCCGCATTTTATTTCTTAAAGCATCTAAAAGACTATTAGCCGATTCACTTTTGGGATACGTCCGCCCTTCAGTTAGGACAATCGAAGAAAGACCTAAATGATCGAAATAGTGTAGTGTTTTTTCATAACCAAAACGTTTAAGGAGCGGTGCTACAAAACGTGGTTGATTATAGTTTTTACTGCTAACTTGATGATTAGTAAAATTAGCTTTACCAGATCCGGTTGCTAAAATCTTTTTACCAACGCGTTCTAAACGTTCAAGGATTGTAACATTAACAAGATTTCCTAAGTTTTCTTTAATCATGATGCTAGCAAGTAAACCTGATGCACCACCACCGATAATAACAACCTCTGGCATATTAATAAAACTCCTTCTTATTTTATATTTTTAACAGCTTCAACAACTTTATCAATCGCTTCTTGATAACTAATTTCAGTCTTTTCTAAAGTCGAGCGAACTTTGAATTCGCAAATTTCTTCACTTGCTCCCCGGCCAACAATAATCATATAAGGAATACCGATTAATTCCCAATCTTTAAATTTAAAGCCTGGACGTTCATCACGATCATCTAAGATCACTTCAACGCCACTCTTTAATAACTTTTCATAAATAGATGTAGCACCTTGCATCATTAGTTCATCTTTCGCATTAATTGGTACTACAACCGCATGATAAGGAGCAACATTTAGGGGCCACTTTATACCAAATTCATCGTGATTTTGTTCAATAATACTAGAAATAGTTCTTGTTACCCCAATACCATAACAACCCATTACCATTGGTACATTTTGACCATTATCGGTTTGATATGTACAATTCATTGGTTTTGAGTATTTCGTACCAAGTTTAAAGATTTGACCAACTTCGATACCTTTTTCTTGCATTAGGGGAGCCCCACAAACTGGGCATGTATCACCGGCACTTGCAAAACGAATAGTTTTAACCGTACCACTAAAGTCACGACCATAGTTGACATTTAGTAAGTGACAATCTTTTTTATTAGCTCCCGCAACGCCATTTTTCATCGTAGCCACTTCAGAGTCAACTAATGTTTTACACTTTAAGCCAACTGGACTAACAAAACCAGGAACAGAGCCAACTTTTAAAATTTCTTCATCAGTTGCTAGGCGAAGTTCAAATTCCGCGATATCAAGAGCATTAACTACTTGGATTTCATTAACTTCCCGGTCTCCGCGAACAACGCATAAAACGACTTCTTGATGAGCCATATCAAAGTAGGCAACCGTTTTTAAAATGCTCGAAGCATCAACACCTAAGAAACTACTTACTTCTTCAATTGTTTTTTGATTTGGGGTAGCTACTTCTTTAACCGCTTCTTCTTTTAAGTTATCGCGATCTGTCCGCGCTGCACTTTCAGCTTTTTCTCGGTCCGCCGCATATCCACAGCCACAATAGATGATATCACTTTCACCAACTTCCGATAAAGCCATGAATTGATGAGAGCCAGATCCACCAATCGCACCGGTATCCGCTAAAACAACTTGATAGTTTAAGCCAAAGCGGTCAAAGATTTTAGAATAAGTTTGATACATTAACTTGTAACTTGCATCAAGACCTTCTTCATCAAGGTCAAATGAATAAGCATCTTTCATAATGAATTCTCTTCCCCGCATTAAACCAAAACGAGGACGTAATTCATCACGATATTTTGTTTGGATTTGATATAAGCAAATTGGTAAATTCTTTTTTGACTTTAATTCATTACGAACTAAATCGGTAAAGATTTCTTCATGAGTTGGACCTAAGCAAAATTCTCTTTCGTGACGATCCGTAAAACGCATTAGTTCAGGACCATACTTACTCCATCTACCGCTTTCTTCCCAAAGCTCTTTTGGTTGAATAGCACTCGATAGGATTTCTTGAGCACCTGATGCATCCATTTCTTCACGGATGATCCGTTCAGCTTTTTGTAAAACTCTTAAGCCAAGTGGTAAATAATTATAGACACCCGAAACAAGCTTACGAATCATACCAGCTCTAATTAATAAAATATGGCTAGCGATTTGAGCTTCATTTGGGGCTTCTTTAAGAGTTGCTATTAGCATTTTACTTGCACGCATAAAAATACCTCTTTTCTAAACAATTTATTATAGCACTTTTTATCTATTTTTTCAACTAAATGTGATTGTTTAACTCTTTTTAGCTTCTTGCATGGCTAAATATAATTCTTCGGTGGCAAGTGCCATTTTAGTAACCGCGTATTTACCCTCTACTGGGTGAATATACCAAGTATCATTTAGAGTATTTAAATCGACTAAATCACCATATTTACCTAGATATTCATATTCAATATGACAAGAATATAAACTACTTACCGGTTTAATCATTTCTATCGGTTCATCACCATACGGCTTATCCAAAGTAACCTTAAAGCCATTCATATCGTGGCACATATATCCATAACCAAAATCAACAAAGCGTTTAGCATTTGGTAAGCTCATTACCTTAACCCTTAAATTACCACTTGAATAGCGGCCTTCTAAAACTTCGCGTCTGACGTTTTTGCGCTCCCATTCGTACCAATCAGGAATATGGCTAAAAATTACTTCACCCGTCTTCGAAGTTAGGGTACCATCTTCATTCATATACCAGGTTGCACCGCAGTGATTACATTTAAGTTCTAAATCAGTTGAAGTCATTTCATATTCGCACCCACATTTTGGGCATTGGTAAAGCACTTTATGAAGGCCTAGACATCTTTTTGGGTATTTAATAATATTACCCTTATTCTTTGCCCAAGCATAATCATCATACCAGAAACGTTCCTTTAACTTTTCATTAATAGCTTCAACCGAATAATCTTCAACTTCTTCTTTAGTAAATAAAAGTTTTAATTCTGCTTCTAAACCTTTAACTTTATGATCAGCGGTATTCCAAAAAGGTGCATTAATATGATGACCATGACACATTAGTGTTACAACTGGCACATCGAGCACCTTTAATAACTTACCAAGTGATTCTGGTAAAACGGCTGTCGTACCACATAAAGAGTATCTTGCTTCTGGGTAGATTGCGGGGACGTCACCTCGTTTAATGACATTCATTAAGTGTTTAACAAGCATAATATCGTTTGTAAATTTCCGTTTACAAATACAACCAATATTACGGAGTAAGCCTTCTCTACCAATAAAGCCATCAATCGCAACCACATAATTCGGATGAATCTTTCCTAATGCCATGGTGGCTACTTTAAAGTCCATAAAAGCGTTGTGATTACATAGTAGGACAAAGGGAGGTTTAATGCCTTCCATATTAGTTTTCGTAATTTTTACTTGATGACGCTTAACATCACCGGCCGATAATAGGTGCGCTAAAGGTTTTAAATACCACTTCATTTTACGAGGTGGCTTTTTCATATCAAATCTTTCTAACATCGTCATCTCCTCATCAATCTATATTTCAATAACTTCTTCTTTTTTAATCCGTCTAATTAGAATTCTAATGATTTGAACAAGAATGCAAAGACTACTAAGTAGGAGCATTAAAAAGTAATAAGCATGATATCCATGGTTTTCAATAATAACACCATCTAAATTATCAAGGCCAAAAATCGTAGCTAATTGGAAAAAGCTCATCGTCATAATCGCAATGGTTGCCATTCTTTTACCAACCAATTTTTCAGTATATAGATAAGCAACATGAAGGAAGGTCGCATAAAAGAAACCTCTAAATGCTGATCCTAATGCTATCACAACTGTTGGTAGTGGCAGTAGGTTAACGAGTTGACGCATAAATAAGCTAATCCCACAAACTAGTAATAAGACTTCGCCTTTTAAATGTTTACATCTTGAATACATAAAAAGGGCAACGCATTCTACAATAACATAATATGTATAAATAAGACCATACCCACTAGCATCAATGCCTTTGGTTTCTAAAAAAACACTATAAAAGTGATCACTAGCATAAACCGTACC
>DBWF01000030.1:27221-38942 GCA_002308275.1 Caryophanales bacterium UBA1245 | reverse complement strand
TTCTAAGTGATAGTACATTATTGAATCTGGTTGAATATCTAAATATATTGTTAATGTGCCATCATATAATTCATATATTACACCTTCATCAACATATTGATACTTAATCCAAACGTTATTGCTCCTAACATGATTACCTATTATGTTGCAACAAGTAATAGTTCCTGAATTTAATGTAATATCAAATTCTTTTCTAAATGCGGCATTGCCTGGTACTTTTGATAAATCAACTGTGTATTCGGGTATTTCAACAGTTACATCACTAAATTTGACAAATTCAATTTCAACATATTCATCTGAATCACATATTATTTTATAGATTCTGTTATTCTCTACATATATATAATAGGTAGTTAAATAATCAGTTTTTGGCGCACCATCTAAATACATAAAGTCATCTACTTTGACAACATAGCATTTATTTTTCTTATCATATTGAACTTCTTTATATAAATCCTTTAACTCTAGTAAATATTCAAAGAAAGGATTAGCAAATTCTTCACAAGGAATTCCTTCATTGTTGACTATTTTATAATATTGCGAACTAAAAGATTCCATATATGTTGTTTCAGTATCGGTTTGAATAAATACTTTTTCACCTGCTATCGTAGACTCTACTTCAACATGATAATATGTGTAATCAGTATCATTTCTTCCTTTATATTTAATATCAACCGCATAATCAGAGTAGGAAACATCTAGTAATTGATTCCATTTAGTTTGTGTTATTGCGGGTTTCTGGTTATTATCTTGATTATTATTTTCACAACCAGATACCACTACTAACATTAATAACGTAAATATACAGTAAATTACTTTTTTCATAATGTTCTCTCCTTTTGGCTAATCATAACATAATTATTTTTTTATTGCAATACAATTGCAATATATAAAAAGGTTTGTGTTTTTACACAAACCTTAATTGTTATTAATTAATGTACCATCAATATAGATATTAAATTGATCTAATTGTTGATTAGTTAAATTATAGATGCCTTCGATAGGTGTTGAGGTCATTGTTGTATCATATGTTATTTCATATTTAGATAAATATTTTTGTGATATATATTCTTTTGATATCATTGATAAATACTCAAACCATCTAACATTTCTTCTAATGTTATATGGGCAATCCTTTGGTTCATAGAAGTCATGATGCTGTTTCATATTTAAGATACCTAAATTATGTTTTAATAATAGATATGCCATTAGTCTAGCATCATTACGCATAGCTACTTCAAAATTGCCATCCGCATTAACACATAATTCAATACCAATACCATTATAGTTGCCGCCACCTTCGCTTCTACCATCTGTCGCATGCCAACAAGCAACAGTATCATCATAAGATATATATATTGAATGATCATCAACAGTATAATTCCATGATGCATCACGACCAGCATCTTTATAATGAGCATTTTGATCTTGTGATTTTGCAAGTAATAGCGCATCATCACCTGCATAGCTCATACCTGTTTCATGAGTGACAATCCATAAAACATTATCTGTATTAGGAAGTGTATAGCCTTCATAGACTCTTCGATCTAGACAACTTTGTGAAATTGCAGGGCGGGCTGCATAATCATAATATGGTTTATGAACAATTGTATCGTCATTTTTAGTATCAATTAAATAATCTGTATTAATAACGGGAGCAAGCCCTTGATATAGAATTAGATAATCGCTACCCATTTTTGAAGTAGTTTCTACAAATTCAGTAACATATTCGAGTTCGGTTTTAGTTGTTGCATTTAATGAAACATGGTATTTTAATACTTTATATGCATTAGCTGTATAAAATAATTCTACCATTAGATATACATCTTTAGCTTCAAATGGTAAGTGTAGTGTTTCATAATCATAGATAAGTGATGGATCTTCACAAACCCAGCGGAATCGACCACCATAATTAGGTAATGTGGTTGGTAGTTTTGTGCCTTCATCTAATTCAACAGTAGACATAAAGTCATAAATTAAATCAATTGCCTTATCAAGACGTGTTTCGTAATCGATACCTCTTGAGATAAATGTGTAATCTTTAGTTGCTGTAAAGCCATGTTGTGATAAAGTACAAGTCAAGCAAATGTCTTCATCATATTCATGATTAATTCTCTGTCCATCATTTGTGACATATTCAGGATGATTTGATACATATGTGATTGTAATGTCTTCTTTGGCATAACTAGTTTTTAAATCAATATTATTAGCAACCACACCACTTGGAATATATGAGCCAACATTATCAAAAACTCTTTCAAAATAATCAGCCATTGTCTGATGTAGTGTAAAGGTTGCTTCTTTAGTTTGTTTACCAATCGAAGCAGTTAATACGATTTGTTCGTTTTTAGAATTATTTGTTTTAACTGCTTTAAAACTATCATCAAAATATTCAGGTTTATTAAATGTATATTTAACATTTTGACCTTCAATTTGACTTTGTAATTCTAATGTTTCACCTTCATATAGAATAGTTGGCACATTAGAAAGAGCTGCATCTAAGATAGGGGAATAGTCTTCTTCTTTGCCTAAACTACAGCTTGTCATAAAAAACAATGACATAATAATAAATAAAAATATATATATTCTATTTAGTTTCATGATTAACTAGATCACTTTCATAATATACTTTCCATAGATATAAGCCACACGCAGGGGCTACAAATGGAGCTAGATGACGATCACACCCATCAATAATTTCTTTAATATGGATTGGTTCAAACTTGCCTTCCGCAACCTTCAACATTAATGCAATAATAATCCGAACCATATTATACATAAATCCATTACCAATAATAACAAATTCTAACATGTCACCATCTTGAATTAATTCAAACTTTTCAATTGTTCGAACAGTTGTTTTAATCGTATGATTTTTAGAGAATGATTTAAAATCGTGGGTACCACATATATATCTCATCGCTTCTTTCATCTTTTCAATATCGATACGATTATGAAAATAATGAATATATTTAGCACGAGTTGGATCAAATTCGCCAATATTGACAAAATAGTGGTATTCCTTTTTTAAAGCATTAATTCTTGCATGGAAGGTGTTATCAACATGCTGTACATCTTTTATATATATACTTGGGAATAGTTTCTTATTTAAAATCTTTTTTAAGTTCTTTTCAGGAACTAACTGAGGAGAATCAAAATGACATACTTGACCATAGGCATGGACTCCCGCATCCGTTCTAGAAGCTGCTTTTATAACAACGGGGGTTTTTAGAATTTCTTCTAAGGTTTTCTCTAGTTTTTCTTGAACTGATAAGTAATTGTTTTGACGTTGAAAGCCGTGAAAACAACTACCATCATAGGATACTACTAATTTATATCTCATAAATATATTCTCCATAAAATTAGACCAACAATTAAAAGATTAAATAGTATTAAACACAAGATATCCCCAAAATGGCATTTTAATTGAGCAAGTTTAGTACGTTTTTCACCAGGTACATAGCCTCTTGCTTCCATCGCAACGGCTAGGTCATCTGCTCTTTTAAATGAAATAATAAACATTGGGATTAAAAGAGAGATTACTTGACCAATTTTATCTTTTAATAAACCTTCATTAAAGTCGACTCCCCTGGAAGCTTGTGCTTTTAAGATTTTATCAGCTTCTAAAAAGAGGGTTGGAATAAATCTTAAAGCAATTGAAACCATCATTGCGAAGATTGATGTTCTAATTTTAATTTTTTCTAGTGGTGATAATAGTGACTCTAGGGCATTATTAAGAGAAGTTGGTTTAGTAGTAAGAGTAAGAATGGTGGTAAACATAATTAATATTAAAACTCTCACCACAATAAATGTACCATTAAGTAAACCATCACTATATATATAAATATTATAAGCAGTTAATGTTTTACCATAGATTGGGTATTGTAACATATATATAATACCACAGACTACTAATAAAAACCATAATGCTTTAAATGGTAAATAACGATTAAAGATTAAAAATAATAGAATAATAACTGAACCAATAATAATATTTAGAATTGAGATATTTTGAGGGATGGTATATAAAAGTGTACCGGTTTGTCTAAAGATGATTTGAAAGATAAAGGTAAAGACTAATAAAAAGATAATTTGTTTTAGACTCTTTAAGTATTTTAGAATTGGTACTTTTGATAAAAGAATCATTAGTAATGTAATAAATAATAAACCACCTAATAAATAAAAGTTATTAATAGGTACTAAAAAGATAGCTACAATAAATAAAATTGTAATAATAATCTTAATTCTTGGATCCATTTTGTGAATTAAGCTATTAGTGTGATAATATTGGCCAAATACCATTTTACTATTCATGGTCTTCACCTCTTATTATCGCTTCTAATTCACGTTTTTTAAGTGGAATCTTATCAAATTTAATTAGTCCTTTATCTTTTAGATATATTGCAATTTTACTAATTGAAGGTAGTGCTAATTGATTTTCTTCTAATAATGCTAAATCATTAAATAATACATCAGGCTTGCCATCAAAGCTTAAGTTACCTTTATTTAAGACAATACAGCGCGTTGCGTATTCGGCTACCACATTCATATCATGAGTAATAACAATAATTGTTTTACCAGTTGATTTCCTGTATTCCGTTAAAATATCTAATAATTCTTGTTTACCTTTTGGATCTAGGCCAACGGTTGGTTCATCTAAAATTAAGATATCTGGTTCACTAACCAGTATTCCTGCAATCGCAACTCTTCTCTTTTGTCCACCACTCAGATTAAATGGTGGCCTATCAAGTAAGTCTTCGATATGAAGCTTTTTTGCTATTTCAATTGCTTTTTCTTTTGCCTCATCCTTTTTGGCCCCAAAATTAAGAGGTCCAAACATAATATCTTTTAAAACAGTATCTTCAAATAATTGGTATTCTGGAAATTGAAAAACAAGACCAATGCGTTTTCTAATTGGTTTTAACTTTTTATTTCTTTTTGGTTTGATTATATAATCAAAGACTTGAATATTTCCTTTATTTGGAATAAGTAGGGCATTAAATAATTGAACAAGCGTTGATTTACCACTTCCGGTAGCTCCTAAAATACAAATGAATTCGTTAGTACTATCAATATTTAAATTAACATTATTAAGAGTAGGAACTGGATTTTTCTTATTATATGAGAATACTACATTTTGTACAGATATTCCCATAATGCATCCTTTATTTGTTGATTTTCATCACCTAAGCTATTAATCAAATCAACAATTGGTAGATTTAAAATATGTGCTTGTTCTAATATTTGATTGTTAGTTAATATATCAATTGGTTTACCACTGGCTAGTATTTTACCATCATTAATCACTAATACTTGATCGGCATATAAAACCTCTTCAATGTTATGAGTGATTGTTATAATCGTTTTTGAGGCCAAATTTTTAAGCATATTGAGCGTTTCGATGATTTCTGCTACCCCAATAGGGTCTAACATGGAAGTTGCTTCATCGAAGATTATGACATCTGGTTCCATAGCTAATACGGAAGCAATAGCGACACGTTGTTTTTGACCACCACTTAAGTCTTCCGGATTTCTTTCTAAATGAGTATCCATTTTGACAAGTGATGCATATTCCTTAATTCGCTTTAACATCTCGCTTCTTTCAATACATCTATTTTCTAAGCCAAAAGCAATATCATCTTTAACAGTGGAAGCAACAAATTGATTATCAGGGTTTTGAAAAACAATGCCCATCTTACTTCTTAATTTTTCAACACCTGCTTCATCTAATAATTGGCCATCGATATATATATGACCCTTATCAGGGATAAGGAGGCCCATCATAAGTTTAGCAATTGTTGATTTACCAGAACCATTTGGTCCAATAATCGCAATCATTTGATTAGTATCGATTTCAAAAGATAAATCTTTAACGACACTGGTTCCTTGTTCGTAACCAAAGGTTACTGAATCAAATTTGATTTTCATGATATCCCTCCTTTACTTTTCATATTATACCACTATTTAATAAGTTTTACAACTTGAATATATATAAAAAGAGTTATGGAAAATCCATAACTCTTTATTTATTATTACTCAACGAATTCAATGATTGCCATTGAAGCGGCATCGCCACGACGTGGGGCAAGTTTAAGAACTCTTGTATATCCTCCATTACGATCTTTATATTTAGGAGCGATTTCTGAGAATAATTTTTGAATGGCGAATTGACCATCTTCAGCTTTTTCAAAACGAACTAGTCTTGCGGCTTGACGTCTTGCTGCTAAAGTACCTTTTTTACCTAATGTAACCATTTTATCAGCCATTACTTTTAAGTCTTTAGCTTTAGCTTCCGTAGTTTCAATATGACCATTAATAATTAAATCGGTGATAAGGTCGCGGAATAATGCTTTTCTTTGAGAAGCTTTACGACCAAATGTACGATATCCCATTGACATATTAATAATCTCCTTTATTCATCATCTTCATCATTGTAATCATCTTCGATTACATCTTCTGAAGTGTTATCATATTCATCTTCATCGTCATCATCTTCATCAAAATAGCCATCGCTATTTCTTAAAGATAAGCCAATATCATTAAGTTTTTGAATAACTTCTTTTAAAGACTTGCGACCAAGATTACGAACTTTCATCATTTCTTCTTCTGTCTTTTGTGTTAATTCACCAACAGTATTGATGTTTGCACGTTTTAAGCAGTTGTAAGAACGAACTGAAAGGTCTAAATCTTCGATCTTTTGATCAAGTTTCTTGTTAGAAGGTTTTTCTTCTTTTTGAGTCATGAAGGCTTTTTCTTGAATTTCTTCATTTAAGCCAACGATTACTTCAAAGTGTTCTTTTAAGAATTGAGCAGCTAGTGATAAAGCATCAGTTGGTGCCATTGAACCATTTGTCCATACTTCAATTGTTAATAGGTCGCAATTGAAATTATCTTCATAACGAGTCTTAACAACTTCATAACGGCATTTCTTAACTGGTGTAAAGATTGAATCAATTGGAATTAAACCAATAATCCGGCTATTGCCTTCTTTACAAAATACTTTATTTTCATCAGCGTTAACATAACCAACACCTTTTCTAATTCTTAGTTTCATTGTTACTTTAGCACCTTTAGCTAACGTAAATAATGGTTGGTCAGGATTAACGATAGTAACTTCTGGCATATAAGCTTCTTCACTTGTTGGAATAACTTGGGTAAAGTTCTTATTAATTTCGCCAGCACAAACTACTAATTCATCATTAGTATTATTTTCAACATCAAAAATAGTTTCATAAACACGACCGTCAACTTCAAATTCGCCGACTTTGTCTTTTTCACTATTGATGGTAAATACTACATTTTTAAGATTCAAAATGATTTCGGTAACATCCTCTCTAACACCGGGAACTGTGGTAAATTCATGTTCGACATCATTAATGGAAACTGCAACGATTGCAGCACCAGGGAGTGATGAAATTAACACTCTCCGTAAAGAATTACCAATTGTTTGACCATATCCTCTTTCAAGTGGTGAAACACGTAACTTACAATAAGTAGGATCATCATTAAATTGGTTATCGATTTCAAGATTTGGTCTAATGAAATCTAATTTTTTCATTTATTTTCCCTCCTGTAAATGAACTTATTCAAATAATTAATTATCCACGTGGTCTCTTAGGTGGACGGCATCCATTGTGTGGAACTGGTGTGCAATCTTGAATTGATGTAATTTCAAGACCAGCAACAGCAAGTGATCTAATAGCAGCTTCACGACCAGGTCCTGGTCCTTTAACTGTTACTTCAACTTTAATCATACCGTTATCCATTGCAGCTTTTGCTGCGGCTTCTGAAGCCATTTGAGCTGCGAATGGAGTTGATTTTTTACTACCTTTGAAACCAACAGCACCAGCACTACTCCAAGATACAACATTACCAACTGGGTCAGTAATTGTAACGATAGTGTTGTTGAATGTAGAATGAATATGAGCTACACCATTAGGTATACTCTTTTTAATACGACGTTTACGAACAACTTTCTTTGCCATTATTCGCTACCTCCTATTTCTTCTTGTTAGCTACAGTCTTAGCTGGGCCTTTACGAGTGCGGGCGTTAGTTCTTGTTCTTTGTCCACGTACTGGTAAACCTTTACGATGACGAAGACCACGATAACTACCAATTTCCATTAAACGTTTGATGTTTAATGCAACGTCTCTTCTTAAATCACCTTCAACATTGTACTTAGCTACTTCTTGACGAATTCTTGTTAATTCATCTTCAGTTAAATTTTTAACTCTTTTTTCGGGATCAACATTAGCATCAGCTAATATCTTAGCGGCAGTAGGTCTGCCAATACCATAAATATATGTAAGAGATATTACCACATGTTTATCATTAGGAATATCTACACCTGATATACGTGCCATAGTTCAGCAATCCTCCTCTTATCCTTGTCTTTGTTTGTGTTTAGGGTAAGCAGAGCAGATTACCATAACACGACCTTTTCTTTTAATAACTTTGCATTTATCGCAAATCGGTTTTACACTTGGTCTAACCTTCATTTTTAAACCTCCATAATAGTTTAATATATATATTCTTTATATTTATTGATTACTTATGACGACGAGTAATCCGTCCACGTGTTATATCATATGGTGAAATTTCAACAGTAACGCGGTCGCCTGGTAAAATGCGTATCGTATGTATCCGGATTTTACCAGAAACGTGGGCAGTAACAGTGTGACCATTTTGTAGTTTTACTTTAAATACTGTGTTAGGCAACACTTCCTCGACTGTTCCTTCTACCTCAAAAACATCGCTTTTAGACATCGATTTTTTCTCCTTCATATTTTGTTAGAATTTCGCAACCATCGTCGGTAATAACAATAGTATTTTCAAAGTGAGCACTTGGAGCACCATCAGTTGTAACTGTGGTCCAACCATCACTTAAAATTTTAACGCGATAAGTTCCTAAATTAATCATTGGTTCAATGGCAAGACACATACCTTTCTTTAGGAGCGGCCCGTGACCAGCTTCACCATAATTAGGAACGGCGGGGTCTTCATGCATATGTTGGCCAATACCATGACCAGTGAAGTCTCTAACTACTCCGTAGCCTAAGCCTTCAGCGAATGTACCTATTGCATGAGAGATATCTGATAATCGATTGCCGGGTTTAGCCATCTTAATTCCTTCATAAAACGCTTGTTTCGTCATACTAACAAGGGTTTTAACTTCTTCACTAACTTCCCCAACAAAATGAGTTCTGGCAGCATCACCATGATAACCATGGTAGATAGCACCAATATCTATAGAAATAATATCACCATTTTTTAATATTTTCTTTTTACTAGGAATACCATGAATAACTACTTCATTAACTGATGCGCAAATCGAAGCAGGATAGCCTTGATAATTAAGAAATGATGGGGTTGCTCCACAAGATATGATTGCATTATATGCAATTTTATCTAATTCATAAGTGGAGATCCCTGGTCGGATCGCCTTGCGCACTTGTTCGTGAGCATATGCGGTAATCCGACCAGCTTCTTTCATTAAAGCTATTTCACGATCACTTTTAATCGTAATCATTATTTAATATCCTCCAAAGCTTTTAAGATATATTTGGTAGCTTCAGATGCTTCTCCTTCACCATTTAGGTTTCTTATTACACCTTGTTTTGTGTAATATTCAATTAATGGTTTCGTTTGTTCATTGTAAACATTTAATCGACTCTTGATAGTTTCTTCATTATCATCTTTACGTTGATATAATGGAGATCCACAATCATCACAGAAACCTTCTTTTTTAGGCTTAAGTGTTAATAGATTGTATCCTTTTCCACATGTTGGGCAAAGGCGTCGATTAATAATCCTTGATACGATTAAATCATCACTAACAACTAAGTTAATGACAACGTCTAATTGTAGATGTAATTCTTCTAACATTTGATCTAAGCAATGTGCTTGTTCAATTGTTCTAGGATATCCATCTAATAAGAATCCATCTAGACAATCAGGCTTTGAAAGACGATCTTTCACAATTTGATTAGTTACATCATCAGGTACTAAAAAGCCTTTATCGATATAACTCTTTGCAAGTAAACCCATAGGTGTTTCTTCTTGCATCGCTTGTCTAAAGATATCTCCGGTTGAGATATGAGGAATCCCATAATGCTCACAAATACCTTTGGCATAGGTTCCTTTACCAGCACCAGGAGCGCCCATAATTAAACAACGCATTAATCTTTCACCTTTTTATAGGAAGCCGTGATATTCTTGGGCTTCAGTTTCTTGCTTGATTTGTTTTGCTGTTTCAATAGCAACACCGACAACGATCATGATACTTGTACCACCAATTGTTACTGAAGATCCAAGTTTGAAAATCCAAGAGAAGATAATTGGAAGGGATGCAAGAATTGCAAGATATGTTGCACCTAATAATGTTACTTTGAATAATACTCTTGAAATAAAGTCAGCTGTTTCTTCACCTGGTTTATATCCTGGGATATAAGCGTTTTGTTTCTTTAAATTGTCAGCCATCTTATCTGGGTCAATTTGTAAGAATGAATAGAAGAAACTGAAAACGAAAATTAGAAGAATATAAATAACAAATCCAATAGGTTTTTCAGAACTAAAGATAATGTACCACCAAGAGCCTTGATTAACTTCTAAGAAGTTAAGAACTGTTAGTGGAATACTAAGTAGAGTTGAAGCAAAAATTACTGGAATAACAGATGCTGAATTAAGTTTGATTGGAATGCTCGAATCTTGACGACCTGATAATTGTGAAGCACCAGGACGGTTTGAATATTGAACAGGAATAATTCTTTGAATTCCTTCGAAGAATACAACCGCAATAATAATGATTAAGAACATTGCACAAATAATACAGAACTGTGTAATTGTCCACCATGTACGTGTTTCAATGGCAATAAATTGATTCCAAAGACTTACAAACATTGATGGCATTGAAGCAACGATACCAGCAACGATAATTAAGGAACCACCATTACCAATACCATGCATTGTAATTTGGTCAGCAAGCCACATTACAAAAGCAGTACCTGCTGTCATTACAAGAGCCATATATAGATATGTAAACACGTTCATTTGTGTTTGGAAATATAGTGTTTGTGAACTATGAGCTACACCAATGATAATTGTAACTGATTGAACAAAGGCTAAAAGTAGGGCAATATATCTAGTCCATTGGCTAAGTTTTGCACGACCTTCTTCACCTTCATCAGCCCATTCTTTGAATTGTGGGATGATGTCTAATTGTAATAATTCAACAACGATAGATGCAGTAATATATGGACTGATACCGAGAGCTAAAATTGAGAATTGTGATAAAGCTCCACCGGTAAAGATATCCAAGAAACCAAATAAATTAGAATTGTCTGATGATGATAAATAATTATAATCAAACAAAGGGACACTAATTTTTGTTCCAAAACGCCAAATTAATAATGCTGCTAAAGTAAACAGAATCATTAATAAAAGCTTTTTGTTCTTAGAGAACCATTTTGCCATAATTAAAGTACCTCGATACTTCCACCAGCTGCACTGATTTTTTGTTCAGCAGTCTTAGTGAATTTAGCAGCTTTAACTGTTAAAGCGACTTTTAATTCACCATTACCTAATACTTTAACTCCTTCATATGCTTTCTTAACTAAGCCTTTAGATTGAAGAGCTTTAAGATCAACAACTGTACCAGCTTTGAAAACATTTAAATCACTAACATTTACAACTGCGTATTCAACACGATTAACATTGCTGAA
>DBWF01000030.1:8738-27172 GCA_002308275.1 Caryophanales bacterium UBA1245 | reverse complement strand
CCTGAACGAGCGTTTTGGCCTTTGTGACCACGGCCTGATGTTTTACCTAAACCAGAACCAGTACCACGACCAACAATTTTCTTATAGTGTCTAGCACCATCTACAGGTTTTAATTCATGTAACTTCATGATTAACCTCCTATTCTTCTACACTAACAAGATGAGCAACTGTTTTGATCATACCACGAATTGCTTCGTTATCTGGTTTTTCAACAGTTTTTTGCATCTTTGTTAATCCAAGAGCCTTTAAAGTATCTCTTTGGTTTTTAGGATATGTAATAGGACTCTTTACAAGAGTAATCTTTAATGTTTTAGCCATTGTAATTACCCCCTAATTTCTGAAACTTCTTTTCCACGAAGTTCAGCGATTTGTTCAATAGTACGTAAATTCTTAAGAGCATCAAATGTAGCTCTAATGATATTGATTGGTGTACTTGAACCTTGTGATTTTGAGAAGATATCTTGAATACCAGCAAGTTCAACAACGTTACGAACAGGTCCACCAGCGATAATACCAGTACCAGCAGGAGCAGGTTTTAAGAATACTTGACCAGCACCAGCGACACCTGTAATAGCATGTGGAATAGATGTTTTAACGATTGGAACATTGATAACATTCTTTTTAGCATCTTCAACAGCTTTTTTAATAGCTTCTGGAACTTCATTAGCTTTACCAGTTCCAAAGCCTACGCGACCCTTATGGTCACCAACAACTACTAAAGCAGCGAAACGCATTCTACGTCCACCTTTAACAACTTTAGTAACACGGTTAACAGCAACAACACGTTCTTCAAATTCTTTTTCTTCTACTGGCATTAAATCTTTTTTCATGATTTACCTCCTAGAATTTTAGCCCAGCTTCACGAGCTGCATCAGCAAGAGCTTGTACACGACCATGATATAGATAACCTCCACGGTCAAAGACAACTTCAGTGATACCTGCAGCAAGTGCGCGTTCTGCTAAAGTTTTTCCAACTTGTTGTGCGGCAGCAATATTTGAACCATTTTCAAATTTTGCACCGTGTTCAATAGTAGAAGCAGACACAAGAGTAACTTTCTTAACATCATCGATAATTTGGGCAGCGATATTCTTGTTTGAGCGATAAACTGCTAAACGAGGACGTTCGCTTGTTCCACTTAGGTTAGCTCTTAAGCGTTCATGACGTTTTTGACGAGCTTCATCTTTTGACTTTTTAATAATCATATCTCTTATTGCACTCCTTTCTACTTAGCTTTCTTTCCTTCTTTACGACGGATATATTCACCACGATAGTGAATACCTTTGCCTTTATAAGGTTCAGGCTTACGAATAATACGTACATCAGCCGCAAATTGACCAACTAATTGTTTATCACAACCAGCAACATGGATTTCTGTTGGGTTAGGAACTGTTACTGTTAAACCTTTAGGAATTGGCATTTCAACTGGATGTGAATAACCAGCTAAAACAACTAATTTGTTTCCTTGAAGTTGAGCACGGTAACCAGTACCTTCGATTTCTAATACTTTTTCGAAACCTTTTGTAACACCAATTACCATATTATTAACATTGGCACGAGTTGTTCCGTGTAGAGCACGGTTTGCTTTTTCATCGTTTTCACGAGTGAAATGTAAGTGTCCATCTTTTAATTCTACAGTAACTGATTTAGGGCATTCAAGGCTTAATTCGCCTTTAGGGCCTTTAACAACGATCATGTTGTCTTTAATTTCAACATTAGCACCTTCGATAGCGATTGGTTTGTTTCCTAAACGTGACATACCTTAACCTCCTACCAAACGAATGCTAGAACTTCACCGCCAAGGTTTTCCTTGCGGGCATCACGGTCGCACATAACACCTTTAGATGTTGATACGACAGCAATTCCTAAGCCATTTAAAACTTTTGGAAGTTCATCTTTCTTTGCATAAACTTTTAAACCAGGTTTTGAGATTCTCTTTAATCCTTTAATAACAGGTGTTTTATTAACATATTTTAAAGTTATCGATATCATTCCTTGTTTTTCATCTTCAATTTTTTCAAAATCGCTAATATAGCCTTCTTCTTTTAAAACACGAAGAATTTCAACTTTTAATTTAGAAGCAGGAACCATAACAGTTGCATGTTTTCTTTGGTTTGCATTTCTAATTCTAGTAAGCATATCAGCAATTGGATCAGTCATAACCATATATATATTTCTCCTTTACCAGCTTGCTTTTTTAACGCCTGGAATTAAGCCTTTATAAGCAAGTTCTCTAAAGCAAACACGGCATAGTTTAAACTTGCGATAAACAGCATGTGGTCTTCCACAACGTTCACAACGTGTATATTCACGCACACCAAACTTATTACCGCGTGCGCATTTAACTTTCATTGATGTTTTAGCCATTGTAAAACTCCTCCTACTTTCTGAAAGGCATGCCTAGTTGAGCTAGGAGAGCACGGCCTTCTTCATCAGTTTTAGCTGTAGTAACAATAACAATGTCCATACCACGAATTTTTAAAACTTTATCATAATTAATTTCAGGGAAGATTAATTGTTCTTTGATACCAATTGAATAATTACCACGACCATCGAATGAATTAGGGTTTACACCTCTAAAGTCACGTACACGTGGAAGTGAAATTGATACTAATTTATCAAAGAATTCATACATTCTTTCACCACGAAGAGTAACCTTAGCACCGATTTCCATACCTTCACGGATTTTGAAAACGGCGATTGATTTCTTAGCTTTTGTAACAAGTGGCTTTTGACCAGTAATTGTTGTTAAATCTTGAACAGCTGCTTCTAATAATTTAGAATTAGTAATTGAATCACCAATACCCATATTAACAACGATTTTGTCAAGCTTAGGTACTTGCATTACTGTTGTGTAACCAAATTGTTCAGTAAGAGCTGGAACGATATTTTGTTTGTAGTTTTCTAATACGCGATTCATCATTTACCTCCTACTTATCAATTCTTGTACCTGATAGTACAGCTACACGATATTTAATCTTTTTGCCTTTAGCATCTAATTTATAAGCACCAGATGCATCTTTTTCATATTCATAACGAATTCTTGTAGGTTGCTTTTTAACAGGATCTAGATAAGCAACGTTTGAAACATGGATTGGAGCTTCTTTCTTTTCGATTCCACCATCAGGTTTAGCTTGTGATGGACGATAGTGTTTAGTAGCAATATTAATACCTTTAACAACAACACGATTAGTTGCTGGATAAACTTTTAATACTTCACCAGTTTTATAAACGCCATTAACTGCTTTATCTTTACCTGCGATAACTGCAACAACATCACCTTTTTTAATTTTCATAAAGTGACCTCCTATAGAACTTCTGGAGCAAGAGAGACAATTTTAGCGTAATCTTTATCACGTAATTCTCTTGCAACAGGGCCAAAAATACGAGTACCACGAGGTGTCTTATCTTCTTTAATAATAACAGCAGCGTTATCATCAAATTTAATATAAGAACCATCAGCTCTTCTTAAGGCTTTCTTTGTCCGAACGATGACAGCTTTTACAACGTCACCTTTTTTAACTTGTCCACCAGTAGTAGCAGACTTAACTGTGCATACACAAATATCACCAACAGTAGCATATAAGTGTCTAGCACCACCTAAAATTTTAATAATCAGTAGTTCTTTTGCGCCTGAATTATCAGCAACATTAACTCTAGTTTCTTGTTGAACCATAACTACCTCCTAATTAAATAATTACAGCTGCTTCAACAATGCGAACTAAACGATAACGTTTTGTTTTTGATAATGGACGAGTTTCCATAATTTCAACAACATCACCAACTTTAGCTTCATTGTTTTCATCATGTGCAGTGTATTTCTTTGAATATTCAATTCTCTTACTATATAAAGGATGTCTACGATGAGTTTCAACTTTAACAGTAATTGTCTTATCATTAGCAGCACTAACAACTGTACCAACTAATACTTTACGAGCATTTCTTTCCATCATAAACCTCCTACTTAGTAGCATTAGCACGTTCTGTCATAACAGTATAAGCACGTGCAATTTCTTTCTTAACTTTCTTTAATTGAGCTGTTTTTTCAAGTTTTCCAACAGCTGCTTGGAATCTTAGATTTTGAAGTTCCTTCTTTAACTCTAAGATGCGAGCTTCGATGGCTTCGTTATCTAATTCTCTAATTTGATTAACTTGACTCTTTTTAACAGCTTTTTTAGTAGTTGCTTTCTTTGTAGCCATCTTACTCACCACTTTCTTGTCTTACGACAAATTTTGTTTTAACAGGTAGTTTGTGACCAGCTAGTCTAAATGCTTCTCTTGCGATTTCTTCACTTACACCACCGATTTCAAACATAACTGTACCATTTTTAACGACAGCTACATAACCATCAGGAGCACCTTTACCAGAACCCATACGAACTTCTAGAGGCTTCTTAGTTCTAATCATGTGTGGGAAAATTTTAATCCAAACTTTACCATCACGATTCATGTAACGTGTCATTGCGATACGGGCAGCTTCAATTTGGCGATCTGTAACCCAAGCACCTTCTAATGCTTGTAGACCATATTCACCAAAAGTAACTTCCTTACCGCCTTTTGCTTTACCTTCATAACTTACGCGATGAGGACGACGATATTTAGTTCTTTTTGGCATTAACATAATTAACGTTCCTCCTTCTTGTTATGAGTATCTTTTTGTTTTGCAGTTAAGATTTCACCTTTATTGATCCAAACTTTAACACCGATTTTACCATATGTTGTATTTGCTTCAGCAACAGCGTAATCGATATTAGCTCTGAATGTATGTAGTGGAACACTACCTTCGATGTAACCTTCGCTACGAGCGATTTCAGCACCACCTAAGCGGCCTGATAATTGAGTTTTGATTCCTTTTGCGCCAGCTCTTAGAGCTTTTTGAATTGCACTCTTTTGAACACGACGGAAAGAAATACGGTTTTCTAGATCTTCAGCCATCTTACGAGCAACTAATACAGCTTCAAGATCAGGTTGTTTAACTTCAACAACAGTTAAGAAGACATTCTTCTTAGTTAGTTTTTCTAAAGCCTTAACAGCTTCTGTTTTCTTAGAGCCTTCACGACCGATAACAGCACCTGGTTTAGCTGTGTGGATAGCCACAATAACGCGTTTACCAGTTCTCTTAATTTCGATTTGTGATACATATGCGCTCTTATAGAAATCAAATAAAAATTCACGAACTTTTAAATCTTCATGTAATAAGTCTGCAACTTTCGCTTTAGGAGCATACCATTTAGCGTCCCATCCGCGTACGATGCCGATTCTCAATCCAATTGGACTAACCTTTTGACCCATAAACAGTTCCTCCTATTCCTTTTCAGCCACAACAACAGTAACGTGGCAAGTTCTCTTTAAAATACGATCGCCGCTTCCTTTTGCTCTTGGACGCATTCTCTTATAGATTTGTCCAGGGTTAGCGTAAATTTCTTTAACATAAAGTTTTTCAGCGTCTAATTCTTTATTATTAACAGCATTAGCAATCGCTGATTTTAAAACTTTAAGAATTGGTTCTTTAACAGTTGATTCAACATTGCTAACGATAGCAATAGCTTCACCAACTTTTTTACCTCTAATTAAATCGATAACTAATTTAGCTTTACGAGGAGACATTCTAACTGATTTAGCAATAGCTCTAACTTCCATTATTTAATACCTCCTACTTATCTGCTTTCTTATCTTTGCCGTGACCACGGTAAGTTCTTGTTGGAGCGAACTCACCGAATTTGTGGCCAACCATATCTTCTGTAACATAGATTGGTAAATGTTCTTTACCATTGTATACAGCAACAGTATGTCCCACAAAGTCAGGGTAGATTGTACTTCTTCTTGACCAAGTTTGAATAACCTTCTTTTGATTAGCTTCATTTAATTTTTGAACTTTCTTCATTAAATGTTCATCAATAAAAGGTCCTTTTTTAAGTGAACGTGACATTCTTTAGTTCCTCCTTTTCTAACCATTTCTACGACGTACAATAAGTGCGTTCGATTTTTTCTTAGGATCTCTTGTCTTAAGACCTAAAGCAACTTTACCCCAAGGAGTCATAGGTGCTTTACGACCTACTGGTTGACGTCCTTCACCACCACCATGAGGGTGATNNGGGTTCATAACAGAACCTCTAACTGTTGGACGAATACCCATATGACGAGTACGACCTGCTTTACCAATGTTTACAAGTTCATGGTCGATGTTACCAACTGTACCAATCGTAGCACGGCAAACACCTAAAACCTTACGAACTTCACCACTTGATAATCTAATTAAAACATATTTGTCTTCACGACCAAGAATTTGAGCTCCAGCACCAGCTGCTCTAACAAGTTGAGCACCATGTTTTGGATTTAATTCAATGTTGTGAATCATTGTACCAACTGGAATGTTTTGTAATTGCATGCAGTTACCAACTAAGATATCGCAAGCATCACCAGAAACGATTACATCACCAACTTTTAAATCTTTAGGTGCAATAATATATCTCTTTTCACCATCAACATATTTGATTAAAGCGATATTGGCACTTCTATTTGGATCGTATTCGATTGTTGCAACTTTTCCGTTAATACCATCTTTATCACGTTTAAAGTCAATTAAACGATATTGGCGTCTTTCAGCTCCACCTTTATGGCGAACTGTAACACGACCTAAATTATTATGACCGCTGTGTTTTTTAACTTTAACTAGAAGACTCTTTTCTGGTTTATCAGTTGTAATTTCTTCATAAGTTAATGCTGTCATATTACGACGGCCATTGGTTGTAGGTTTATAATACTTAATAGGCATAATTTTTAAACCTCCTATACTTCAAAGGCATCGATGGTTTGACCAGGAGCAAGTCTAACGATTGCTTTCTTATATGCTGATTTGAAACCTTCGTATCTTTGAACTCTTTTAGCTTTACGATGAACATTAACTGTTCTAACTTGAACGACTTTAACATTGAAGATTTCTTCAATAGCGTTCTTGATTTCAACTTTATTAGCTTTAACATCAACTGCGAAAGTATATTGTAAGTTCTTATCAATTAGAGCACTTGATTTTTCAGTAATGATAGGCTTAATAATAATATCGTAAGAAGTTTTCATTAGTTAAGTACCTCCTCATAATAAGCAACTGCATCTTGAGTCATAACAACAACGTTAGCATTCATCATTTGATAAACTGATACATGGTTGGCAGGAATTACTGATACATTTGGTAAATTGCGACCAGCAAGTTCTACATTACCATTAACATCTTTTGTTACAACTAATACTTTACCATTAGCATTTAAAGCTTTTAATACTTCAACTAAACCTTTAGTTTTGAAACTTTCAAGTTTAATTTCGTTAACAGCGATAAAGTTGTTTTCTTTAACTTTTTCAGTTAATGCGCATCTCATAGCAAGACGAACAACCTTTTTGTTAACTTTTAAATTATATGAACGAGGTGTAGGGGCAAATACAACACCACCACCGCGCCATTGTGGAGCACGAATAGTACCTTGACGAGCACGACCAGTACCTTTTTGACGCCATGGTTTCTTTCCTCCACCGCTTACTTCAGAACGAGTTTTTGCTTTTTGTGTGCCTTGACGTTGAGCGGCAAGTTCAGCAACTACAGTGTCGAAGATTGCTTGTTGATGTTCTTTAACATTAAATACTGCATCGCTTAATGTTAAATCACTTAATTTTTTACCTGTTTGATCTAATAATGCAACACTTGGCATGATTTATAACTCCTTCCTATGCAAGACTTTCTGGATTAAGTTCTGGTTTCTTAGCTTTAACTGCATTTGTTACAACAACAAATGAATTCTTAGCACCAGGAACATTACCCTTAATTAAAATTACATTGTTTTCTTCATCATACTTAACAAATTCAAGATTTTGAACTGTCTTTGTTTCGCCTCCCATTCTACCTGGCATCTTCTTACCTGGTTTAATGCGGGCTGGGTCGATTGAACCCATTGAACCAATTCCACGATGGTAACCTGATCCGTGAGCCATAGGTCCACGACCGAAGTTGTAACGTTTAATTACACCAGCATATCCTTTACCTTTAGATGTACCAGTAACGTCAACTAATTCACCAACTGTGAAAATATTTCCTTTAACCTCTTGTCCAACTTCAAACGCTAGCATTTCTTCCCCAGCAATTTCTTTTACGAAGCGCTTAGGGGCGGTATTTGCTTTTTGAGCATGTCCAGTTTCAGGTTTAGTAGCTTGTTTTTCTTTCTTATCAGCATAACCTAATTGAACAGCAGCATAACCATCTGTTTCAACTGTCTTCTTTTGTAAGACAACGTTTGGAGTTACTTCAATCACTGTAACTGGGATTAAAGTGCCAGCTTCAGAGAAGATTTGTGTCATTCCAACTTTTTTACCTAAGATTCCTTTGGCCATGAGTTTATTCCTCCTTCTTTACTCAATTATTTTAGAACGATTTCAACACCTGATGGTAATTCTAAATGAACTAGAGCATCCATTGTTTTTGGAGTGATATTTACGATATCAATTAAACGTTTATGAGTACGACGTTCAAATTGTTCACGACTGTCTTTATATTTGTGTGGTGAACGAATAACTGTAAATACTTCCTTTTCTGTTGGTAGCGGAATAGGACCAGATACTTTAGCACCAGTTCTCTTCGCTGTTTCAACAATCTTACGCGCAGATTCATCTAATAATCTGTGGTCATAAGACAATAGTCTTATTCTAAGTTTTCTTTCTTTTGCCATGTTAGCCTCCTTAATACTTATTTTTAAGCTTTCGGCTCCTTGCAAATTCCCTGATTACACCCATGACAACGCTTCCGTGTGTATCAGCAACCTCGCAATTCTCTGCCTACCTTTAAGCCTTGAGTATTTTACCAAAAAAGATGTATCTTGGCAAATTATATGATAATTTTTTTAACAAAATTTAAAAAGAGGCCATTTCTGACCTCTTATTTTATTATATTTAGCTCTAAATATTGAGTTCTTCAAAAGCTTTACCTTTACGTCCCATACGGTAATCCATGCGGGCTTGTTGAATAATTTCTTTCTTTTCTTTGAAACCTTTTTCCACAATTCGCATTTCTTTCCATTCTTTAGCTTGAAGCTTTTTATCTAGTTTTACAAACTCGTTATCAAACTTCTGATATTTATCCCACAAGTATCTTCTTCCTCTTGTTTCATAATATAGTTTATAGATATCGGTAATATAACTATAGATCATATGACCAAAAACACGACGCGATATTTGTTTGTAATTTCTATTTCTTAAGTGAATATTATTATAAACAATTACTTGATAATTATTTTGCCTTGCATTTAAGCAGTAATCATAATCAAAAGTAGTTTGGTAATATGATTCATCAAAGCCATCTAGGACTTTATATATATCGACATTAATAATAGTTCCTACTAAATGGCAACCTTTGATTGAGCGAAATTCTAAGGTGTCATCACTTTTTTCTTCACAAGTAAATAATGGATATGGTGATACAACCGCAACATCATCTTTTATATCGCCATCGATGATATGTCTTTTAAGTTTCAGGTAGCCTTCATCTTCATAATAATAGCCTTGTTGCATAATTGTTGCATATTTTGCACCGATTTTTATGGCGTGGCGCATGGCAAGTTTATAATCAGCGGCTTCTCCTTTAGATTCAGGAGATGCATATTCGATGAAATCATACTTCGATAAAACATCAAAAAGGAGACTTTGACCATTTTTAGCAAAATTAAAGATATATAATTTATCGACATCTTTGGCATATGTGAGAATATCTTCATAGGCTTCTTTTAATTGTTCGGAACCTGATATCGTTTTATATAATAACAAATATGCCACAAATTTTATTTGTTTATCCATCATATCACCTAGCTTAATTATATATATATTTGGCTCGTTTGTAAAGAAAAAAGAAGGTTTCCCTTCTTTTTAATTTTTACCAACTGAACCAAAGACATGCATCTTTTCCGTAACAGCAGCAATGATTCCTTTTGAAGCAGGACCTAAAATCTTACGAGGATCGTAGATTTTATCGTTAGCTGGATCAGCTAAGAATTCTCTTAATAGTTTATTAAATGCTAATTGGCATTCAGTATTAACGTTAATTTTGCATGTACCACAGCTAATAGCTTTCTTGATTTTATCATCTGGAATACCTGTTCCACCGTGTAATACAAGTGGTTTACCAGTTGCTTCACCAATTTCAGCCATTTCTTTAAATCCTAAAACAGGTTCTCCTTTATATGGGCCATGAACAGATCCTAAAGCTGGTGCAAGACAGTCGATTTCAGCTTCTTTACAAAGACGAACACATTCGCCACAATCGGCATACTTAATACCACCGATAACACCATCTTCATTACCACCAACAGTACCAAGTTCAGCTTCAACTGATACACCACGTGCATGTGCATAATCAACAACTTCTTTAGTCATCTTAATATTTTCATCTAGTGGATGATGTGATCCATCAATCATAACTGATGTGAAACCTGCATCAATTGCTTTTTTACAAGATTCAAAACTTGATCCATGGTCTAAGTGAATTGCTACATCAACAGTGATTCCTAAGTTTTTAACAAGGCCTTTAACCATACCAACAACAGTATCAAAACCACCCATATATTTTGCGGCGCCTTCAGATACACCAAGAATAACTGGTGAATTTAATTCTTGTGCCACATTAAGAATTGATTTTGTCCATTCTAAGTTGTTAATATTAAATTGTCCAACTGCGTATTTTCCTAATCTTGCTTTTTCAAGCATATCTACCATATTTACTAATGCCATAATTTCTCTCCTTTATTTTTTTACTATCGTATTATATCACATTTTGTTTTTAAGTTGGTAAAAATAATCTTTGATAACGTTTTTAAATTTGTTCCATAAAATCAATGAGTTGATAAATATAACTGTTTTTTGCGTACATTGCATTTTCTTCACTTAAATAAATCGTTATATATATGCGGCTCATCTTGTATTCATATTTCCATTTTGGAGCTACTCTATTTGCTATTTGTAATAAGTTAATATATTTGATTTTATTAGTATGCTCTGCGTCAAAGTTTAATTCGACTTCTTTTTCACTAACTTTGTATTTTTCAACACCTTTTGATTTTAATAAAGTTTCTAAATATTTAGAATATATGTATATTTTTAATTCTTCACTAACAATGCCAAAACGGTCATTGAATTCTAGTATTAAATTATCAGCTGCTTCCTTACTAAAGACTTTACTAATATCTTGATGGATGGCAATTTTGATTGTTTCATCATCAACATAATTATTATTAACCGTTTTTGATACTTTTAGGTCAAATGGCAGGTCACTTACCTCTTCTTTAACAAGGCCTTTTTGTTCATTAACCGCTTCATTTAGCATTTCTAAATAGAGGTCAATCCCAATATCATCAATAAAGCCGGATTGTTCACTACCTAAAATGTCCCCTGCCCCTCTTATTGAGAGGTCACGCATGGCAATTTTATAGCCACTTCCAAGGGTTGTGAATTCTTTGATCGCATCAAGACGTTTTCTTGCTACATCACTAAGTAGGTAATCTGAATCATACATTAAATATGCATAAGCTACCCGTTCACTTCGACCAACTCGACCTCTAATTTGATAAAGTTGGGCAAGACCTAAGTGATCAGCTTGTTCAATAATTAAAGTATTGGCATTGGGAATATCAATACCGGTTTCAATAATCGTGGTACAAACTAGGCAATCATATATATGATCTAAGAAATTGTTTAAGACTTCTTCAATATCATCCTTAGCCATTTTGCCGTGGATGACGCCAACTCTGGCTTCGGGAACAAGGCGATGCACTTTAGCTACAATCTCATCGAGGTGATCAATTCGATTTAGTAGATAGAATACTTGGCCACCTCTAGCTAATTCTTTATAAATAGCTTCCTTTATTACCGCATCGTTTGTTTTTAAGATATATGTTTGAATGCTTTTCCGATTAATTGGTGGTGTTTCAATCAAACTCATATCTTTAATACCAGATAAAGACATCTGAAGTGTTCTTGGAATTGGGGTTGCACTAAGTGATAAAACATCAATGTTAGCTTTTAGTTTTTTAATAGCTTCTTTTTGCGCAACACCAAAGCGTTGTTCTTCATCAATAATTAATAAACCTAGATCTTTATAAACAATATCTTTTGATAATGCTTTATGAGTGCCAATTAATATATCAATATATCCACTCTTTAAGCCTTCTAAGATATCTTTAGTTTCTTTATAAGATGTAAATCTATTAAGTAAAACAACACGTGCACCATATTTTTCAAAACGTTCTTTAAATGTATAGTAGTGTTGTCTTGATAAAACCGTTGTTGGTGCAATCATGACAACTTGTTTTCCATTATCAATTGCTTTAAATGATGCTCTTAAGGCAACTTCGGTTTTACCAAACCCTACGTCACCACAAATAAGACGGTCTACTGGATGGGTTGATTCCATATCTTTTTTGACTTCTTCAATGGCTTTGATTTGATCGATCGTTTCATCATAGGCAAAATCTTGTTCAAACTCTAGTTGCATTGGGGAGTCTTTTTGATAAACAAAGCCCTGTAATAGACTTCTTTTAGCTTCGGTTTCAATTAAGTCCTTCGCAATCTTTATTAATTTTTCTTTAACTTTTTGTTTTTTCTTAGTCCACTCATTATTATTAAGTTTCGTTAGACGCGGTGCTTTATTATTGCTACCTAAATATTTTTGTAAAACATATATCTTTTCTACCGGAACATATAGTTTTCCATTGTCTTGATATTCAATTACTAAATAGTCATTTTTAACTGATTTGTTTTCAATGGTTTTTAGGCCTAAATATTTACCAATCCCATAATCTTTATGAACGACATAATCGCCTACTTGAATATCTTCTTTGTTATAAATGGCTACTACCGTGTTTTCCTGTTTCTGATATTTTGTTAAATGATATATTTTACCTTTCGCAAATTGGTTAGGGGTGATAACTTCCAAGTTTTGTTCATAATCGATAAAGCCTAGTGCATCACTATCAATAATTAGATTTATCGTATTTACTTTTACTTGTTGATAGCTATCAATCTTATTATAGGCTAATTTATTACTTTCTAAAAGGTCAGTGATTAGTTTTAGCTTTGCTTCATCAACATGAGTAACAATATAGGTCTTTTTACTATTTAGTTTGAATTCATTCATCATTTGGACTAAATAGTTCTGATAATCAATATTATTAGAAGTTTTACAATCAATTATGTATTTGGTCTCTAGATCGTTATATTTGGCCCCAAATGGCTCCAAAAAGGCATTTTTATCATTAACCTCAATAAAATTACTGGTTGTTTTAAAAAAGTTGTTTTCTAGAACAATCCCTTTTTGTAATAAGTAATTTTTTACTTCTTCAATATGGGTTTGTTCTTTTTCTTTCATACTACTATATGAATAGTATAAAACATACGGGTTATTAAGTAGTTGATAGAATGGTTGATAAGCAGAATCAATTAGGGATAAATATAGATACATTTGATCAATATTGGCATGATTTAAAATATTAAAGCAAAGTTTATCTTTGGTCTCTAAATCTGTATCTAGCTTAGATATATTACCTATGATATTTGGAATCTCTTGGTCATCATAAATGATTTCATAAAATGGATAAATTAATGCTTCATCAACTTTTGAAGTTGAACGCTGTGTTGTAATATCAAAAGTTTTGATTTCTTCAATTTCATCATCAAAGAAATCAATTCTTATTGGGGTTTGTGTATTAATACTATATATATCAATAACACTACCTCTCGTGCTAAAGGAGCCAACATTTTCGACAAATGAAGTTTTAGTGTATCCTCTTTTAATTAATTCTTTAATTAATGTATCTCTTTGATAAATAGTGCCCTTCTTTAACTTTAGGATCGCTTTTTCTAAACTAACTTTGTTCATTAATTGATGTGTTAGAGCATCAGGGGTCGTAACAATTAATTGAGGAATACCATTTAATAGCTTATATATTACTTTTAAACGCTCTAATTTATGGTTAGCACTAGTTGTTATAAGGTCAGATGAAATCATCTCTTCCACGCAGAAAAAACCGATTTCATTTAAATCGGTTAATTCTAAAAAATCTTCATAAGCTTTGGTTGCTTCTAAAATATTGGGGTAAACAACGACAACTGTTTGTTTTGTTTGTTGGAAAAGGAGTAGTGTTAATGCTCTATTAATTGCATTTGATACATTATGAATTAATATTTGATTATTATCTTTGATTTGTTTAGTTAAATTTAAATATTTTTGATTGTTTTGAAAGTAATCTAATAGTCGAGCCATTATTTATTAAAGTTATTCATCAAATAATCAAGCCCATTATCGAGTAATGCTTTTACCATTAGTGGTGCTTGTTCGATTTTCTCTTTCATAAGTTTAGCATCGCTTCTGTTAAATTTACCTAAAACATAATCAATTGTATCTTCTTCAGGATGACCAATTCCAATTCTAATACGTGCAAAGTTTTCACTATTTAAAACTTCAATGATCGATTTCATACCATTATGGCCACCAGATCCACCAAGTTTACGGATGCGTAGCGCACCAACTGGTAAATCCATATCATCATAAACAACCAATAATTCATCTAGATTTGCTTTATAATATTGCATTACTTTTCCCACCGCAAGCCCCGAATTATTCATATATGTAGTTGGTTTAACTAACACACATGGTTTACCATCAATATCGCATTTACATACAAGGGCATTTAAATCTTTTTCAAGTTTAAATTTAGCACCTTCTACAACTGCAACTTGATCAACAAACATAAATCCAGTGTTGTGGCGCGTTTTTTCATATTTCTTTCCAACGTTACCGAGTCCCACAATAATCATCTGGAACCACCATCCTTTTTAAGCGTGACGTTTTTTAAATGCTGAAACTGTGTTATATAGAAGCATGGCAATAGTTAGTGGACCAACGCCACCTGGTACTGGTGTGATATATGAACATTTTGGGGCGACATTTTCAAAATCAACATCACCACATAGTCCTGATTCATCTCTGTTCATTCCAACATCAACAACCACAGCACCATCTTTTACCATATCAGCTTTAATAAATTTAGCTTTACCAATTGCAACAACTAAGACATCCGCTGTTTTTGTAACAGATCCTAAATCTTTCGTTCTTGAATGGCAAATCGTAACTGTTGCATTTTCTTGTAAAAGCATCATCGCCATTGGTTTACCAACGATATTACTTCTACCAACTACAACCGCACTTTTACCTGTTAAATCGATATGATATGCTTCTAATAATTTCATAATACCAAATGGCGTAGCACTTTTTACCGCATCCATACCACAGAATAGCCGGCCTTTATTACTAATACCAAAGCCATCAACATCTTTTTCCGTTTGAATAGCATTGATAACAGCTGCTTCATCGACTTGTTTTGGTAGTGGTAGCTGAACAATAATGCCATCGATTGCCTCATCCGCATTAAGTTCATTAACTACTTTTAATAATTCTTCGGTTGTAATCGTATCAGGTAGAGTTACTAGATTGGTATTGATACCAGTAAGTTTTGCGGCTTTAAGTTTATTACGAACATAGATTTGAGAAGCTTCAACATTACCAACTAAAACAATAGCAAGGGTTGGAGCTACTCCCAATTTAGCTACTAAGCTTTCTACTTCTATTTTTAATTCTTCTTTAATTTGTTTTGAAACAAGTTTTCCATCTAATAATTCCATAACTTCACCTATGATAAGTTAATAATTTCACCATTTACTAAATCAATCTTATTAGCAAGTGGTACTTTTGGAAGTCCTGGCATGGTCATAATATCACCATTTAAGCATACTAAGAATTTAGCGCCTGCTGAAATTCTAATTTCTTTAACTTTAATTGTGAAATCCTTTGGTGCACCAACAATCTTAGCATTATCAGTAAGTGATAACGGTGTCTTAGCCATACATACAAAGTAATCATCATAATTACCTTTTTTAATGGTTTCGATATTTTCTAGTGCTTTCTTAGTGTAAACAACATCTTTGGCACCATAAACATTTCTGGCAATCTTTAAGATCTTATCTTCTAGTGAATCAGTTAAATCATATATATATTTGAAACTTTGTGGTTCATTTACAGCTTTTAATACTTCATTAGCAAGTTCAACACCACCTGCACCACCTTTAGCAAATACTTCACTTAAAGCAATATGGTGATTATTAACTTTCGCCCAATTTAATAAATATTGAATTTCTTCATCAGTATCTTGGGCAAAGCGGTTTAAGGCAATTACATAAGGTAAACCAAACTTTTGAATGGTATCAATATGTTTTTCTAAGTTACATAAACCTTGTTTCATGGCTTCTAAATTAGGAAGTGTGCATTCTTTGGCATCAATTCCGCCATGATATTTAAGGGCTTTGATTGTTGCGACTAAAACTACAGCACTAGGTTTTAGTCCCGCAACTCTGCATTTAATATCTAAAAACTTCTCAGCTCCAAGATCAGCACCGAAACCAGCCTCTGTAACTACTAAATCAGCGAGTTTAAGTCCAAGTTTAGTAGCCATGATTGAATTGCAACCATGAGCAATATTAGCAAATGGACCGCCATGAACAATAACTGGATTATTTTCTAGGGTCTGAACTAGGTTTGGCTTGATTGCATCTTTTAATAAAACTAAAACTGAACCAGTAATACCTAAATCTTTTACAGTAATAACTTTTTCATCATAAGTGTAACCAACAATGAGTCGATCAATTCTAGCACGTAAGTCTTCTACACTGGTTGCAAGACAAAGAATAGCCATAATTTCACTAGCAACAGTGATATTAAAACGATCTAATCGACCTGGAATATCTTTCTTGGTATTCTTAGCAACCATTACTTCTCTTAAAGCACGGTCGTTTAAATCCATACAACGTTGCCAAACAATCCGATCAGGATTAATATTTAATTCATTACCTTGGAAAATATGATTATCGATAACAGCGGAAATTAAATTAATGGAACTAGTTAAGGCGTGCATGTCGCCAGTAAAATGAAGATTGATATCATCTTTTGGTTCGATAGAGGCTAGACCACCACCAGTAGCGCCACCTTTTAAACCAAAGACTGGACCCATTGATGGTTCGCGTAATGCGAGCATACAATTGACGCCATTTTTAGCAAAACCTTCGGTTAAGGCAATTGACATTGTAGTTTTGCCTTCACCAGTTTTAGTTGGAGTAATCGCAGTTACTAAAACTAATTTTCCATCTTTTTTATCTTTTAATTCATCAAAAATNNTCATTACCTTGGAAAATATGATTATCAATACATGCGCTAATTAGATTGTTTGCGGCAGTCATGGCATGAAGATCACCTGTAAAATGTAAATTCAAATCAGCCATTGGATTAACTTGGGCATATCCTCCACCAGCAGCTCCACCTTTAATACCAAAGACTGGACCAAGTGATGGTTCTCTCAAACATGCAATTGCTTTTTGTTTTAATAGACAAAGTGCATCAACAAGCCCAATAGTTGTTGTTGATTTACCTTCACCAAGTGGTGTAGGAGTGATTGCGGTAACAAGAATTAATTTTGCATCTGGTTTATTCTTTAATTCATCTAAAAGTTTTAAATCTAATTTAGCTTTATCACGACCATAGTATTCTAAATAGTCTTCTTCAATATTTAACTTTTCCGCAATCTCTTTGATTGGTAATTTTTTAGCACGTTGTGCAATTTCAATATCACTTAACATTACTGGTGTTCTCCTTTTCTTTTAATTTTACTGCATATTCAATTGCATTATTAAATAATAAATCACAATTTTTACCGAGTGGATTATTTAATAAGCAATTTGTTTCAATATTTTCTTTTTCTAAATACTTAATTATATTCTCTTTAGTCGGTTCATCAATTGATAAAACCGCTCTAATAACATCTTTTAAATATATTTTGCGACAATAACATACGATATAATCTAAAAAAGTACTCTTAAACCAAATAGGGACCTTTAAATCATCTAATACAAGGATTTGATCTTGATTATCAAAATACGAAGTTTTACACTTTGGATTAAGACATAAATAATAATCGTGATCTAATTTAACAGGTGTCTTTGATAAATTAGCAACTGTTATACTTTCAACAGGTATACTAGTAGCCCCACAAACTGGACATTTTATGCCACATCCAGACTGGCAACTAGTGCAATCTTTATTACATTCCACTGTTTTTGCCTCCTTTTTATTAAATGATTATTTCCTTGTTATATTAGTTATTTGATACTTTTTTCTTCCCTCTTTTTTCAATATGTAGTATAATGATTTTATAAGAAAGAGGTATGCGTTTATGTGTCTATTTTGTCGAATCATTAATGGTGAAATTCCTGCATTCAAAGTCTATGAAGACGATGATGTTTTAGCTTTTTTAGATATCTCTCAAGAAACAACTGGTCATACTTTAGTTATTCCTAAAAAGCATGT
>DBWF01000030.1:0-8676 GCA_002308275.1 Caryophanales bacterium UBA1245 | reverse complement strand
CTAGCTAAACTTTTAAAGGAAAAACTAGGATGTGTTGCAATTAATATCTTAAACAACAGTGGTGAACTAGCTGGACAAAGTGTTATGCACTTCCATATCCACCTAATTCCTCAATATGAGAATGAACATATCAGCTTCAATCACGTTGTTCATGAACCTAATTTCGAAAAGTTAAAACAAACACAAGAATTAATTCTTAAATAGTTAAGCAATAAGGCAACTTATTGCTTTTTTATTTAATTGGTTTTAAGACTTTTGTACCGCCCATATAAGGCCATAATACTTCTGGTACATCAACACTGCCATCTTCGTGATAGAAGTTTTCTAATACCGCAATCAACATTCTAGGTGGCGCAACAACAGTATTATTTAGCGTATGAGCAAAATAATTACCTTTTTCACCTTTAATACGAATACCTAAACGACGCGCTTGAGCATCACCTAAATTTGAGCATGATCCAACTTCAAAATACTTTTGTTGACGTGGGCTCCATGCTTCTACATCAATTGATTTAACCTTTAAGTCAGCTAAATCTCCGCTACAACATTCAAGAGTTCTTACTGGAATTTTCATTGATGTAAATAATTCAACAGTATAACTCCATAGTTTATCAAACCATTTCTTAGAATCTTCTGGTTCACAAACAACGATCATTTCTTGTTTTTCAAATTGGTGAATCCGATAAATTCCGCGCTCTTCAATACCATGAGCGCCTTTTTCTTTTCTAAAACATGGTGAATATGATGTTAGTGTATATGGTAATTTTGCTTTATCGTGAATCGTATCAATAAAACGACCAATCATTGAATGTTCACTTGTACCAATTAAGTATAAGTCTTCACCTTCAATTTTGTACATCATTTGATCCATTTCAGCAAAACTCATTACACCAGTTACGACACTACTTCTAATCATAAATGGAGGAATACAATATGTAAATCCTTTATCAATCATAAAGTCTCTTGCATAAGCAATAACAGCCTCATGAAGGCGCGCTACATCACCAAGTAAATAATAAAAACCATTTCCTGATACGGTTCTAGCTGAATCTAGATCAATTCCACCTAATCTTTCTAAAATATCTAAGTGATATGGTATTTCATAACTTGGAGTAGTTGGCTCAATAAATCTTTCAATCTCAACATTTTCTGAATCATCTTTACCAATTGGAACTGTTTCATCAATAATATTTGGAATAATCATCATCTTTTTCTTTAGTTCAGCTGATAATTGTTCTTCTTCTTGTTCAATATTAACGAGTAATTGATTGATTTCAACAACTCTTTGTTTAGCCTTATTAGCTTCATCAAGCTTTTTCTCGCGCATCAATGCACCAATTGAAGTACTTGTTTGATTCTTTTCCATTCTTAAATTATCGCCTTCGGCTTTTAATTTACGAATTCGAGCATCTAAATCAATTACTTCATCAACTAGTGGTAATTTAGCATCTTGAAACTTTTTTCTAATGTTTTCCTTTACTACTTCTGGATTTTCTCTGACAAATTTAATATCTAGCATAAATAATCTCCTTTAATTTTTAGTAAATATTTAAAAAATCCCCGTTGCAAAAACAACTGGGACGAATCATCTTGATCCGCGGTACCACCCATCTTAGTGTAACCACTCACTTTTTTTAGTTAACGGACTAGGGACCGGAGCTTATTTCTAAGTCACCTCCAAGGTAGATTCACTATTAATTGTTCGTTATTTCCACCAGCCATAACGTCTCTATGTAACACTTAATAATTACTATTCCTTTTCGTAGGTTTTGTAAACTAATTATATCTTAGCACATATAAAAAGTCAAATAAAAGAAAATAAAACCTTGCAAAGCAAGATTTTATTCATTTATCTGATCTTCTTCATCTAATAAATCTTTATTCTTTTCTCTAAAGATTGCCTTAAAATATGATGAAGGCATTTGCATATTTAGACTATATATAACTGGCATTAAGATGCATAATAATACAAAATCAATTACGCATGATGGACCAATATAGCTAATATTATAAACTACCGATGGCATAAAAGTATAGCCATAAAAAATCATCGAATCAACCGAAGCTGATAGTGTTCTAATAACACAATATGCACTTACAGCACCTAAAATTAATACAAAAGCGAATAATTGGTATTTAAATTCTTTTTTAGCATAGGTAGCATGAATAAAATAGCCAACTAAACCAGCTAGACCAATACAACCAAAAGCAATTAAATAATCAAATACATAATATTGGAATCCATACGCATCAAGTAAGCATGTTGTAACACCAAACACCAAGCCACCGCCAATTAATCCTTTAAACCAGCCGTGACGGAAAGCAATAATAAATAGTGGAACCGCTGCTAAATTAATACTACCTCCTGTTGCGCCTACAGGAATTTTGACAAAACGGTCCAAAGCAATAGCTAGTGCACAAAGAATAGCAATTTCTGTAATATCGCGTACACTAAAAGTAAATAATTCTTTTCTCATTTTTTTCTCCTTACAAAAAAACTATTAATCACGGGGGATTAATAGCAAGCGTAAAAAGGCATTATTAAAAAGTCCCTACGCTAGCATTACCTAGATCAGGTTAAATGGTCGTTACTGTGATTTAGTAACCTCTCAGCACCAATAGCTCCCATGACAAAATAATTATACATCGATTTAAAAAATTCGACAACAAAATAGTAACAAAAAGAAGGGTTATCCCCTTCTTTTTAAATATCAGAATCATCTTCAAAAGAGTCCTCTTCACTCTCTTCAAAATCATCACTGTCTTCATCGACTTGTTCGAAATTAACTTCGTGAATTGGTTCTTCGTATAATTCTTCTTCTTGATCAATGTCTGGTTGATCTTCATCTTCATCATCGCCGCGTGGAACAATCGCAATTGATGCTACGCTGTGACCTTCATAAAGTGAAACAATTCGTACACCTTGTGTATCACGACCAATTGTTGATATTTGATCTAGGTGAGTTCTTACAATCATACCTTTATCAGTAATAACAATTAAATCATCATCACCAGTAACTGGACGAAGACAAACTGGAATACCATTCTTTGGTGTTAAATTCATAAATTTAACGCCTTTACCAGCTCTACCTTTTGATTTAAATGATTCAACCATTGTTCTCTTACCAAATCCATTTGATGTAAGAATAATGATTTCATCGTTTTCCGCATTAACAATACACATTCCAATTAGTTTTTCACCAGGGGCTACTTTAATTCCACTTACACCTTGCGCGGCACGTTTAGATGAACGAACAAAGCTTTCATTAAATCTAACTGCTTTACCATTAGAAGCACCTAAAATAATTTCTTTAGTACCATCAGTTAAAGCAACTTGGATTAATTCATCGTCGTCATTTAAACTAATTGCACGAATACCAGTACTTCTAATGTTCTTGTATTGGATTAATTCAGTCTTTTTAACAATACCTTTTTTAGTGGCAAAGATTAAATAACCACCTTGATCAATTGATTTACAATTGATGATCGCGGCTAACTTTTCGCCTTCTTCGAAACTTAATAAGTTAACAAGTGGAATACCTTTAGATACTCTACTTTCAGATCTAATTTCATAAGCTTTCTTGATAAATACTTTACCAAGATTAGTAAAGAATAATAAATTATCATGGCTTGATGTATAAATGATGTGCTCAACAAAGTCATCACCTTGCATCTTAGTGCCCGTAATTCCTTTGCCACCACGACGTTGGGCTCTGTAAGTACCCACATTCATCCGTTTGATATAACCTTTATTAGTGATGGTAATAATAACATCTTCAACATTAATTAAATCTTCGTTATTAACTTCCATTTCACTAGTTAAATCAATTTCACTACGGCGAGCATCACCATACTTATCGCGGATTTCCGTTAATTCTTTTTCAACAAGATCGCGTTTTAATTCATCAGAAGCGAGGATTGCTGTTAATTCTTCAACTGTTTGACGAAGTTTTTCAGCTTCTTCTTCTAATTTACTAACTTGTAAGCCTGTTAAAGTTTGAAGACGCATATCAAGAATTGCTTTAGCTTGAATATCAGTTAAGACAAACTTTTCAACAAGTTGTGCAGATGCAATATCAGGAGTAGCAGATTCTTTAATAACTTTAATTACTTCATCAATTGATGCTAAAGCAATTAATAAACCTTCAACAATGTGCAGTCTTGCTTTTGCTTTGTCTAAATCATATTGAGTTCTTCTAGTGATTACTTCAATTTGGTGTTCGATATAAGCACTTAACAAGTCTTTTAAATTAAAGACGCGTGGTTGACCATGGTCTAACGCTAGCATGTTGATACCATAAGTTGTTTGCATTTGGGTATGTTTAAACAAATTATTTAAAACAACGTTAGCATTAGCGTCTTTTCTTAATTCGACAATAATTCTTAAACCTTTTCTTGAAGATTCATCTCTTAAATCGGTGACACCTTCAATAATTTTATTCTTTGCAATTTCAGCAATCCGATCAATTAAACGAGTTTTGTTTACTTGATATGGGATTTCTTTGATAACAATTTCTTGTTTACCGTTTTTTAACTTAACAATTTGGGTTTTTGCTCTAACTGTAACAGTACCAATACCAGTTGTGTATGCTTTATATACTTCATCTGTACCCATAATGATGCCACCAGTTGGAAAATCAGGGGCACACATATGAGTTAATAATTCATCAATGGTTGCATTTGGGTTCTTTAATAAAGCAAGAGTGGCATTGATTGCTTCAGTAAGATTGTGTGGTGGAATGTTTGTTGCCATACCAACCGCGATACCTGAAGCACCATTTACTAAAAGGTTAGGAAACCGGCAAGGTAAAACTGTAGGTTCTTGTTCGGTTCCATCATAGTTATCTGTAAAGTTTACAGTATTCTTATCTAAATCTCTCAACAATTCAGCCGCAAGTTTACTCATTCTGGCTTCGGTATAACGCATTGCTGCGGCACCATCACCATCGACCGAACCAAAATTACCGTGTCCATCAACTAAAGGATAACGATAACTGAAGTCTTGAGCCATTCTAACCATGGCTTCATAAACAGCTGTATCACCATGTGGGTGATATTTACCAATAACGTCACCAACGATACGAGCTGATTTCTTATGTGGCTGGTTATAATAGTTATTTAAAGTGTGCATCGCGTATAAAATTCTACGATGAACTGGTTTCATACCATCACGAACATCTGGAAGAGCACGCGCAACAATAACACTCATTGCATAACTTAAGAAAGACTCTTTCATTTCGTGATTTAAATCAACTTCTAATACACCAATAGGTAATCTATTTTCTTCTTGTTCTTCAATTATGGTATTTTCTTTTTCCATATCGATCACCTAAATATCCAAATTCTTAACGAAGACAGCATTTTCTTCGATAAATTCTCTTCTTGGTTCTACATCATCACCCATTAGAGTACTAAAAATACGGTCTGCTTCAATTGTATCTTCGATTGAAACTCTGATTAAAGTTCTAACTGCTGGGTCCATTGTGGTCTCCCATAACTGTTCAGGATTCATTTCGCCCAATCCTTTATAACGTTGAATATTAGGCTTTCCTGAGAAATTAGCTAGTTTTTGTTCGAGCTCTTCATCGCTATAAGCGTATTCTACCCGCTTATTTTGCGAAATTTTGAACAATGGAGGCATAGCTAGGTAAATATAGCCCTTTTCGATCAAAGGTTTCATATAGCGGTAAAAAAAGGTTAAAAGCAAAGTTGTAATATGGGCGCCATCGACGTCGGCATCGGTCATAATAACGATTTTATTATAACGAGCATTCTCTAAAACGAATTCATCTTTGATACCTGTACCAATAGCTTGAATAATTGAAATAATTTCTTTGTTACTTAAAATACGATCTTCTCTAGCTTTTTCAACATTCAATACTTTACCTCTTAAAGGTAAGATTGCTTGGAATAAGCTATCCCGGCCTTGTTTTGCGCTTCCACCGGCGGAATCCCCTTCGACGATGTACATTTCAGAGATTGCTGGATCTTTACTTCGGCAGTCTGCAAGCTTAGATGCAAAGCCAAGTGAATCAAGTGGACTCTTTCGGCGTGTGGCGTCGCGCGCTTTCTTTGCAGCAATTCTTGCTCTTAAAGCTAGAAGCGCTTTTTCTAAAATAGCTTTAGCGCTTGCTGGATTTTCTTTCAAATATGCATCAAATTGATCACTCATAATTTGTGAAGCAATCCGACGAACCTCAGTATTACCTAGTTTAGTCTTGGTTTGCCCTTCAAATTGTGGTTCACTAATTTGACAAGAAACAATTGCAGTTAATCCT
This sequence comes from Caryophanales bacterium UBA1245, assembly GCA_002308275.1. Taxonomy (GTDB): domain Bacteria; phylum Bacillota_I; class Bacilli_A; order ML615J-28; family CAG-313; genus UBA1231. The sequence continues at coordinate 2,398 of DBWF01000030.1, read as the reverse complement.
TCACGAACATCATCGCCTGACAAGCCTTCATCTTTTTTAAGTAGGTTATTGTTTTTAGCATAATTATTTAAAATTCTAGTTAAACTAGTTCTAAAACCTTCTTCATGTGTTCCGCCTTCAGGTGTATGAATGTTATTAACAAACGAATAAATATTTGAAGTATAGTCATCAGTATATTGGAAAGCAATCTCTAGAATAACGCCTTCTACTTCTTGTTCAATATAGATTACATCGTTATGTAAAGCTGTTTTAGCTTTGTTTAAAAATTTAATATATTCTACAATACCGCCATCATAGCAATATGAGGCCTTTTTTATTTGTTCAGGATTTCTCGTATCAGCAATATTAATCTTTAATCCTTTATTTAAGAAGGCTAATTGTTGAAGTCTATGTCTTAACGTTTCATAGTCAAACACAGTTGTTTCTTTAAAAATCTGTGCATCAGGTTTAAAAACAACGGTACTACCACGTCTTGTTGTCTCGCCAATGATCTTTAATGGTTCAACTGATTTACCACGGATAAACTTTTGATAGTATTTTTCACCATCACGTTCTACATAAACCTCTAACCATTCACTTAAAGCATTAACAACTGAAGCTCCAACTCCGTGCAAACCACCAGAGACTTTATAGCTCTTGCTATCAAATTTACCGCCTGCGTGTAAAACAGTAAAAATAGTCTCAATTGTAGAAACATGCGTCTTTGGATGGATATCAGTGGGCATACCGCGACCGTTATCCACAACCTTTATTAAGTTATCCCCAAAAATTTCAACATCAATTTCGTTGCAGAACCCAGCCATTGCTTCATCAACCGCATTATCTACGATTTCCCAAACCAGATGATGAAGCCCTCTTGGACCAGTCGTACCAATGTACATACCTGGTCTTTTACGGACGGCTTCTAGCCCTTCTAATACTTGAATACTACTGGAATTATATGAATCTACTTCTTCATTAAGCTTTTTTTCATCAAGATCCATCTTCATCCCTCCTATCTAAATTTTTAATATTTACTTATTAAATAATTAAACTAAAATATTTTAGCGAACAGAATCTAATTCTCCAGGCACATTATCTAATAAAACAATTGTTACATCCCAACAACTTACTTCATTAATTTCGAGTTGAGATTAATCAGCTTTTGAAAATGAACCTATAAGAGGAACACTACATTTCTTGCCCGCATAGAAACAAACTTACAAACACAATTTAAGTGTATGTTAATCACCTTAATAAAACAGCAGTGGTGCTCTTTAATTTGATGTAATAATTTCATCCAATTCATCTAACGATTGATAGTCTCTTACAAAAGAGTTTTCTTTCTGAGGATAGCTTTTTTTAGTACTCGTTACTAATTCTGTATAAGAAAGAATCTATCATTTTCGCTGATTCAGCAAAGAGGCACAAACACTATTTAGCGTTGTTAGCGTCAGTCAGCACAACATGCATAAAACCAGTGTAATTACTTACTTTGCCCTTTTTTATATCATCAAGGCTCATTTTTTAACAATACTTTGAAATTAAAAGAATGGTGCTTTTTTGATGTTTTTTACCTTTTAAAGCCCCCACAAAGCCCCATTCTTCAGCCATACGGCTAATGTGCTCCGTTTATGAGGAAGCCCTAGCAGATCGGGCAGCAGTCAATAATTAAATAAATTCTAGCAGCCTTATCTTACTCAAAACGATTGATTCTCTTATTGAACGCAACTCAAGCCTAGTATTATTAAATATTCTAATATTTAATAATACCAGTTCACTAATTTTAAACCTTTACTCCACTTTATAAGTGTTATTATCGACTTTTACGAGGTCTCCAGGGTATAATTTGCGGCCTCTGCGGTCCTCAGAAGCACCATTTACGAGTATTTTATGAGTTTTAACGGCTATTTTAGCCTCTCCTCCGACTGAAATAATGCCAGCATATTTAAGAAATTGGCCTAGAGTTATGTACTCAGAAGCTATTTTTATGTGGTTCATAAGCCACCCCTTTAAATTATACTTTATTATACCACATTTAGACCTGTTTTTCAAGAAATTTGTTACTTTTTTTCGATCAATAAAAAACGAAGCATTTTTACTAGAAAAACGCCTTTTTTAGAAAAAATATTGTCAAGCGAAAATTTCCACATAAAAAATCGACAATTATTTCAAAATACTCCGATTTAGGCACCAGTTTTGTATTTATATATGTATATTCATTATATTATATATATAGGTGTAAAAATGGTTTTTTTGTCCTATGTTTCAGGATCAAATTATTCTTAAAACAGCCTAAAAAAACGCGTTTTGTCGATTTTTTTTCATACTTTTATATTCAAAGTATATAAAAAATATGGTTAAGAATAAAAGAATAAATATTTTTGTAAATATAGAAATAAAAGAATAAATATTTTTA
>DBWF01000029.1:5244-7543 GCA_002308275.1 Caryophanales bacterium UBA1245 | reverse complement strand
TCTAGTGGTACACTTACCATCACTGCAAAACAACAAGGTGAATCACCACTAACAATGATTTATGGTGAAGGCACTGATAATCAGAAAGAAATAACTTTTACCATCAATACGATGCAAGCATCAGTATCATCAAAGGCTCGACAAATTCTTAATTATTATAAAAAAGGCTATAGTCACGTTGCTTTATTCTTCATTCTTGGCATGGGTGCGATGTTGTTTGGCTTATATGTTATTTATAAATGGCGTTTCTATTATAAACTAGGCTTTGTCCTCGGCTTTGGCTTATTCTGGGGTGCTCTAGAAGAATTCATTCAAAAGTTCATACCGGGGCGTAGCGCATCATGGAAAGATATATTCTTCTATGATTGGTTTAGTTATCTAATCGGAGTAGCTTTCCTAACCGCTGGAGTAATTCTAATTCTACTTATTAGAAGAGGCTTTACTAAGCTAAAAGCTAAAAAGAATAATGAGCAAGCAGAAACAACTTTTGCCAAAGTTCCTCGTGCTGAAAAGCGAATAGAAGACTCTCTCGGCGAAAAGAAAATAGCAGCACCTGCTGTTGAAGCACCAACAGAAGAACCCTCTACCAAAGAAGAAACTAAAGAACAATAATTAATAAAAAAGCAAATACACAATGAACTAAATTGTGTATTTGTTTTCTTTTTATTCTTTATATGTTATAATTAGGTTAGAAGATTAAGGAGATATATTATGCTAATCAAAGAATTATATCAAGTATTAGATGCCAATTATGAACAAGCATTTCATAATTATAATAATGAAGAACTAGTAAAGAATGCTATTCTTCATTTTAAAGAATCAAATCCTTTTAAAGAAATTATGGAAGCTTATTATGGCCAGGATGTGGTTTGTTTATTTGAAGCTATGCATTCACTAAAAGAAGTGGTTGAACTAATGGCCTTTAATAAAATTGCTGAAATATCTGCCAACTTATGTGAAGTTATTCGTTATAAGAATACTTTTGATGATGAGCAAATAAGCCCACTAATGCAAGAACTAGTTAGGGAATACAATCGTACCATTGAATATTTGAATGAGTTGGAATAATAAAAATATATGAAACATTTTGAAAAAGAATTGCCAGCTGGCTATGAACTAGTTGAGACGCTGGATCCTAAGAGTAAACGTGGTAAAAGGATTGGTCTAATTGGTCTTGCGATTATGGCAATTGGCCTAACTTTAACTATTGTATTGATTGGCGCTAATAATATCTTTGATAGCATTCAAAACACCAAAGGTAGTAGACTTTGGTTAACTCTCCTAATCTATTTTGTTATTTTGTTTTTATATATTATTGTGCATGAATTAATCCATGGCTTGTTTTATAAAATCTTTACCCACCAAAAATTAAAATTTGGAATGAATGGTAAAGTAGCATATTGTGGTGTCCCTAATATTTATGTTTATAAAAGAGCTGTTATGGTCATATTGATTGCTCCATGTGTTGTTTTAACAACTGCATTCTTAATTCCAATTATACTTATAAACAATGCTTTGATTCGCTTTTTATTAAGCATTTTATTAGTCATTCAGTTTAGTGGTTGTATATATGATTTATATGATTTCTTTATGCTGTTATTCAAATATCATGATCCTAAAACCCTAATCTATGATGATGGTCCAACCCAAAAGTTTTATGTTCCAATAAAGGAGGAAAGTAAATGAAAAAAATAATATTCGTATTGTTTATCGTGCTTTCTCTAATGGTTACTGGTTGTGAGTTAGGCATTAATCAGCCTGATGACAAGACACAAATTCTTGTTAGAGTTTTTTTAATTGATAGTGTATCAAATGAAGAAACTATTGCTGCAGTATCTATAGGCAAATATAAGCTGAATCATTTTGATGCTGGTCTAAAAGAAGGATATCTATTTTTAGGCTGGTCTTTAGATGGCGAAAATATCATCGATGGTGATGAAATCACTGTCTATGAAGGACTAAAACTATATAGTATTTGGGAAGAAACAACTGAAGTTAATCCATATGAGGCCTTCTTTGAAGTAGGTAGTGTAGCTAAAATTGAAATAATAGCTGAAGCTGAAATCACTTCAAAAGAAGACTATGTTAATAGTAGTGTTACAATTACAGATGAAGGATATGAATTAAAGAATGCGGTGGCAGGTATTCGTTTAAGAGGTAATTCATCTCTTAGTGCCCCCAAGAAATCATATAAAATTAAGTTTGATAAGAAGCAAGATTTGTTTGGTTTTGGTAGTGATAAAGAGTGGGCATTGATTGCTAATTATTATGATCCATCAATGGTTCGTAACTTCTATGC
>DBWF01000029.1:254-5080 GCA_002308275.1 Caryophanales bacterium UBA1245 | reverse complement strand
CTTTTAGAGCTCGATTTTAAGATGACCTCACCTGATGATCCAGCTTCTAATGGGGTAGAAAACTTAGATTACTTCAATTTAAATCTAAGAACCTATGGTGGCAAAGTATATCCTATTGCTTGTAAGTATCCTAAAGATTACCAACGGATTACAACAAATCAATTCGATATCATTAAACAAGAAGTGCGAGCTGCCTTTGTATCAACCGTTCGCGGTGACTTTGAAGACTATTTTGATGTATCAAGCTTAATTGATTATTTCATTATTCAAGAATTAATGATGAATATCGATATTGATTATTCGAGTGTTTTCTTCTATAAACCACTTGGTGGTAAGATTAAAATGGGTCCGGTTTGGGATTTTGATATCTCAAGTGGTAACTGTAATTATGTTAATAATTATTCACCGGAAGTTTTAATGTTTGATGTCAATGGTGGTAGTTTCTTACTTAGACATTTATTACAAGATAGTGTTTTTAAGAGTGCTTTCTTAGCACGTTTAAAAGAATTAAATGAAGTGATTCTACCAACAATGTTTGCATCATTTGAAGCTACCTATCAAGCATTGCATACTTATGAACTAGCTGATAATAATGTATGGCATAATCTATTTAAAGAACACTGGCCAAAGCCTGATTATTTAGTTGGACCTACTTATTATCAACAGGTTTTATATGTGCGTTCATACTTACAAAAGCACTATTCTGCGATGTTAAAATTAATAAAATAGCTATTCGAAATTGAATAGCTATTTTTTATGCTTAGATTAAAAGTAAAACGTTTGCAAAATTTGTGTTTTTATAGTAGAATGATATGAAAAGGTTTACATGATTATGAAGAAAAAAATAGTTTTATTATTCGTTTTATTATTATCGCTTTTTTTTGCTTTTGGCTGCATGGATAGTGGCGGAGGCGGAGGAGACAAAGAACAAGAATTTGTTCGTAAAAACATTGAACCAGATGAATTTGCGACCGACACGATTGCAGAACGTCATAATGACTATCTCTTAGTGTGGGCTGATGAATTCAATTATACTGGTACACCTGATGCTTCAAAGTGGAATTATGAAGTTGGTAATGGTGAAGGCGGTTGGGGAAATGGCGAAAAACAATTCTATACTAACCGGGAAGAAAATGCCTATGTTGATAATGGACATCTTACAATCACGGCCAAAAAAGAAAATTATAGTGGTTTTGAATATACTTCTGCAAGAATTACTTCAAAACTAAAAGGTGATTGGAAGTATGGCTATATTGAGATGCGGGCAATACTACCAACTGGTGCTGGTACTTGGCCAGCTTTCTGGTTAATGCCAACTGATTCTAAATATGGTGGATGGCCAAATAGTGGTGAAATTGATATTATGGAAACTACTGGTCATAATCCAAACTATATTCAAGGCACAGTTCACACAACGGTATCTGCGCATGCGGGTAGCGGTGGTGGAACATCAATTAGTAATTCGACTACGGCTTGGAATACCTATGCTATTGAATGGAATGAAGAAGCTATCAAATTTATGGTTAATGATCGGGTTTATTACACTTACAATCATTTATCAACTTTTGATGCAACTAAGTGGCCATTCGACCAACGCTTCTTTATGATTCTAAATGTTGCAATGGGTGGTGCCATGGGTGGCTCAATTGCCTCAAACTTTACAGAAGCCCAAATGAAAGTTGACTATGTCAGAGTTTATCAACAAGTTGATCGAACTGATAAAATAAATCCTGATAAACCAACAATTAGAAAATATTTATCAAGTTACAATTCCATCACTTTAGAATGGGATAAGGTTAATGATAACCAAGGCATTAAACAATATGATATCGTCGTTAACAACAAACAAATTGGAGCAACGGTATCAAATCGTTATGTAATAAAAGGTCTAGATGCGGCTACAACATATAAAGTACAACTTGTTGCCGTTGACTACAATAATAACTGGACGATATCTGACCCAGTTAATATTATGACTTTAACTGAGACTTCTTTACCTGGCAAATTATATGGTCATGCCTATAATGATGCAACGCAAAATGTCTCTATTATTTCGGGATCTGATACGGGCGGAGGTAATGTATTGCAGATACCTGCAAACACTACAGTATCTTATAACGTAAAATGTACTACAAGTGGTGCTTATCATTTGCAACTAAGACTCGCAGCAACGCTTAGTTCAAATTTAAAAGTAGAAGTATACGCTGGTAGTTCATTAATCTATGTAAGTGAAACAGCAGTTTCGAAGACTTATGGCAAATATACTGATGTTGCATTTAGTGAAGCCATGAATCTTCAAGCTGGTGAACTGACAATCAAATTAACTTGTACATCCGCAACAAGTGGTAACGCAATGTTACTTAATTATTTCCAAATTGACTAAATAATAAAAACAAAAAAGGAAGGTATACTATGAAATTATTTAGAGTTTTCTTAACAACTTTATGTGTTTTCTTACTTTCTTTTGGTCTATTTGCTTGTGAATTCACAACAAGACCTAAAGATGGTGGTGAAACATATACTGCGGGAATCACTGCTGATAGTAGTGAATTCTCTCTTAATGTTGGTGACCATTTTGATCCGTTCCAAGGCGTTTATGCTCATGACTCAAAGGGCAATGACGTTTTAGATCAAGTTCAAGTTAGTCACTTAGTACCTCTTGATGAAAATGGCTGCGTTAAACAATCAGGTACTTATCAAATCAAATATGTTCTTGAATTAGATGGCGAAAAGATTAATCTTTATCGTACATTAACAGTTGTATTTGTTATTCCTGAAACAGATGCACTAGTTGTTAATGGTGATTTTGAATTAGGTGCTACTGATCCATTTACAAAGAACGAATTTGATAATGGTGGTGCAAATCTTTCAATCCACGAAGTTGGTACTAACCATGAATTAGCTGTTGAAATCACATCTGTTTCATGGCAATTAGTTTCACCTCGTGTTGAAACTAATGCATTTGCATTAGTTGATGGCCAATATTACAAAGCAACATTCAAAGCACGTGCTGAAGAGCCTCGTAAGATGATGGTTCAAATCGGTCAATTATTAAGTGCTGCTCCTTGGTTCTATGGCCTAGCTGAACAAAAATTTGAATTATCTACTCAAATGCAAGAATTCGAAGTAGTATTCAAAGCTGATAGTGCAATTGCTTCTGATTTATCACAAATTCAAATGCTATTTGGTTTTGGTACAATCGATGATCAAGCTATTGCAACTACTGTATATCTAGATGATATTAAAGTTGAACCTACTAAGATTGAAAGCTTATTAAATGCTGAAGGCTTAATGGAAGGCTTAAAAGATGAAGCTGCTGCTATTGATGCTCCTGGTCAAATTGCTGTATGGTATGACCAAGGTGGATGGTGCGGTGCTGCTTCAACTGCAACTGCTTCTTTATTAGAAGATGGTTCATTAAGTATCCAAGCTTCTCAACCAGAAGGTTCTTGCTGGTTTGCAACACAAGTATTCTTATACAGTGGTGCATTACAAGGTGGTAACTATACATTATCTTGTGAATTAGAATTAGACAAAGCTGGTCAAGTTAAATTTGGTGCTAACAGAGGCGCTAATAATGCTATCAAAGCTGATGGTGCTATTGATGTTGTTAATGGTAAAAATGTATTAAGCGTTACATTTGACATCGTTGATGATGAACAAGTTGGTTTATCTTTACAATTTGGTGCTCAAGATGCTGCTAATATTGGTGACTTCAAAGCTACTATTTCTAACATCTTATTAGTTCGCAATGGCGATACTGTAATTTATGATTATGCAGATCCAAATAACTTATTTGGTAATCCAACAGTAGCTAACTTCGGTGGTGAAGGTGATTCTCATAACGCTCCTGAAGAATTCAAAGTTTGGTACGTTCAAGATGCTTCTTGGGGTTGCGGTCCAGTTGTTGCTGGTCAAAGTCAATCATTTAATGAAGGTGTATTAACACTTAACCAAACTTTAACTGAAGAAAACTGGTGGTTTGCAGTTCAATTATTCTACACAACAAAAGCTATTGAAACTGCTGGTTCTCATACTTTAACATTCAACCTAAATAGTAATGTTGCAGGTGAAATCACAATCAATGGTGTTAAGACTACAATCGTTGTTGGTGACAACAAAATTAGTGTTCCATTTACTAATGCTGCTAATGCTGCATTCACTCTTTCAATGCAACTTGGTTGGGAAGAATTAGTTGAAGGTGCTGATCCTGTTTCTCATCAATTACTTGGTCAAAGTACGCTTGTATTAAGCGGATTCGCAATTGATGGCCAAGGTGGAGGCCAAACACCTGATCCACAACCTGGTACTGGTGAAATGTTCCTAGGTATGATGAGCTCTGTTGATGCTACACTTGATGGTGAAAATGCTGCTAAAGCTAACCCTGGTAAATTTGTTCCATGGTTTGACCAAAATTGGTGTGGTTCAACTACTCATGGTTATGCTACATTAGAAAATGGTGTTGTTACATTCGTTATTTCAAGTGTAAGCGGCTCTTGCACATATGGTTCACAATTATTCTACTATGGTGCAACTGTTGAAAAAGCTTCTACATTAACATGCCAAGTTAAATCAAGTGTTGCTGGTAATGTTCAAATTAATGGCGAAATGAAAGCATTAGTTCAAGGTATTAATGAATTAACATTCGAACTTGCAGCTGGTGATCAAATTCATTTCCAAATCGTTTGCGATACAGCTCTTGGTGCATTAACACTTACTTTCACTAATTTCCAATTACAAGAAAAAGGTGAACCAGAACCTGAAATTGAACAATTAGTATTATTAGATTTCCAAGAATTAACTTCTGGAACTGATTTATCAGATAG
>DBWF01000029.1:0-176 GCA_002308275.1 Caryophanales bacterium UBA1245 | reverse complement strand
TCAACTGTTGTTAATATGGCTGCTGGCTATAGTACAACAATGATGTATACATATACTTTTGATCAAGTATATAAGAATGTTTCTAAAGCATCTTGTAAGTTAAGTAACCACTGGAGTGGTGCTCAAGTAATGCCTATCAAGGTTATCTTAATTCTTGAAGATGGTTCTTCTAAATA
>DBWF01000054.1 GCA_002308275.1 Caryophanales bacterium UBA1245 | reverse complement strand
ACTGATAAAGCAAAAGGTGCACTAAAGGTGCAAGCTAATGAATTAGGTTATGAATCATTCATTGTTCCTGATGATATTGGTGGAAGGTATTCTTGGTTTACTGGTGTTGGCTTACTTCCAATTGCTTGTGCCGGTATCGATATTGATGCTTTAATGCAAGGAAGTTTTGAAGCAATGAATGACTGCTATAAGCTACCATTCGAACAAAACCCAGCGATGCTTTATGCCGCAAGCCGTCACTACATGTACGAACATGCTAAATGGATTGAAATACTTGTTACGTATGAGCCAAAACTATCATTTATTAGTGAATGGTGGAAACAACTATTTGGCGAATCAGAAGGTAAAGATGGTAAAGGCTTATTCCCAGCCAGCCTCACTTATTCAACAGACCTTCATTCAATGGGTCAATATGTTCAAGAAGGCTTAAGAATTATGTTCGAAACCGTTATCAAGATTGGTGAACCTGAAAAGAATCAAATCCTACAAAAGGGTGATAATGATTTAGATGGTCTTAACTATTTAACTGGCAAACATTTAAGCGAAGTAAATGATCAAGCAATGATGGGAACAATTCTAGCTCATGTTGATGGTGGCGTTCCTAATTTAATGATTGAAATTGATAAAGTAGATGCTTATAATATTGGATACTTATTGTATTTCATGATGTTTAGTTGTGGTATTGCTTGCTATATGCAAGAAATTAATCCATTTAATCAACCAGGCGTTGAAAGTTATAAAAAGAATATGTTTGCTCTTCTTGGTAAACCTGGCTATGAAGAATTATCAGAACAGTTAAAGAAACGTCTATAATATAAGGTAATATAAGGAGAATTAAAAATGAGAATTAGAAAATTATTAAGTTTTGCTATTTTATTATTTGCTTTATTCTTTGTTTCTTTTAGAATAGTTAAAGCTGATTCACCTTTGTCTTTTACAAAAGGTGAAATCCTAAATGATAAAGAAATCATTGAAGGTGTTCATTGGCAAAAATATAAAGCGACATCCGTAAATGATGAGGGTGCAACTGGTCAACAAGTTGTTAATATTGCAACATTTGCACCAGGGGTTGCTCATGTAGTAGCATGGAGTAATGTTGGTGCTAAAGGAATTTCCGCATCTAATTTACTTGCGGTAGCCCAAAACTATGAATACTATCATCCAAATTATACGGTTATTGCTGCTGTTAATGGTGACTATTTTGCGATTAATGGTGACAAATCGATGACAAGTGGCTGTGTTGCCGATGGTGCAGTCTTAAAGGAAGCTACTGGATCAAGATTCTATTCAGTTGGTTTCACTGATGACTTTAGTTATGTGATGACTTCTAAAGGTGGATCAATTCCAGTTAGTGAATATTATACTTTAGATATTTTTGAAAATACTCAAGGTAATGTATTAAGAAGTACTACTTTACCTAGCTTTAATACAATGCCTGCTGCAGGTGGTATTTCATATTGCACATCACTATCTGAAACCGATACGCCTTATGAAGCATTTGCATTAGAGTTATCTTCAAATATGAAGCTTGTTGATTGTTCATATATCGTTGGTAAAGTTAGTGAAAGAGTAACTGACACATCTTATACTGGTCCAATGCTTGTTACCGCATCAGCTGATTATGCTAATCTATTATCAAAAGGTACACCAGTTAAAATTTATAAAACAACTGCTGGTGCTTGGGAAGGTATTACTAATGCCATTGGTGTTGGTGGTCAAACATTAAAAGATGGTGTTGTTCAAACAGTTGAACAAATCGGTGACCATGGTACAGACCATGTATCACTTCGTCACCCAAGAACTTCATTTGGTTTCAAAGAAGATGGTTCTCTATGCTTAATGGTTATTGATGGCCGTCAAGAAACACAAGCGATGGATGGCGTTTCAGAACGTGAAAATGCGTTAGCTCTAAAGAATGAAGGTTGTACACAAGCCTTCAATCTAGATGGTGGTGGATCAAGTACTTTCGCTGTTTTAATTGATGGTAAATTAACAGTTACAAATAGCCCAAGTGATGGCGGACTAAGAAGTGATTCAGACTTCTTACTAGTCGTTGTACCAAAAATCGAAGTTGAAATGAATGTAACATCAACTCCTGAAGCTGATGGATCTGCTTCAATTAGTGGCTCAAGTGTAATTACTCCTTGCCATGGTTTTGAATATAATGGTGCTGAAGTTTATGTTGATGGTATCGCAACTGGTCAAAGCTATGAAAACTTCAACCTTCGTGGTCTTGAACAAGGTAAAGAATACAATATTGCATTATATGTTTCTTATAATGTTGGTAAAACAACATACATTAAACCTTTATATAGTAAGAATATTGTAACTGCTGGTGAAAATAGTGGTTCTAAGGTTGCTCCAAGTAACTTTAATGTTAGATTTGATGAAACACTATCAGGCTTTAATATTGTTATAACATATGATGACCCAACTAAAGCATTATGTGGTATGTCAGTTAAATATAATAATTTAGATGGTATTGTTAATCGTACCTTTGATAGTGCAACTGTTAAAGTATATTCTTATGTAAGTAAAACATTTAACATTGTGGTTAACTATACATATCGTCTTGCTTTAGGACAAGTTGAAACGGTAACTCTTAACTATAGTTATGATTTTAAAGTTATCTATACTTATCGTTTCTTAGTTAATGATGTAGTAGTTAAAGAAGTAGTTGGTCATGAAGGTGATCAAATTGTTGCTCCTACTGATTTTGATGTTCCAGAAGGATACGAATTCGATTCTTGGGATCAAGAGGTTGGCACATTAACTAAAGATATTGATTTCCATGCTATTCTCAAAGAAGCATCAGGCGAAAATCCTGGCCAACCAGATGATGGTGGTAATGAAGGCGGCTCTAAAGGTGGCTTCAATTGTAATTTTGGAGCATACATGATCACTAGTTTGATTGCTGCATGCAGCATAATTATAATTCTATTTAAACGTAAAAACAGTTAATTTATTTATTTCAATATTTTTATTATTGATTGAATAATGGAAAAGATTATAAAAGGGGGATAATATATTGAAGAGAGTATTTGCTATTTGCTTTTTATTCACTATTCTTTTGCTATATAGTTGTCAATATACTCATAGTATCAATGAAAGTGATCCCAGTATCTATGATTTATCAGTATCAAATGAAGATATTCAGTCAATGATATTAAATGAAGTGGGTTCTAATGAGTCAACACCGCCTGCATCATTGATTCATTATTATGCTGACTGTAATAATCAATACTATGATTATTATCTATATGAAACATTTATTGATTTTAGGGAACAGTCTTTTTTGGGCGTTTATATTAGTAAAACACTTGTTGAAATATTAAATAGTTTTGATGATGATGTTTATATACCTCCAACTGGTATTTTATTGCATACAGGTATTGACAAGATGTTGTACAAGTATCAAATCGCCTATTTTCAAAAACTAATTAATATTCAACAATACCCATTATTAATCTTTGAAACTAATGATAATGAAATACCATTAGAAAGAGGGAATTATCAATTAATTACAGTTTTAACTAAAAATGCAATTAAATTTTCTAGAATCGATGGAAAAGAAGTATATAACTCAAATTTGCTCTTTTATACATCAGGAAATATTACTGATGATAGTTATATTTCTTTGTCAGAAAGTTTAAATATAAATGACACATATAACTATTTGTATTGTAGTTTTCAACTAAAAGATTATTATACGTTGGAATATGCTAAAACACAGTTTATTCCGATTAAAATTTATAATAATAAAGAATGCATTTATGAATTATGCGGAGATCTTGATGGTACAATTTATCGTGAAAGTTATTATGAATTTATAAAAGGTGCTATTATTAAAGAAAATGAAATGTAAAATTATTATGATCATTATTATATTTATAATTATAATAAAATAAAGCGACAGTTTTTGGAAGAGTTTTATAAGCGATATGAAGTGTATTAAGAGTTTAATTATTATATAATTTATAGTATTTATTTGTTCCATATCTATTATAAGCGTTAAAGCACATAATTCCAATCTCGGTATTGAAGGAGATAATAATATTGCATATGATACTTGTTAAGGAGAGGAATATGTGAATTCTCTAGATATCGGAGATGGATATAATGAAAAATGGTATAATTTAGTATAGGGAGATATTGATAATACAACTACTCCCTTTACATAAACACCTACGACAATGGTGTAGCGACATTTAATGGTGGATTGCTTAAAGGGACTACTATTACTGAAGGATTTACTAGATGTATATATTTAATGTTTGAATTGAAGATAAAACCTATCCGAAAGGATAGGTTTTTTGTTGATAAAAAAACATAGTTGTGATAAAATAAAAAAGATTAAATAGAAATGAGAAATATTATTATGGTCATTAAATATCAACTAGTTAAAAAAGACCCCCGAAGCATGGCACGCTTAGGGGTTATTACAACACCACACTCAACTTTTGAAACACCAATCTTTATGCCAGTTGGTACCCAAGCAACGGTTAAGACACTTTCAAGAGAAGAACTAGAAGCTTGTGGTGCTAAGATTATTTTGGGTAATACATATCACTTATGGTGTCAACCAGGAAATGATGTGATTGCTGAAGCGGGTGGCTTACATAAGTTTATGAACTGGGATCGTTCAATTCTAACTGATTCAGGTGGCTTCCAAGTGTTTTCACTTGCGAAGCTTAGAGACATTAAAGAAGAAGGTGTGACTTTTAAACATCATAAGAGTGGTAAAAAGTTATTCTTATCACCTGAAGATGCGATTCATATTCAAAATGATTTAGGTAGCGACATTATGATGTGCTTGGATGAGTGTCCACCATATCCATCAACGGAAGAATATTTAAGAAATTCAGTTGAGCGAACTATCCGTTGGGCACAACGCTGTTATGATAGTAATAAAAACCCTGATCGCCAAGGTTTATTTGGCATTGTTCAAGGTGGTAATATTAGAGAATTAAGAGAACACTGTGTGGCTGAACTTACTAAAATTCCATTTGATGGTTATGCGATTGGCGGACTATCAGTTGGTGAACCAAAAGCGATTCAAAATGAAGTTTTAAGTTACACAACACCACTCTTGCCAGAAGATAAACCACGATACCTAATGGGTGTTGGTTCACCTGGTGCTATATTAGATGGTGTTGAACGTGGTATTGATATGTTTGACTGCGTTTTACCAACTAGAATTGCTCGTCATGGTACCGCAATGACCTCTACTGGCCGGAAACTTCTAAAGAACAAAGAATTTGAGCGTGACTTTACACCACTAGATGAAGAATGTGATTGCTATTGCTGTAAACATTATACAAAAGCATATTTGCATCACTTAATCAAAGCCGAAGAAATGTTAGGTCAACGTTTAATTAGTATTCATAATACGCACTTTTTATTAAATTTGATGAAGAATATTAGAGCAGCGATTAGAGAAGATCGTTTCTTAGAATTTAAAGAAAGCTTTTATCAAAAATATGGTTTAACTGATGAAGGAAGTGATTTCTAATGAAAAAAGGATTATTGATTATCACTTTAAGTCTTCTTTGCATCTTTTTAGTTAGTTGTAATGACACTTTTGCGAAAGAAGGTAGTGTTACAATGACGCTAACTAGTGAATGGAAAGATGTGATTACTTACAATACTTCTGCTCCATCTAGAACCTTTAGTTTTGATGGTACTTTTAATGTTTATGAAACAAGTAGTGAACTTGGTTATGTTTTTACTAAAAATGATAATTATTTGTTAAGCGATGCATTTAGTAAACATTTATCAGAAATTGTTGGTGATAATAAAATTATCGTCAAGTCAACTATTCAATCAGCTGATGAAAAAGGAGCCTTGTTTGGTAAAGATAAACTATCTTTAGATGAAGGTACGGTTTCTAAAGAAGAAGCGATTGTAACCTGGGATGAAAATGGTACAAGATATTCTTACCTTTACCGCACCTTTATTCATGGTGGCAAGACTTATTATGCATATACTTATAATACCGGAATTACAATGAGTATTGAAGTTCCTCTTATTTGTCAAGTTGTTGACGGCAAGCAACAAGTTTATATGCTAAGCCTACCTTATGACACAAAATATCAATTAAACATTAATACTAAAGTAAAGAGTCTTAAAAACAAGGCTGAATATACGGAAAAGAAATACCACACCTTTGAATATCCGGCTTATGCATCTTTCTTAGAAGGTGATAATGTATCGGTTGTGAAGGCTTGGTATCAAAATTATTGCGATGGACGCGAAGTTGATGGTGCCTTTGTCTTTACTTATCTAGGGGTTGATTTCGTGGTAACCTTCGAAGAGGCAGCCTTTATTATTGATGTTAAATAGAATGATTGGAGGAAAAAGATGATTAATTATAGTAAATTAATTACTTCCCATATGATTTCATTTAAAGAAGCTCTCGTTCTTCATTATAAAGAGATAGGTTTAAATGAAACCCAAACGATGATCATCATCTTATTATATGAAACTAAAAAGCATCAAGCTAAAGCCATTTCGGAAAAAGATATTGCTTCAAAAATGACTTTAAGTGAACAAGCGATTGCTAAAGAAATCTATGAACTTATCGAAAAAGGCTTTATTAGTCTAGAAATGGTTAGTGGAGCTGAACAATATTCACTTTCACCAACAATCGAAAAACTAGGTGCAGTATTAGGAGCTGAAGAAACAGATGCTCAAGGTGAATTAAATATGCAAAGCGAAGCCGAAAAAATCATTAATTATGTCGAAAAGAATTTTGGCCGGGTTTTATCGAGTAGTGAGTTATTATTGATTAAGCGCTGGTTTGAAGAAGGCTTAAGTGTTCAAGATATCAACAATGCCATTAATGAATCGCTAAAACAAAAGAAGTATCACTTACGTTATGCGGATGCCATTTTGATGAACCGTAATATCAATCAAAATAATACGCAAGTTGACCCTGAAATCGAAGAGGTTTTAAAAACAATCAATGTCAAACGATAAAGAAGCGAAAATTATTGGGGAATTATTAGGAGTCATGTTTCCTGATGCTCATTGTGAACTAGATTACCACAATGTGTATGAGCTAAGTGTTGCGGTAATATTAAGTGCCCAAACGACTGATAAAGCAGTTAATATCGTAACTCCTAATCTATTTGCTAAATATCCGACCCTAGAATCACTAGCAAATGCAAATGCATCTGTAGTTGAAGCCTTAATTGCAAGAATTGGCCTTGCTAAAACAAAAGCTAAAAATATTATTGGCTTTGCTAAAGGGGTCATTGAACAGTTTAACGGTGTTATTCCGCAAACCATTGAAGAATTAATAACTCTTCCAGGGGTAGGTCGCAAGACTGCTAACGTCATTATAAGTGAAGGATATGGGGTTCCAGGGCTTGCGGTTGATGTTCATGTCACACGTGTTACTAACCGGCTTGGTTTAGTAGATACACCTGATCCTATTAAAATTGAATATGCATTAAAAGAAATGTATCCAAAAGAAGTTTGGCATACAATGCATCATCGTTTCATTTTCTTAGGTCGTAATACTTGTAAAGCCAAAAATCCATTATGTGATGAATGTCTTTTAAAACCATATTGTAAATCTCAAAAGTAAAAAAGAGCCTCATTGAGGCTCTTTTAATAATGCTTTTAAAGATTCTTCTGATGGATCCAAATAAATAGTCTTCTGATTAGTATAGGTTACAAAGCAACCTGGGGTATTTGGAATCTTTTTGATATATTTAATTTGGGTGTAATCAACAGGAACACTACTTGATGTTGCAAAGTGTGATCCCATCGCCGCAAGCATTCCCCCAATTCGAATAATCCGTTCGGTTAGTGGGCCACTGGTTGAGACTATTACATGCGAACTAGGTGCATTTTGAACATGGAACCAGTAATCATCACGTCTAGCTAGTTTGTGAGTTAGGTAATTATTTTGTAAATTGTTTTTACCAACATAGAATTTAGCACCTTTAATCGAATAGGTTGTGATATTCTTAAGCGAATTATTCTTGACTTGTTTTCTAGAAGTCTTCTTAAGGAAACCATATTCTTGAAGTTCTGCTTTGATTTCAGTAAGTTCTTGACTATTGGCAAAATCAAGTTGCACTAAAACAGTTTGAAGATACTTAATCTCTTGTTTCGCTTTATCAATTTGATTATGGATGTGTCCTAAGGCATTTTGACTCTTCCGATATTGTTTATAATACTTTTGCATATTATCAACTGGGCTTTTAAGTGGATCCAGTTCAATCGTTACTTCTTCACTTTCATCAAAACTTGCTACATTTATAGATGTCATACCCTTTTTGATTTCATATAGATGGGCTTGTAATAAGTTTCCTTTATCTAAATCAACTAGGTGTTCATTAGCTTTCTTTAAATCTTCATCTAAATTATTAAGTTTACTATCCAAAAGATTGATTTTTTGCTTAATAGCTTTAGAAAGGTTACTATATTCAGGATTTGCTTGCTTTGCTTCTTCATAGTAGAAAGCTTCTAACATGTTGCTAATCGTATCAAACGAAGTAACTTCACCACTGATACTATGTAGGATAAATGGGGAAGCATATTTCTTGTTTTCACATTTGATAATGGAAGGTTTTAGATTTTGACTTAAGAAGCTCTTTAAACTACCTAAATAGTTAATTTCGTTTTGGTGATATTTACTAACACCCTCTAGTTTAGAGATATCAAATTCATCACTATTAACTTCAAATGGATTAAGCATATCACCTCTTGTAGGAAGCTGGTATTTTGCTTTCGGTATCATAATCCTTGAAGTGGCGACATTCCCAGGGAAATGTTTTCTAAGTAAATCGATAATGATAAAGTCACTAGTGGTAAGAATTAAATTAGAACTCCTGCCGGTAATTTCACAAATTAAATGGTAAATCACTAAATCACCCATTTCATTATGGGCTTCAATATCGATAATGATAATTCGGTCATTACCAATTTGACTAATTTTCTTGATTAGGCCTCTTTCTAAATACTTACGTAGCGCCATACAAAATTGATATGGGTTAGGAGGAGCACTGATTTTGGCTTTCGTTAGATATAATCTTGGAGCAGTATAGGCAAGCGACAATAGAAGTTCTTCATTTTGTTTTTGTCTAATTTGTAAAATGATATCACTTTGATTTGGTTGAATGATTTTATTAATTCTACCACCTAAAATAGTTTCATTTAATTCATCAACTAAATAGTGAATAATTAATCCATCGAGTGCCATTTTATATTCCTCCTTTCATTCTTTTATATTATAACACAAAGAAAAAGATAATGAGTAATTATTGTTGAAAAAATACGTAGACTGTGATATAATGTGAAAAAGCATTGATGGAGGAAACTATGAAACTTAACCAAAAAGGTTTATTAATTGTTTTGTCTGGTCCATCAGGTGTTGGAAAAGCAACCGTTCGAAAAGCTTTATTTAAATCACCTGATCATAAATTTGCTTACTCTGTATCGATGACAACCCGCCGTCCACGTGTTGGGGAAGTCGATGGTGTTGATTATTTGTTTGTAACGGAAGAAGAATTCGAACAAAGAATCAAAGATGGTAAATTATTAGAATTTACTCGCTTCGTTGGTAATTACTATGGAACTCCCCTTGATCAAGTTCAAAAACTCATCAATCGTGGGGCCGAAGTTGTTTTAGAAATCGAAGTTGAGGGTGCAATGCAAGTCAAAGCTAAAATGCCTGATGCGGTATTAATTTTTATTGCGCCACCATCATATGATGCGCTTAAGAAACGACTTCTTAATCGGGGTACTGAAAGTGAAGAAGTTATTTTAGAGCGTCTAGAAAAAGCTCACCGCGAATTAACGCTTGCGGCGGGATATGATTATATTGTTATTAACGATGATGTTGATAATGCGGCTGATCGAATTAAAGCGATTATTCGGGCCGAACATGCAAGATGTCGTCGTAGTTTGAATGGATATTTGAGATTATTGGAGGAAACAGATCATGAATAATAATCAACAAACTGGTATGCGTTATCCATCAATTGACCAATTAGCCGATAAGACAAGTTCTAAGTATCGTCTTGTAATGGCTGTTGCTAAAAGAGCACTTCAAATTGATGAAACTAAAAAAACTTATATGGAACACCCATCTAATAAGAAAAGCATTGGCCTTGCTTTAGAAGAAATCAAGGCTGATAAGATTCTTATTCGTTAGGGCGTTTTAACGACCTAAAACTAATTGCAGAAAATGCGGTTAGTTTTTTTACAAGAAGGGAGGTTTAATGGACAATTTAGTTATTGATGATGAAATCATTAATGCTTATTTGAATGGTGAAGACCTTTCTAAGTTTAAAGATTTAAATTATTATGAGTTTTATTATGAAGGTAAGAAGACTGATCAATTAACCTTTACACCACCTAGTGCTGATTACTTAGATAGAGCTAGTAGAATTACTAAAGGAGTCAAAGATCTCTTACTTAATTTTAATATTCATAGTGAGACCCAAGTTGATTCCTTTTTAGGCGAACTAGATGATTGGACCAAAAATATCAAAATCGCTTTGGTGGTTGGACTGCCACTTCGTTATATGCGACTATTAAAACACGATGAAGAAACCAATATTACAACCATTGTGATTGATATTGTTAATAGTATGAACCAATTTGAAGATGATAATCTCTTTTATGAAGATTTCATGAACTATTTAAAATATGCCATTTGTAATCTATTGATTGATGAACGGCTTGATTTAAAAACGGAAGACTTATCAGTGTTCTTTAGTTATGAACTTTATATTGCAAGTTTTGCGGATTACATGGCAGGTTCACATCAGACCGCTTTGTATGAACAAATCCCGTTTATGAAATCGGTTATTTATGATGAATACCGAGCAATCTATCATGCCATTCATCATCATGAAAAACAAGTTGAAAAGTATTTGATGTTTATTCTTGGCGTTAATCCCGAAATGATTGCGGTGGCATCAACTGGTAAACATTATTTAGAAAATTTGTCTATTGATGAGGCAGTTAAAGTATACAAGGCTGGACCAGATGCCTTTATTAAGCGTTTATATGATGAAATGCATATTAAGACCATGATGCTAATGCCAGTGCTATATAAAATAGCTAATTACTGGATGTTAACTCTGGGTATAATTTATGGTATTTGGACTGGCTTAGTTTTATACAATAATTTTTTAATTCAAATTTATTTATTTTATCCTTTTGTTTTAGCAATTTCTGCACTACTTCGAGAACTCTTATTATATAAGATGAATCTTAATACGGTTAAGAGTTTCTTTATTAAAGCAGGATTGATTGCAGTTGTAGCGTTAATTTATTTATTCATTATTTTTTAGGAGGCAAAAAATGTCAAAAGTAGTTATTATTAATCACCCTTTAATTCAACACAAATTATCAATTATTAGAAGTAAAGAAACTTCATCAAAAGAATTCCGTGAACTTGTTCAAGAAGTAGGTAGCTTAATGACTTATGAAGCAACTCGCGATCTAGAAGTTCAACCAGTTGAAATTGAAACACCACTTGCTAAAACTATCCAACACGAATTAAAAGATAATATTGTTATCGTTCCTGTTTTAAGAGCTGGTCTTGGTATGGCTGATGGTATCAGTGATATGATTCCTCATGCTAGAGTAGGTCACTTAGGTTTATATCGTAATGAATCAACTCTTGAAGCTTGTCGTTATTATGCTAAACTTCCTAAAGGAATTGAAAAAGCTGTTGTTATTTTAGTTGACCCAATGCTTGCTACTGGTAATACCGTTGTTAGCGCTGTTGATATTATTAAAGAATCTGGTGCTAAGAAGATTATTTATGTTGGTTTAGTTGGTGTTCAAGAAGGTATTGATAATATTGTAAAACATCATCCAGATGTTGATATTTACCTAGCTTCTAAAGATGAACGCTTAAATGAAGTGGGTTATATTGTTCCTGGTCTTGGTGACTGTGGCGACCGTCTATTCGGAACTAAATAGGAGGGCTTTATGAAAGATATTAATGAAGAAGTTTTAAGAGTCTTAATTACCGAAGAACAAATTGATGCTCGTTGCAAAGAATTAGCTAGTCAAATTGAAGCTGATTATGAGAATAAAAACCCATTATTATTATGTCTAATCAATGGTTCATTACCTTTCCTAGGCAATCTAATCAAGTATATCCGCATTCCAATGGAATATGATTGTATTAGAGTTCATAGTTATCAAGGACAATCTTCAACAGGTAATGTTATTGTGGAAAACTATAATTTTGATAAATTAAAAGGACGTCATATTATTTTAATTGAAGATATTATTGATACTGGTCTTACACTTCATACTTTAAAACAAATGTTAAAGAGTATTCCAATTGGCTCGGTTGAAATTTGTAGCCTTCTTAATAAGCCAGGACTAAATCAAATCGATGTTGGTGCAAAATACATTGGTTTTGAAATTCCAAGTGAATTTGTTATTGGTTTTGGTCTTGACTATAATGAACAATATCGTAATTTACCATACATCGGTATTATGAATCCTAAAGCGATAAAATAATCAGTACATAGATAAAACCTTTATTGATAGTGGTAAAGGATAAACATCGAACTAAACACATTATAATAAATGATTTATTATAATGTGTTTTTTAATGTATTGACTTATATAATAATATTTAGAATTAATAAGACATATTGACATAATTTATTAATTATGATAATATCTAGATGAGTTAGAACTATATAATAGGAGGATGAAATGAGAAAAGTTTCTTACATAATTTCTATTTTCTTTTTTATAATTACATTGTATAGTTGCGCATTTAACAATAATGACATCAAAAAAAATGATACTAGTGATGATGGAGTACTAGTTACTTTAACAAATGAAGAAATGACAGTATTATTGCAGTCTGAAAAGGAGTTTCAGCCGCATTTTACTTGCATTGAATGGATTATGGATTCCTTAATTAATAATCAGAGCAATAATTTATCTTCTTTATATTTATTTGAAATAACTTCTGTTAAAAATGTTTTATGCCTTTATATGGATAAAGATTTTGATATAGATTTTAAATATGATCAGTTTGGAAAACTAATTAACGATGAACGAAAAGGGCAGTGGATCGAATATAGTAATATTGACTCTGTAAAAGAAAAATGGGATGGAAAAAATCTATCTAAAACATACTTTGTTTATGAAATGATAATCATTAAAGATATTTTTAGTCATAGTAAGATTAATTATAAAACAGTATTCTATGAAGAGTATTATTGGAATGGTCAATCAAATATCAAATCAGGATACTATTTATTGTATCCTTATGCAGATAATGATTATTCTGGAACCTATACTAATATGAGATCAATGATGGATAATGGTTTTGTTTATGAAGTAATCAAGGAAGATTTATATTATTATATAATACTATCAAAGCAACAAAGAATTGATGGCGAAACGTATGATATTCTCGGAATGTATGTAGGTAAATATTATGATTTGATAAAACCATATTTGGTTGATGATCCAACTTTGACAAAAAAGGACGATTATTATGATAGTTACATTGATTACACAAAATTAGATATTTATGACCTGGTGGAGATTATTAATAATGAAAAAAAGGAATAATAAATTAATAGTTGCATTATTAATATCTTTATTTTTGTTATCGATTAATATTCCGGTTGATGCTCATGCTGCTTTATTAGATGTTGATTATAATTTATGCGAAAGTAATCCATCTAGTGATTGAGATGATGAAAGATGGTATTATTTAATCTAAAATAATTATTTATAAGTGCTTAATACTGAATAATGGATTTAAAAACTATTAAATATAGATAAACCACCTATTATAGGTGGTTTTCATTTTTATATGCAAAAAAATTTAACAAAGATATCATTTAGTGATATAATATTACATATTATAGGTGATCGTTATGTTAGAACTCAATCAAATTTGTAAAGATTATATAACAGGCGAAATTGTAACACATGCTCTTAAGGATGTAAGTGTTAAATTTCGCAACAGTGAATTTGTATCGATCCTTGGTCCATCAGGTTGTGGTAAAACAACCCTTTTAAACATCATTGGTGGATTAGATCGTTATACTAGTGGTGATCTAGTTATTGATGGCATTAGCACTAAAGAGTATAAAGATAAAGATTGGGACACTTATCGTAATCATACTATTGGTTTTGTATTCCAAAACTATAATTTAATTATGCATATCAATGTTGAATCGAATGTTGAACTAGCTCTTACTTTATCTGGCATTAGTGAAAAAGAAAGAAAAGCAAGAACACATGAGGTGTTAGAGCGTGTTGGTCTACTTGATAAGGCTAAATCACTGCCTAATCAATTATCAGGTGGCCAAATGCAACGGGTTGCGATTGCTAGAGCCCTAATTAATAACCCTGATATTTTACTCGCTGATGAACCAACTGGTGCCCTTGATTCGGAAACTAGTGTTCAAATTATGCAATTATTAAAAGAAATAGGCAATGAAAAGCTTGTTATTATGGTTACTCATAATCCAGAGCTTGCAGAAAACTATTCAACGAGAATTATCAACATTAAAGATGGGGTTATTGTATCAGATACGAACCCTGTAACGGAAGAAGTTATTCTTCCACCTGCTAAAACCGACTTAAAGAAGAAGTCAATGTCTTTTGGTACCGCATTAAAACTTAGTGGTAACAATCTAAGAACTAAGCTTACAAGAACCATTTTAGTAGCTATTGCGGGGTCGATTGGAATTATCGGCATTGCTTTGATTTTGTCGATGTCTAATGGCTTCCAAACGTTTATTGATACAACTGAACAAAATGCTTTATCCGAATATCCACTAACGATTAGTGAGACTTCGACTGATATGTCAGTTTTATCAGCTATTGTCCAAAGAAGTATGGATGCTACTACTTATGATGATGGACTACTTCATGTTAATAATATTTTGTCTGATTCAGCTAAAATCATTCAAGAAAATAGTACCCAAAATGATTTAACATCATTTAAAGCATATCTAGAAACTCATCATGAAATTGATAAGTATGTCATTGATATTAAATATCAATACGATGCTAAATTCTATATTTATACCAATGAAGATGATGATATGGGTGGGTACAATCACAAATTAACATATCCTATTCAAGGTATTTCTTTCGGTAATTGGATGGAACTTATTGATAATGAAGAACATTTAGATAAGAAATATGAAATGGTAACTGGTACATGGCCAACTGAAGCCAATGAAATAGTTGTTTTCTTAGATGCTAATGGTCAAATTAGTGATATGGTTCTTTACATGCTTGGTTTAAGAGATGTAGCTGAAATCGCAGATTTGATGCTTGGTAATGAAGTGGAATCAGTTGAAGCAACTTACCGTTATGAAGATATTTTAGGAATTGATCTTAAATACTTAGTCAAGAGCGATTATTATTACTTAGATAATCCAGATTCTGAATATTATAGTTATGTTAGTTATAAATCAACGGCCTCTAAAGATCAAGCAACAATTTATAAACTTGTTGATGCAAGTGACCGGCATTTAAAGATTGTTGGTATTGCTAAACCAGTCGATAAAAATAGTATGACTTCATACTTAGGTGGTGTAGGCTATACTGAAAAACTAAATGAAGCTATCATTAATACCAATAATAATGCGGCTCCAACACTAAGACAACTTGCTGATCCTGAAACTTCGATCTTCTCGGATCGTCCAATCGAAGAAGATGGTGTTACTTATGAATCAATGCTTAAGAGTTTAGGCTATTGCGATTTAAGTAAACCAGAAGAGATTCTAATTTATCCAAAGAGTTTTGATGATAAAAAAGGCGTTATCAGCTATATTGATAACTATAATGCAAATGTACCAGAAGAACAAAAGATTAAGTATTCTGATGATGTTGAGGTGATGATATCATCCGTTGATAATATCTTGAATGCGGTAACGTATGTCTTAATTGCCTTTGTATCGGTATCCCTCATTGTATCATCAATTATGATTGGGGTAATCACTTATATTTCAGTCCTTGAACGAACTAAAGAAATTGGTGTTTTAAGAAGTATTGGAGCATCTAAAAAGGATATTAGACGCGTATTTAATGCGGAAACCTTAATTATTGGTTTTGCTTCAGGTATTATTGGTGTTGCTTCATCCCTACTACTCTTAATTCCAATTAATATTATTATTAAGCATTTCACCGAGATTCCAAATATGGGCGTTATGCCATGGCAAGGTGGCATTGCCTTAGTCTTTATTAGTATGGGATTGACACTTGTGGCGGGATTAATTCCAAGTGGTTTCGCTGCAAAACGTGACCCAGTAGTAGCTTTAAGAAGTGAATAAAATGGTAAACAATTGTTTTTCAATTGAAGAACAATTGTTTTCATTTTATGCTTGCAAAGAAGATTAAAAACGAGTATAATTTTTATATTGGAAGGTAAAAATCTATGAAAAAGTCTTTAGATAATAAAAAGTATTTAAAACTTCAAAGTGATAAAATTCTAGAACGTGTTAATCAATTTGGTGACAAACTATACATCGAATTTGGCGGTAAAATGTTTGATGATCACCATGCCACAAGGGTATTAAGAGGCTTTGAGCTAGATTCTAAGGTCAAGGTTTTAGCAACTCTTAAAAAGCAAGTTGAAATGATTATTGCCATTAGTGCTGATGATATTCAAACTGGTAAAATGCGTCAAGATGTTGGCCTGACTTATGAAGATGACGTTTTACGTTCAATTGATAAGTATGAAGAATATGGTTTGTATGTTGGTGGTGTTGTCATTACGATGTATGCGGGACAAAAACTAGCTACTAGCTTCTACCAAAAACTTCAAAACCTAGGTATTAGAGCATATCTTCACTATCCAATTATGGGATACCCTCATGATATCGACTTTATCTTAAGTGAAAATGGTTTTGGTAAGAATGAGTACATTGAAACAACCCATAAGATCATTGTCGTAACGGGTCCTGGACCTGGTAGTGGTAAGATGGGAACTTGCTTATCTCAATTATATAATGAAAATGTTAGAGGAATTAGAGCAGGTTATGCTAAATATGAAACATTCCCAGTGTGGAATTTGCCTTTAAAACATCCTGTTAACCTAGCTTATGAAGCTGCAACCGCCGACTTGTTTGATGTTAATATGATTGACTATTATCATCTTGATGCTTATGGACAATCGACTGTTAACTATAACCGTGACTTAGAAGCCTTCCCAGTATTAAATGAAATCTTTGAACGGATTTATGGTGAAAGTCCATATAAATCACCTACGGATATGGGTGTTAATATGATCGGCTTTGCGATTGTTGATGATGAACAAGCTTGTATCGACAGTAAACAAGAAATCATTCGTCGTTATCTAGATGCTTGTGTTTATGCTAAACAAGGACGTTTCACAGCCGAAGCTGTTGAAAAGATTGTCCGCATTATGAAGGAATTAAACTTAACTGTTGATGACCGGCGTGTTGTTAAAGCGGCTATAGATAGAACAAATAGTAAAGGTGTTCCTTCAGTTGCGATGGAAATTGGTCATAAGATGGTTTATGGAAAAAAGAGTGATTTGTTTACAGCACCTGCGGCGGCGATTATTAATGCTCTAAAGACCATGGCTAAATTACCAAAAGAAATGCCATTATTATCATATAGCGTTATTGAACCAATTCGCTATTTAAGACATGATATGTTAAAACGTTCTTATCGTTTGCACGTTAATGATGTTCTAAATGCTCTTGCGATTACGGCCACCACTAATGAAATGGCTAAAGCTGCGCTAAGCTATTTACCAAAACTAAGAGGTTGCCAAATGCACTCTTCAGCAATGATGGCTAATGATGACCTAGATATTTTACATAAATTAGGAATTGAAGCTACCATGGGTACTTATCAAGCTTCAAAACTATTAAAGGAACAATAAAATGCGGGTTGTAGTTGTGAGTGATTCACATCGTAACACCGACACTTTAATGCAAATCTACCAAAAAGAAAAAGAAAATACGAATCTCTTTATTCACTGTGGTGATAGTTGTGATTTTCCACAAAATATTGAACCATTCATCAGTGTCAAAGGGAATTGCGATTTTCTTTTTGATTATCCGGGCGAGAAATTACTAAAATTACCAATTGGTACTCTTTATTTCTTCCATGGGATTGGTGGATTATATGCAATTAAAAGAATCATTAGGGAACATCACCCTGATATTATCTGCTATGGTCATACCCATATCCATAGTTATCAGCTAATTGATGGGTGCCATGTTTTTAATCCTGGTTCGGTATCACTACCTAGGGACGCTACTACTGGTACTTATTTAGTATTAGAAGGAACATCAAAAGAAGATTTAGAGTGGCATTTTGTTACTTTATAATAGAGGTCTAAAATGAAAGTTATTTTATTTGATTTAGGAAATACGCTAATTGAAAACGTCTCAATTAATCTTGTTAATGGTTTTGTGTCTTTATTTGGTAATATATTGTCGAAACAAGAGTTAGAAGAAGAAATCAAGATGGTTGCTAAAAGGTTTAATGAACGAAGTGACAGAGAACTTATGATTCTAGACTTAATTAGAGATATTGCGGACAGACACAACATTGATTTAGGTGAAAATGTTGAAACAAGGTTTTTAGATGCGGTAGAAGTTGATAGATCAATTGATGGTGTGAATGAAGTATTACGATTCTTGAAGAAACAAGGTTATTATTTAGGAGTTATCTCCAATACGATCTTTAGTGGTAAAGCGATGAGGCAAAGATTACTTGATTTAGGATATGATGATGTCTTTAAGTTTGTTCTAACAAGTGCGGATGTTACTTTTCGTAAGCCTTTTAAAGAAATCTTTGAGAGGGCTTTATCAATGGTTCAAAAAGACTTACCAGAAATAAAGGCAGAAGATGTTTATTTCGTTGGTGATAGTTATGAAATTGATGTTTTAGGTAGTACTAAAGCAGGCCTTAAACCAATTTGGTTAAATGTGGAAAATGAAAAACAAAATTATAATGGGTTAATGATTCATAAAATGTTTGAATTACAGGAGCTCATTAATAAAAATATGATTAAGTAATTTACTTTTTCTTAAAGTTATGATAAAATACTAAAGGTATATTTAAACAAAGGAGAAAAATATGGAATACACAAGTGAAGTAAAAAAGATGTGTAAAGTAACTTGCGGTGCTAATCATGGTTGTGCCCCAATTCCTGAAGAAGGTAAATGGGTTTACGCTAAAGAAATCAAAGACATTAGCGGTTTGACTCATGGTATTGGTTGGTGTGCTCCTCAACAAGGTGCTTGCAAACTTACTCTTAACATTAAAGAAGGTATTATTCAAGAAGCCTTAGTTGAAACAATTGGCTGTTCGGGAATGACTCATTCAGCTGCCATGGCTGCTGAAGCAATCGTTGGTAAAACAGTATTAGAAGCATTAAATACAGACTTAGTTTGTGATGCTATNNAATACTGCAATGCGTGAATTATTCTTACAAATTGCTTATGGACGTAGCCAATCAGCTTTCTCTGAAGGTGGCTTAACAATTGGTGCTGGTCTTGAAGACTTAGGTAAAGGCTTAAGAAGCCAAGTTGGTACTAGTTATGCAACTTTAGAAAAAGGTCCTCGTTATCTTGAATTAACTGAAGGTTATATCACTCAATTAGCACTTGATGCTAATAACGAAATCATTGGTTATCAATACTTAAGTTTAGGTAAATTTACTGATTTCCTAAAGAAAGGTATGAAACCAGAAGAAGCATTAGAAAAAGCGAAAGGTCAATATGGACGCTTTGATGAAGGCGTTAAATATATTGATCCACGTCAAGAATAGGAGGCACATCATGGCATTATTTGAAAGTTATGAACGCCGAATCAAACAAATCGATGCAACATTAAAACAATATGGGATTGCTTCGATTGAAGAAGCTAAAGCTATTTGTGATAGCTATGGCTTAGATGTTTACAATCTTGTTAAATCAATTCAACCAATTTGCTTTGAAAATGCATGCTGGGCATATACAGTTGGTGCCGCTATTGCTTTAAAAGAAAAGGCTCCAAGTGCAGCTGAAGCAGCAAAACTTATCGGTGTAGGATTACAATCTTTCTGTATTCCAGGAAGTGTTGCTGATGATCGTAAGGTTGGTCTAGGTCATGGTAATCTAGGTGCAATGCTTTTAACAGAAGATACAAAGTGCTTTGCTTTCTTAGCAGGTCATGAATCATTTGCAGCAGCCGAAGGTGCTATTGGTATTGCTAAAACAGCTAACAAAGTACGTAAAGAACCATTACGCGTTATCTTAAATGGTCTTGGTAAAGATGCTGCTAGAGTAATTTCTAGAATTAATGGTTTCACACATGTTGAAACAGTCTTTGATTATGCAACTGGCGAAGTTAAAATCGTAAAAGAAACTAAGTATTCTGAAGGCGATCGTGGAAAAGTTCGTTGTTATGGTGCTGATGACGTTCGTGAAGGTGTAGCTATTATGCACTTAGAAGGTGTTGATGTATCAATTACTGGTAACTCAACTAACCCAACTCGTTTCCAACATCCAGT
>DBWF01000020.1 GCA_002308275.1 Caryophanales bacterium UBA1245 | reverse complement strand
CTGATGCTAAAAAATCATCTACATATGTCGCTAAAGGTTTAACTGGTGCAGCACTAGAAAAATATTATCAATATAATGGTCCTGTATATGTTAAAGATCCACTGAGTGGCGAAGATGTTTTGGCTACTGAAATTAAACAATTAACAAATTATGGAATTGGTGCAGCACTTTCTATAATGTACTCAATAATGGTTATTTTAATCATTGCGATAGTACTAGGAATCTTATCAAAGGCGGTATTCTATTATGACAACTAATGAAGAAAAAGACGTTGAATTAGTAGAACAAGAAGAAAAAGATACTGAACTTGAAACTTCTAAAGAACAAACTTCTAATGAAGAACAAGTTGAAGAAATGCCTGAAGTAGAATCTGAAGAGGAAACTAAAGAAGAAGTTTCTGAAGAACAAGCCGAAGAAGAACAAACTTCTGATGAAGTTCAAGTAAACGCTGATGCTGCAAGCGAAGAAGATTCTACTGCTAAGTTAATGAAGGAAGCTCAAGAAGCTGAAATTGTAGAAAAGAATAATGCTGAAAGAGATGCTTATGTAACAAAATTATGTTACGATAGAGCACTTGCTCAATTCTATGAAGAAGAGGGCATTGACCCAGAACAAGAAAAGACTGCTAAAGAAGAACGTGAAGCACATCAAAAGATGCTTGATGAAATGTCATATGGCGAAGAATTGAAATATGAATTTAATCAATTAAAAGCCGATTTGCAAAATCCTACTCGTAAAAAGATTAGAATTAATCATGCTGTTAGTATTATTATTTCTATCGCAAGAGCTATCATTTTGTTTGGTCTATGTTTCATCATCATCATGCCAATGATTGAAAAATTATCATACGCTTTACGTAGCCCAATGGATATTAGTAATCCACAAGTTATTTGGATTCCGGAAATTTGGTCAACATTGAATATTAATATTTCATATACATTGTTGACAATGGAAGGACATTCATTTACTAACTCAATAATTTTGTCAGCAATTACAACTTTATTACAAGTTATTGCGACAGCTATCCCTGGATATGCATTTGCGAGATTGAAATTTAAGGGTTCTAATATTATCTTCTATTTAGTAATTGCATCACTTGCAATTCCTAATGAAGCATTGAAAGTATCAAGAACATTGTTCTTTACATATTATTCATTCTTTGGATACAGTTTAGTTGGTTCATCACTTGCAATCTACATTATGACTATCTTTGGTCAAGGTGTAAGATCTGCTATCTTCATATTCTTATTTAGACAAGCATTTAGAAACTTGCCAATGGAACTTGAAGAATCAGCTGAAATTGATGGTGCCAGCGTATTGAGAACATTCTGGAGTGTTATGTTCCCTAACGTTCGTGGTACAATCGTAACAGTTGCATTATTTGCGTTCGTATGGCAATATAATGATTATTACTTTGCTAACTTATTCTCATATCAAAGAAGTCATCCACTAGTAACAACTGCTCTTGCTGGTTTCAGTGAGAACTTGAACTCTGTTATTGGTACTCAATTCTTGAGTTTGAAACAGGAAATGGGTGATGTAATTGGATCTGAGTTCTACGAATTAATCGAACAAACTGCTGCCCTATTAATGATGATTCCATTATTAATTGGATATCTATTTGTACAAAGATTATTCGTTGAATCTGTTGAACGTTCTGGTTTGACAGGTATGTAATAAAAATCCACCCAAGTTTTTGGGTGGTTTTTTATATATAAGAAATAAAAGAATAATTTTTAATAAAAGGGATGCATTTTTATTATTTTTGTAGTATAATAGTATAGTAAAATAATTGAAGAAGAAAAGAGGATATTATAATGAATAAAATTCAATTAATTAAAGTAAAAGATTATGAAGAATTAAGCAATGTTGCTGGAAAGATTATGCTTGATGTTGTAAAAGCAAATCCTAAATGTACATTAGGTCTTGCAACTGGTTCTAGCCCTATTGGTCTTTACAAGTATTTAATTAAGGCTTATGAAAATGGCGAAGTATCATTCAAAGATGTTAAAACATTTAATCTTGATGAATACTGTGAACTTCCTGTTACACATCCTGAAAGTTATTATTCTTTCATGCATACTAATCTATTCAATCATATTGATATCAAAGAAGAAAATGTTCATATTCCATCATCAGTTGGAAATGATTTAGCTGCAAATTGTGCTGCTTATAGTAAAGCATTAAATGCTGCTACAGTTGATATGCAATTATTAGGTATTGGTGCTAATGGTCATATTGGTTTCAATGAACCAGGAACTCCTTTTGATAGTGAAACTTTAATTGTTACTTTAAAAGATAAGACAAGACAAGATAATGCTCGTTTCTTTGATAATGACATTAATCAAGTTCCAAAGCATGCTATCACAATGGGTATTAAAAACATTATGAATGCTAAGAGTGTTTTACTTATTGCTTCTGGTAAAAATAAGGCTGATGCAATCAATAAATTAATGAATGGACCAGTTACTGAAGACTTCCCTGCATCTGCACTTCAAAACCATAAAGGTAAAGTAATTGTAGTTGCTGATGAAGAAGCTTGTTCATTATTATAATTATAAATAATGATAATTAAGATCTATATTCTTATAGGTCTTTTTTATTTATACTTGTGTATAAAAAAGTAAAAAATATAATATTTTTTAGTTAATAAATGAAAACTCTTTCAATAATTTCATTGACTTTAAGGGCCTATTATGGTAAAATATTAATGTGTAAAAACACTTTAAATATCCTTGATATTAAGTGAATAGGAGGAAAACACACAAATGAAAAAAATTATTCAATTAGTATTAGTGCTAATCCTTGCTCTTGCTTTAGTAGGATGTGGTAAAGATGACAATGGTGGTGATTCACAAAAGAGTACTACACTTAAGTCAGCTACAGTTGTAACTTCTAAGAGTGTTGCTCGTGTACAAGTTGGTCATACTTTACAATGTTCATACAAAGTAAGTCCATCAAACGCAGAAGTTGCTAGCGTAAAATGGGCAGTTAGCAATTCTTTAGGTACTATCAGTGAAACTGGATTATTCACTGCTGGTAGTGAAGATGGATTAGTTAAAATTTCTGTCGAAGTTACGGGTAAAGATGGTACTGTTGTAACTGGTACAAAGAGTATTCAAATTACTTTAGATGAAGTTCCTGAATATCCTGATTTAAACGAATATACAATTAAGATTGCTCAAGCTACATCAGCTTTAGGTGAGACTAACCCATTCTTACCAATTGAAACAAAAGCAACTTATGGTTATTATTCAGGTGCTGATAGAGAAGCTAGACAACAAGCTTGGACATCAGTAGAAGAAGATTTCAACTGCCATATTACAGTTGTTGAATATCCATCAGATGCTCCTTGGGGACCATCAAGATGGGCATACATCATCAACCAAGCTAGAATCGATTCTCCTGAATATGATTTCTATACAATCCCAGATGCACAAGTACCTGGTCTATCAAGTGCTAATGCAATCTTAGATTTAACAGATTGGTATAATAAGTATGGTAATGACTTCATGACTACTATTTCAAGAACTGCTGGTTCTTATAAAGGTAAGATCTATACAATCAACTGGAACGATTTAAATGTTTACAACATTTTAGGTTACAATGTTGGTTTATGGGAACAAGTTCATGAATATGATTCTTCTATTAAAGAACCTGCACAAATGTTCTTAGATGAAGAATGGAATGTTTCTAATTTCATCGCTTATTGTAAGAAGTGTCAAGACGCATTAAATTCTGTTTTTGGTGCTGATGCTGGATACCATTGCTTATCTGGTTGGCCAACATATTACTTCGTTGGTATGGTAGATAGAAATGGTGAAGGTGTTGCTGACGTTGCTAAGAAGCAAGTTCATATCTTAAATGAAGATTGTACAAATGCTGCTAATGCATTAAAAGAAATCTTTGATTATGGCGCATTTGATGAAAAATTCTCAGTAGACCAAGGTGTTGTTTCTTGGACAAATGGTAAATCAATGTTCAATACTGGTGACTTATGGTTCATCGGTGCTAACCAAGGCCGTTGGGATTCTAACATGTGGGGTGATGGCGATGCTACACGTTATGGTTATGTACCATTCCCAGCTCCAGATGGAATGGAAAAGAACGATAGCATTTACACTGGTATCACAAGTGAAGCTTGTTGGGTAATGGCTGCTGGTAGAGAAAACTACTATAAAGGCTATGGTGATGAATGTACATCAGAAAACATCTACTATGCTATTGCAACATATTGGCTAAGAGCTAAACAAAATTATCGTACAAGCGATAGTTATGATGAAGAATTAGCATTCACTAATGCTGCATCAGCTAAGTTCGGTACTGAAGCTTCTATTAAAGCTTTCGTTAAAGTAAGTATGAACTTAAAGACAGATGCATTCTATGATCCAATGACATCTAACTCTAATACAGTTTGCTACACATCTGGTTCTGAATTCGATATCAACTTAAGAAAATTCGTTTTAGGTACAGGTGCTGCTACATGGGCTGAAGCTGTAGGTGCTTTACAAGATACATTAAATGAATCTATTACAAAAGCATTTGGATAATGCCTGTCGTAATTTTATAATAAAAGCTTCTCATACTATGTATGGGAAGTTTTTTATATATGCGAACTTGTACCTTAAAATTTCCTTAAATGAATTTGAATAAAAAAATAGTTTGGGATTTATTCGGCGATAAAATTGACTTTATTTTTATAATGTGATAAAATTTTAAATGTGTGTGAAAGCACTTTCGTATTATATAGGAGGAGAACGAAATGAAAAAAGTTTTTCAATTGTTTTTGGTCCTTGTTTTAGCTTTAGCTTTAGTTGGCTGTAAAAAAGGAGGCAACGAAGGCGGAGGCTCAACTGAATTAAAGACAATTTCAGTTGCTACTGCAAAAAGCGTAGCACGTGTTCAAGTTGGACACACTTTACAATGTACATACAAGGTAAGCCCTGCTGGTGCCGTTGTTGACAATGTAAAATGGTCTGTAAGTAATAGTTTAGGTACTATTAGTGAAACAGGTTTATTCACTGCTGGTCCTGAACCTGGATTAATCAAAATTACTGTTGAAGCTAATGGTAAGACAGGTAGTAAGAGTATTCAAATCACTCTTGATGAAGTTCCTGATTATCCAGATTTAAACGAATATACAATTAAAATCGCTCAAGCTACTTCAGCTTTAGGTGAAACTAACCCATTTATGCCTATTGAAACAAAGGATAAATATGGCTACTATGCTGGTCCAGATAGAGAAGCTAGACAACAAGCTTGGACTTCTGTAGAAGAAGATTTTAACTGTCATATTACTGTTATTGAATATCCATCAGATGCTGCTTGGGGACCATCAAGATGGTCATACATCATCAACCAAGCTAGAATCGATTCACCAGAATACGATTTATATACTGTTCCAGACTATCAAATTCCTAACTTTGCAAACGCAAATGCAATTCATGATGTAACTAACTGGTATAATAAATATGGTAATGACTTCATGAATACAATCGTAAAGACTGCTGGTAGTTATCAAGGTAAATTATATTCTATTTCTTGGGTTGAAGAAGAAATCTATAGTATCTTTGGATATAATGTAGGTTTATGGGAAAAGAT
>DBWF01000026.1:9179-10165 GCA_002308275.1 Caryophanales bacterium UBA1245 | reverse complement strand
AAAGCAGTTGATGCACGTCGTGCTAGTGTTGAGTTATTACTTTCTAATCACTCAATGAACTGCCAACAATGCGATAAGAATGGTCATTGTGAATTATTATATGTTGCTCAAATCACAGGTGCTAGAGAAGGCAAATACTTAGGTGCTAAAACACCTACAACAGTTGATGAAATTTCACCATCAATCGTTCGTGATACTTCTAAATGTATCCTATGTGGTCGATGTGTTGCTAGATGCGTTGCGGCACACGGAACTGGTATTTTAGGTTTCGAAAAACGTGGTTTCAATACGATCGTTGCTCCAGCCGCAAACCGCAGCTTCTCTGAAAGCCCATGCTTATTATGTGGTCAATGCGTTAATGTTTGCCCAACTGGCGCTTTAATGGAAAAGAGCGAAATCGATAAAGTTGACCAAGCTAAACGCGAAGGTAAATATATCGTTGTTCAAACTGCTCCAGCTGTTCGTGCTACGCTTGGTGAAGAATTCGGTATGCCAATTGGTACTGCTGTTACTGGTAAAATGGTAGCTGCTCTAAAACGCCTTGGCTTTAATAAAGTATATGATACTAACTTCGGTGCTGACTTAACTATCATGGAAGAAGCAACTGAATTATTAGGCCGTGTTAAAAATGGTGGTGTATTACCAATGATTACATCATGCTCACCTGGTTGGATTAACTATGCTGAATACTATTATGGTGACTTATTAGACCATGTATCAAGCTGTAAATCACCACACCAAATGCAAGGTGCAATTATTAAGAGTTACTTTGCACAACAAAATGGCTTAGATCCAAAAGATATTTTCGTTGTATCTATTATGCCTTGTACCGCAAAAAAGTTTGAAAAAGAACGTGACCAATTCAAACACGATGGTATCACTGATGTTGATGCCGTTCTAACTACTCGTGAACTTGCTAAACTTATCAAACGTAGTGGTATCAACTTTGCTAAACTTCCAGATGAAGAATTCGATCAAGATATCAT
>DBWF01000026.1:8653-9142 GCA_002308275.1 Caryophanales bacterium UBA1245 | reverse complement strand
GGTGGTGTTATGGAAGCTGCTTTAAGAACAGCTTACTACTGCTTAACTGGTAAAGAACACGAAGCTATTAATTTCGAAGCTGTTCGTGGTATGGAAGGCTTAAAAGAAGCAAGTCTTAACATTAATGGCTTAGAAATTAAGGTTGCGGTTGCAAGTGGTATGAAGAATGCGAAGGTTTTACTTGACCAAATCAGAGAAGGTAAGAGCCCTTATACATTCATTGAAATCATGGGTTGCCCAGGTGGATGTATNNTGTATCAATGGTGGTGGTCAACCATATGTTAAACCACAATTCTTACCAAATGAAGGCCTAGATATTCTTGACACATATCGTTGGAAACGTGCTCAAGCATTATATTCTGAAGATGAACGTCAAACATTACGTCAATCTCATAACAACAAACAAATTCAAGAATTATATGCTAAATTCTTAGGTGAACCTAATTCTCATCTAGCACACGAATTATTACATACAACATATAATAAGAA
>DBWF01000026.1:4940-8548 GCA_002308275.1 Caryophanales bacterium UBA1245 | reverse complement strand
AATACATAAACATTTGCAAAA
Organism: Caryophanales bacterium UBA1245; assembly: GCA_002308275.1. Taxonomy (GTDB): domain Bacteria; phylum Bacillota_I; class Bacilli_A; order ML615J-28; family CAG-313; genus UBA1231. Next base: position 8,527 of record DBWF01000026.1, on the reverse strand, counting down.
ATAAACATTTTTTGGTATAATACATAAGTCAAGGTAAAAATGATATGAAGTATGTATCAAATTTGATAAAAGCGATTATCGTTGGATTCATTAGTTGTGCCATACCAGGACTATCGTCACTCACTTTTGCGATTGTTCTATGCATCTATTATCCATTGATTGATGCTTTAAGTTCTCTATTTAAAAACTTTAAAAAGAATGTTGTCTTTCTAATCATCTTTTTTATGGGATACATCATTGGGGCAGTAATTGCTGCGAAATTTGTTAGTATCCTTTATGAAAACTATCCGCTGATTTTTATATTAGCTATTTTTGGCTGTCTAGCAGGTAGTCTTCCTAAGATGATTAAGGATATTATTCCTTATGTTAAAGACTGGACCAATTGGCTTTTACTTGGTTTAATTGTTGTTTTCTTCATTGGCTATGTTTATTTCATGGTTGGTGGTGAGACAATTGAATTAGATTCTAGTATGATGACCTTTACGGATTACCTAAAACTCTTTGGAGTTGGGCTCGTAACTTCGATTACATTTGCCATTCCAGGGTTAGATTTTGCGGTCATATTGCTAGCCTTTGGTTATTATTACCCATTAATGAGTCTTATTAGTGAACTAGCAAGTCTTAATAACTTTGTTAGTAATGGCTTACTAATTCTTACTTATTCAAGTGGATATGTCCTAGGAATTTATTTAATATCAAAATTGATCAAAACTTTCATTATGAATCACAAAGGAAAAATGCGTTTTGCGACCCTCGCATTTATTCTTGTCAGCCCTTTGATGATTATTAAAAGCGGCATTCTCGCCGCCGCAACCGTTAATTACGCTAATATTGATGTCACAATTGGGATTATCTTAGCGGTAATTCTGTTCTTCATTGTCATGCTGATTTATCATCTTAACAATCCAGATGACACAAGAATTGAAGCAATGAAAAAGCGACATATGCTACGGTTCTATTTTACGATTTTGATTCGTTTACCGGTTACTCTAAAGTATTTAAAAGGGATGCGCAAAATCATTAAAGAGAACAAATTGTCTTTCGAAGAACGTTATGCTTATATTCAAGAAGAACTTCATGTAGTTAATCACTTAGGTAATATTAGACTACATGCTTATGGACAAGAGTATTTATCTGATGAAGCAACTCTCTATGTTGTTAATCACCAAGGACGTTATGATGGTATTGGTATCTTAACTGGCCTTATGCATCATCCAACGACGCTAATTGTGGATGCATCACGTGTTAAATGGCCATTCTACCGAGAACTTTGTATTATGTTAGAATGTGCATACTTAGACTACAATGATCCCCGTTCAATGGTTGTAACAATGGATGAGGTTGCGGAAAAACTAAAACAAGGTCGTAGCTATATTGCTTTTATTGAAGGTAAATATGGCAATAATGAAAACACATTACAAGAATTTAAAACTGGTGTCTTAAGACCAGCCTATGATTCGCATGTCAGAATTATCCCCGTGGTCCTCTATGATACCTATAAAGTGTATGGCAAATCTTCAATTAGACGGATTCATCCAGAATGTCATTTTTTAGAACCTGTTTACTATGATGAATATGAGAGGTTAACTAAAGCGGAACTTGCAGAATTATTAAAGAATAAAATGCAAGCTAAGCTTGACCAAATTGAAGAAGACAAGATGCAATTAAGAATAAAAAGGAGAAAAAAATGAAATACTATTTATATAACCCATTAGCAAATAATGGTATTAAACCTGAATTTATTAAAGAAGCTGAAAAAGCTGAAGGTGTAGAAGTTCGTGAATTAATCGATATTAATTATCCTGACTTTTTAGGTGAACTTCAAGAAGGTGACGAAGTTGTTTTAGTTGGTGGCGATGGTACAATCAATTACTTTGTTAATGCAATCGAAGGATACGAATTAAAGAATAATGTTTATTTCCGTGCTGCTGGTACTGGTAATGACTTCTTACGTGACCTTGGTGCTTCAACTGATGAAGAAGTTTTATTAAACCCTTATGTAACTAATCTACCAGTTGTCCATGTTAAAGAATTATCAAAACGTTTTATCAATGGTATTGGTTATGGTATTGATGGTTACTGCTGTGAAATGGGTGACAAACAAAAAGCAAAGTCTGATAAACCAGTTAATTACACTTCAATTGCTATTAAAGGTTTATTATTCCACTTTAAACCTGTAACTGCAAAAATCACTGTTGATGGCCAAACTTATGAACATAAAAAAGTATGGTTAGCTCCTACTATGAAAGGTCGTTTCTATGGTGGTGGTATGATGGTTGCTCCCGCACAAGACCGAAAAGGCGATACACTAAGTGTAGTAGTTTATAAAACTGGTTCTAAATTAAAAGCCTTAATTGTTTTCCCTTCAATCTTTAAAGGTGAACACATTAAGAAAGAAAAGGTTGTTCAAATTTATACTGGCAAAGAAATCCATGTTGAATTTGATCGTCCATGTGCATTACAAATCGATGGAGAAACAGTACTAGACGTTACTGAATACACGGTAAGAGCATAATGGTTAAGATAATTGTTTTACTCCTAAGTGCAGCTCTGGCAGTCATAACGGTACTGGGAATTGCACCAAGTAGCTTAGCCTGGAGTATAATACTAGGTATCCTCTTATTTATTGGATACATTGTTGCTTTTGTTGCCCTATTCTTCTTAACATATATTATTTTAGGTTTATTTGTTAAAAAGGGTGAAATCAAAAAGTATAGTAAATTTTATCACCGTGTTTATGTTATTACGACTAAAATTTGCATGAGCCTCTTTGGCGTTAAGATGCATATAAGTGGCTTTGATAAAGTACCTTCCAATGGCACTTTTATCGTTGTTCATAATCACTTATCAAATATGGATCCGGTTATAATTAATGCGGTATTCGGTAAACATGATATGGTCTTTATGGCTAAAAAATCGCTTGCTAAGATTCCTTTCTTTGGTAATATCATAAGAGGTACAGGGTTTTTATTCCTAGACCGCGATAATCCAACTAAAGATGCTTATCAATTAGCACGCGCTATTAAATACTTAAAGACTGATACATGCTGTGTTGGTATTGCACCTGAAGGAACTCGTAATTTTACAGAAGAAATCCTACTACCTTTTAAAGATGGTTCATTCATTATGGCTAAAAAGTCTGCTCGTCCAATTGTAGTTTGCGTTTTTAAAGGTACGGAAAAGATCAAGCATCACTTATTAACTAGAATCCACCATGTTGATTTAGTAGTTACTGATGTAATTGAGGCAAGTATCTATGAATCATTAACTGAAAAAGAATTAAGTGATTTAGTACGTGATAAAATGTTACAAGTCTTAAATGAAAAGAAAGGAGAATAATTTGAATTAGTCAAATTATTCTCTTTTTTTTAATAATTTGGTATAATAAAATAAAGGAGGAATTCATATGGTTGCATCAGTTATTATCGATAATCCTGCTTCACAAGTGGATATTGAATTCGATTATTTAATTCCTGATGGAATGAATGTCACTGAAGGCATGCGCGTGCGTGTCCCTTTTGGCGCGGGCAATCATCCGGTAATGGGCATTGTCTTACGAGTAATGAATGAATCAAGCTTTGAAGGTA
>DBWF01000026.1:4352-4903 GCA_002308275.1 Caryophanales bacterium UBA1245 | reverse complement strand
GAACTTGCTGAATTCATTAGAAGTGATGCCATTTGTCCAATGTGTCGCTGTTTCAATCAAATGATTCCTCAAGGTAAACGGCTAAAAGAAGTAGCCTTTTATCAAGTAGTAGCTGCGGAAGCCTTAGATGCTACCTTAGCTAGCTTATTCAAGGAAGAATCAATCATCAAAACAAAAGATGTACCAGTTGAATACCAAAGCCTAATTGTTAAAGCCTTAAAAAAAGGAACAGTAAAAATAGTATATGATGCTGTTTTAAAAGTTCCATCAAAATGGGCAACTGTTTATACTATTGATGAAGCTACATATTTAGAACAAATGGGTTTAACGGTGAGTCCAATGCGCAGTGCCGTAATGTATTATGTTCATCAAAGTGAAAAAGGCATAACGCGCCAAGAAATTCAAGAAGAAACCGGAGCTTCTACTTATTTAATCGATAGATTAGTTAAAGAAGGCATTTTAAATAAAGGTTATGTTTTAGCTTCTAGAATTACCAAAAAGCCTCCTGTTGCGAAAGTAAAGTATGAAGATACCTTTGATTATTTAGATGA
>DBWF01000026.1:3496-4338 GCA_002308275.1 Caryophanales bacterium UBA1245 | reverse complement strand
GATACTCTTCTATATGTATCTAATAACAAACAAGAAGAATTAGCTTACTTACTTAGAATTATTAATGATAATCTTCAAAATAATAAGCATGTTTTAATCCTAGTTCCGGATATTTTAAGGGGAGCCGAAATATCATCAAACCTAGAAAAATACATAAATGCTTCAATTTGTAACTTGAGTGCTAATATTTCACAAAATAAACTTATCGATTATTATGATGCTGCGATGAAAGGTGAATATCAGGTTGTGGTTTCAACACCTGCTTGTTCACTTTGGGATTATCCAAATCTAGGCAGTATTATTATGCTTGATCAAGAAAGTAAGAATTATCGGAATGATCAATCCCCTCGATATGACTTAAATGTTGTAATGAAAAAGGTAAGCGAACTAAGAGGTGTTAAACTAATTTATGCTTCCGTTGCCCCACTTCTTAAAACTTATACCGAAGCCCTACTTAATAATATTACCCTTCAAATTAAAAATGCCCCATCTAATAACTCTTTAAGTATTGTTGATATGGGACAAGCCATTAAAAGAATGGAATCACATATTATTAGTAAGACGCTAGAAGAAGCCATTAATGATACATTCAATATTGGTAAAAGTGTAATTCTATTATTAAATAATAAGAGCTATGCAACAAGTGTTAGTTGCCGTAGTTGTGGTAATACGATTAAGTGTCCTAAATGTGGTATTCCACTTCAATATCATAAAACGAAGAATGAATTATATTGTCCAAGTTGCTTCTATAAACAACGGATGGTTATCGAATGTGAAAAATGTCATTCAGATAAAATCTCTTTTGATGGAATAGGTGTTGAAAAATTAGCTGAATATGTTAA
>DBWF01000026.1:482-3383 GCA_002308275.1 Caryophanales bacterium UBA1245 | reverse complement strand
CTAGCATCCCCTAATATTGGTTTAATTGGCGTGATTAATCTAGATGCGGTCTTAAATATGCCATCATTTGATGCATCACACCAAGCATATAGTATGTTATCGCATGCGGATAGCCTGATGAATAAAGGTCAACTAATTGTTCAAACCTATTCACCAACGCATTACATTTTAAAGAATTTTGCTAATCATGATTATAATCAATTTTATTTAGACGAAATTGAAAATCGTAAAATCTTAAAAGTTGAACCATTATATGAAGTTAATCGTCTTCTTATTAAGGGTGAATACAAGCTAATGTATGAGATAGCTAATAGTATTAAAAAAGTCCTCTTAATGATTAAAGAATATGAAATCATTGTTATTGGTCCAGCTTATAATTATAAGGAACAATGTGTTCAATTAATCGTTAAACATAAGTGTAAAACGATTAATGAAATATATATGCGAATCTATCAACTATATCAAAAATCAGCGATTACTTTAATCTTTGATCGCTATTCCAAAGTTATTATGTAGAAAGGAGGAATCACAATGCTTAAAATTCTATTTATGGGAACACCGAAGTTTGCGGTGCCAATTCTAGAAGCTTTAATCGAAAAATATGATGTGATTGGTGTTGTTACACAACCTGATAAACTCGTGGGTCGTAACAATCAAGTAACCTATTCGCCTGTAAAGGTTTGTGCACTTGCGCATAACATTCCAGTTTATCAACCTCTAAAAATTAGAGAAAGTAGCGAAGAATTAATTGCCTTAAACCCAGACATCATCATCACCGCCGCATACGGTCAAATAGTAGGCACAAAACTATTATTTAGTCCTCGATATAAAAGTATTAATGTGCATGGTTCACTCCTTCCTAAATACCGTGGTGGTGCTCCAATCCAAAGAGCTCTTATGAACGGTGAAAAAGAGACCGGTATTACCATTATGTATATGGCAAAAGGTATGGATAGTGGTGATATCTTAGCGCAAGGGGCACTTCCAATTACCGAAGAAGATACTACAACCACGCTCTTTGATAAATTATCAATTCTAGGAAGAGATTTATTACTTGAAACCCTACCTAAATTAATCAATGGCGAAATCACGCCAATTAAACAAAATGAGGAAGAAGTAACATTTGGCTATAATATTGAAGCATCTGAAGAACAAATTGATTTTACTAAGGAAGCAAGACTCGTCGATTGCCAAATTAGAAGTCTTCTTGATGAACCAGGTGCTTACTTCTACTTTAAAGGCTTTAATGATCCAATGGATAGGATTAAAGTTACGAAAGCAAGAGTTGGTACAGAGACCACTGATAAAGCTCCAGGTGAGGTCGTAAATATCTATAAAAAGTATTTTGTCCTAGCTTGTGCGGCTGGCACAACAATTGAAATTCACCGTGTTATTCCCGCTGGTAAAAAAGAAATGGATGCGGCCAGCTTCATTAATGGAGCGATGCGTAAATATATGAGGAGTTAATTATGGAAAAAGAAGTTAAATTATTCTATTCAAGAGAAGAAATGTATGAATTAAATGTAGCAAAACTTGCTGAACGCGGTGTAAAAGTAGAAGATATCGCTAAAGTATCATATAATCAACAAACTAAATATGATAAAGGTGTCACGATGGAAGCTTGCATTGAAAGTGTTAATAAGATTCTCTCTTTAAGAGATGTCTTCCACATCTTACAACTTGGTGCCGAAATCGACCGTTTAACGGAAGAAGGCATGTTCAAAGGTCCAATTCAAGATATTATGCGTTATGACCTTGGTGTCTTTGGCGTTGATGAAATTCTAGGCCTTGATTTAGCAAGGCTTTATGGCGTCATTGGCGCAACCAATTTTGGTGATATTGATGTTAATAAACCAGGGATTGTGGCTAAACTTAATGATGAAGGAAAAGACATTACAGCTCATTGCCATACATTCTTAGATGATATNNAGTATTGCGGCGGCAGCATCAACGAGAGTAGCTCAAATCATTAGTGAAAATAAAACAGAAAAGAAACACGAAGATGAATAATGAAGTAATTGAAAAAGGCACTCGTATTATTAAACCGGGTGCTACTTTTAGAGTTGAATTCACATCAATGACCCATGACGCTAGAGGTGTCTGTAAGTTAGATGGTGTTAACAAATATGGTGAAGAATTAACTAATTTTCCCATCTTTGTTCAAAATGCTATTAAAGGTGAAGCCGGGATTATCGAAATTACCGAAGTTAAGAAAACGCTTGGTAATGGCAAACTAGTTAAAGTATTTAAGGATAAAACCTCTCCTCACCGTATTAACCCAATATGCCCAATTTTCCACGAATGTGGTGGTTGCCAATTAATGCATTTAACATATGAAGGACAACTGGCTTTCAAAAGAGAAATCGTTCGTCAAACATTAGCAAAAATTGGTGGTATTACTGATGTAGTAGTTAAAAAAACGATTGCCAGTGTTGATGAGTTATATTACCGAAATAAAGTACAAATTCCATTTGGGATCAATAAAGGTAAAACCGTGTGTGGTTTTTATAAAAACCAAACTCACGAAATAATCCCTTTTGATACTTGCTATATTCAAAGTAGTCAAATGAGTGAAATTGTTAAATTCATTCGTAATCTTTGTAGTGAATTTAAAATAACTGGTTATGATGAAGCAACCGGTAAAGGCCTAATTCGGCACGTACTACTTCGCCAAGCTAAAAATGGTGAAGTAATGGCTGTTTTAGTTACTACCAAAAAAGATATTAAAGGTCTTAATGAATTAGCTACTAAGCTCGTTAAAAGACATCCAGAAGTAGTATCAATCATGCAAAATGTTAATGATGCTAACACCAATGTTATTTTAGGCAATAATACTTATTTAGTATATGGTAAAGAATATATTGAAGATCAATTACTAAATCACATATTTAGAATTGGTGC
>DBWF01000026.1:0-380 GCA_002308275.1 Caryophanales bacterium UBA1245 | reverse complement strand
ATTGGTATTAGTCTAGCCGAATCAGTAAATCATGTATATGGTGTTGAAATTGTTAGTGAAGCTATCAATAATGCTAAAACTAATATTGCTATTAATAAACTAGCTAATGTTGATGTAGTTTGTGCTAAAACCGAAGATCAAATCATCAAATGGCGTCAAAATGGCCTAAAGATCGATGCTATCTTTGTTGATCCACCACGTAAAGGATTAGAAAAAAGTATTATTGAAACAATAAGTTTAATGCAAATACCTAAAGTTATATATATATCTTGTGATGTAGCAACTCTTGCCAGAGATCTAAAACAATTTATTGAATTAGGATATGAAATAAAAACAGTTCAACCAGTTGACATGTTTCCACAAACTCTTCACGTTGAAAC
>DBWF01000004.1:4193-5325 GCA_002308275.1 Caryophanales bacterium UBA1245 | reverse complement strand
ATGGATGATTATTACGAGTTCCATCCATATGAAGGTTCAATCATCCCAGAGTCCCCATCTAAATGGGTATTATGGGAGCGAGAACAAGTCATCAAAGAAATTAGAGAAAACCCTGAATTTTCATTTAGTGAAAAGGTTAAAATTGGCACCATTCCTAAATATCACTATCTAAAAGACTTAAAGACTTCGGAAATCTGTGGTGAAGGAGTTTTAACAATTGACCACGCAGGTGTTCATTTTAATGGTACTAAAGATAATGAACCATATCAATTTGATATGAGCTATAAAGTATTATATACGGTTATTACCGAAGTAGATAGTTCATATTTTAATTTCTTTGTTCACGGTGAATACCATGATTTCTTCCCAGAGCGTCATTCAACTGGTAAAATCTTACTTTTAATTGAAGAAATGCACCGCCTTCATGTTAATACTTGGAAGAATTTCCCATGGTATGATTATTTATATGAACCATATAAGGAGGTTAAATAATGGAAAAGTTTAGTGAATTAAAATATACGCGTCCTGATTTTGCCAAACTAAAAAGTGATGCAAAAGAGGCAATTAAAGCATTAAAGAGTGCTAAATCTTACGAAGAATTTAAAAAGATTTATTTAGAATTAAATCAAAAAATGTACGATGTTAGCACGATGGGTACGATTGTATCGATTAGAAATACCATCAATATGCAAGATGAATTTTATGAAAAGGAAGATAAATACATTAATACCCAAAGCGCATCTCTTTCACTGACCATGAAGAAAGTGATGCAAACGATTCTTGCATCACCTTACCGTAAAGAAATTGATGCTGAATTTGGTAGTCTCCTTTTAAAAAGTGCCGAAATGCAACTTAAGCTTATTAGCTTTAAAGTTATCTTTAAAATGATTAAAGAAAACAATCTTGGCAAAGAATACTCCAAAGCTGTAGCTCTTTGTAAATGCAACTTTAGAGGTGAAGAATGTAACTTCTATGGTTTACTTAAGCATATGGAAAACCCTGATCGCGCTATCCGCAAAGAAGCTTTCGAAGCTTGGGCAAAGATGTATGAAGAAGTATCTCCTAAACTAGATGCTATTTATGATAAGCTAGTAGCCTTAAGAGTAAAAACCGCCAAAGCGCTTGGTTTTAA
>DBWF01000004.1:2730-4100 GCA_002308275.1 Caryophanales bacterium UBA1245 | reverse complement strand
GAAGTTGTGCCACTTTGTGCTGAACTTTACCAAAAGCAAGCCGCACGCTTAGGCCTAGATGAACTTCAAATGTATGATGAAGCCCTTGTTTATCCAAATGGTAATGCAACTCCAATTGGATCAACTAGTGAGCTTGTTGAAAAAGCAAGAAACATGTATCATGAATTATCACCTGAAACCGGTGAATTCTTTGACTTCATGGCTGAATATGAACTATTTGACCTAGAGACAAAGCCTGGTAAACATATGGGTGGTTATTGTACATTCTTACCTAATTTTAAAGCGCCATTTATTTTCTCTAATTTTAATGGTACAAGTGCTGATGTCGATGTTCTAACGCATGAAGCCGGTCATGCATTTGAAGCATATTATGCTTCACGTCACTTACCACTTTTAGAACTTGTTCATTCAACTAGTGAGATTAATGAAATCCACTCCATGGCCATGGAACAATTCACTTATCCATGGATGGATAAATTCTTCTGTGAGCGTGCTGATGAATATCGTTATGCTCATCTATGTGGCACGATGACAACCATTCCATATTTGGTTGCGGTAGATGAATTCCAACATAAAGTATTTGAAAATCCTAAAATGAGTGCTAAAGAACGCCGCGCAGTATGGCACCAAATCGAACTTGATTATCTGCCATGGCGTCATTATGATGGTAACAAGTTCTTAAGCGAAGGTGGTTTCTGGATGCAAAAGCAACATATCTTCTTATATCCATTCTATTATGTTGATTATGCGCTTGCCCAAACTTGTGCATCTCAACTATTTATTAAGAGCACTAAGAATCACAAAGAAGCTTGGGATAATTATTTAGCACTATGCAGTATGGGTGGCAAATATGGTTATTTTGAAACCCTTGAAAAAGCTGGTCTTGATAATCCATTTAAAGAAGATACAGTTAAGAAGGTTGTCGAAAGTATCCGCGGACTAATTGATGAGTTTGAAGCAAAACTTAATAAGTAAGTCACAATTAATGGTTTACTTGCTAAAATTTGTTCTTTAAGGTATAATATTTAAGATATGGAAGAATTAAAATTTAAAGAACTCGTAGCACAAAACTTAATCAAATACCGTAAAGCCAATCACCTAACACAACTAGATGTTGCAGAAAGGTTAAATTATTCCGATAAAGCTGTATCAAAGTGGGAAAGGGGAGAAAGCACACCAGACGTTTATACTTTGCAAGCAATCGCTAATCTTTATGGTGTTTCACTTGATGCTTTGTGCACTGATACAGAAGTTCCAGTTACCCCAAAACAAAATACAAGGATTACTAAAATCTTTATCGCCGCAATCTCATCAGGCCTATCTTGGGTGATTGCAACCTTAATTTATATTATCTTTACCCTAGTACCAGC
>DBWF01000004.1:1601-2658 GCA_002308275.1 Caryophanales bacterium UBA1245 | reverse complement strand
ACTGGTATTGTCTTTGGTATTGCGGTTAGTATTCACTTATCATTAAGTGTAAATGCTTCTATCAATAGGGCATGGGTTATCTATGTATTAGCTGGTGTCCTAGAAGTCTTAGTAATCTTATGGTATATCATGTTTCGTTTTAAACGTAAAAAATAAGCGTCTATAAATAGACGCTTATTTTGTTATTTAAATAGATTGAAGTGTGAACCATTCCTGGCTAGATTTAAAGTATAATAAAGATTACTTAAGAAGATCCTCCACTAGTTCATCAATATTATCGAATTTTTTGTGTTCTTTCGTTTGCTTTTCCATTTGTTCTATCTCATTTAACGCATTAAGTGTTTTTTCGTTTGGAATATCGGCCTTTAATTCAAAGGGGATACTATTAGTGCGAATTACTTGATGATAGAATAAATTAATAGCTACTGTAGGAGTTAATCCTAGACTATTAAAAACAGCTTCTGCTTTTGCTTTTACATTATTATCTATTCTGACATTGATATTAGCCATTTCTTGTTCCTCCAATTTCTATTTAAATTGTATCACAATATGTTGACAATATCAATACTTTTTTAATTTTTTATGCTAAGCGATCTTTCCCGTGGAAGAAGAGGGTAACAGTTCCAGGACCAGAATGAGCCCCTATAGTTGAACCAATAAAGCTATAGTGAATATCTTTAAAGCCAATTTCATCCTTAGCAACTTCCGCAAGCTTCTTCGCAAACTCTAAGTTATCACCATGAGCAACATATAATGTTTGTTCTTTCGCATTGATTACTTGTTCTTTAATGTTTTCAATGATTTTACGAATGGTGGCTTTTTCACCATGACATTTATTATAGACTTTTAATTCACCAGCGTAGTTTAGTCTTAAGACTGGTCTAATGGATAGAATATTTCCTAAAATCATCGATGTTTTAGATACCCGGCCACCTCTATGTAAATAGGTTAGGGTTGGGACGGTAAAATAAGGTTGAATGTTATGTTTAACTTCTTCTAAAAAGTTTACAACATCTTCCATCTTACGTCCCTTATTTCGTTGTTCACAAGCTTCTAA
>DBWF01000004.1:0-1520 GCA_002308275.1 Caryophanales bacterium UBA1245 | reverse complement strand
TAACCGCATCTAAAAAATTATGATAAGTAGAAGATATTGCGCTACCAAGGCAAATATGAATAATATTGGGATTGACCTTTAGTAACTCTTCTAAATAGTGATATGCTTCATACGCATTAACTGCCGATGTTTTATAGACAACTCCACCGCGCATGTTTTGATAGAAATTTATAGTATCAATATCTTGCATGGTATCACGATAAGTATTGTTTGGGTCACTATATTGTAAGCTCAAAGCATAAATGTTGTGTTCATCAAGTACTTGTTTTGGTAGGTCACAACCAGAATCAGTACTAATTAAAAATGATAATTGTTCCATAAGTTTCTCCTTTTAATCAAATTATTACATTATAATTATAATTGATTAATATGTAATAGGCAATAAACGATTTAGTTTATAACTATAATGTCTATTTTAGAAAAGTAGAGTTTATGAAAATTTACTCTACTAGACGTAGAGTTATTATTTTTGTTTGCTAAAATGGATATTATTTGGTATAATAGTAAAGAAGGTGATGAAAGATGGAAGAAAAACAATCTGTTGGTAAACAAATCTTATCATTTATAATCACAACGATGAATGGAATGGCTTATGGGCTATTTGCTACTTTAATCGTGGGTACTATTTTAAAAACCATTGGTGGTTTTTTTGGTGATAGCTATTTTAAAGAAATTGTCATTAGTGTTGCTAATTTCTTACAAAATATGACTGGTCTTGGCATTGGGGTTGGGATTGCATTAGCACTTAAACTTGATGGACTAAAGATGGTAGCTTTAAGTGCCGTAGGTGCGCTTGCGGCATACTTGAATCTTAATATCTATCAACCTGATGTTATTCAGTTTGCAAGTCTTGGACTTCGTATTGGTGACCCACTAACTATCTATTTAGTTGTTATTGGTACCTATTTATTAATGAAGTTAATTCTTGTTAAAAAGACACCTGTTGATATCGTTTTAATACCATTTACAATTATTCTAATTGGAACTATTTTAACACTTATTTTAGCGTTCCCAGTTGGACAAGTAACTAAATTTATCGGTTATATCGTAGAAGTAGCAACTGACGCGCAACCATTCTTTATGGGAATCATTATCGCGGTTGTTATGGGTATGGCGCTAACTGCTCCAATATCTTCAGCCGCCATCGCCGCAATGATCCTTTCAACTACCAATCTAGAAGGTGCTTTGGCGATTGCAGGAGGAGCTGCGGTAGTTGGTTGTAGTGTCCAAATGGTTGGTTTTGCAATTCAATCAATCTATGATAATAAAGTAGGAACAGTTATCTCAGTTGGTATTGGAACTAGTATGCTTCAATTTAAAAATATCTTAAAAAACCCTCGTGTTTGGTTACCAACTATTATTACATCTGCCATCCTAGGTCCTGTTGCCACTTGTTGGCTAAAGGTTCGTTGCGTTGGTAGTAGTGCTGGTATGGGAACTTCAGGTTTAGTTGGCCAAATAGGAACCATTGCCACCATGGGTGGAACATTAAACACTTGGTTAATAATTATCTTCTTACA
>DBWF01000045.1:185-3149 GCA_002308275.1 Caryophanales bacterium UBA1245 | reverse complement strand
ACATCAGACTTTACTGAACTAACCGCATCTTGGAGTGCGATTACAAATAGTGCAACAGGTAGCGTTGAAGTGCAAGTTCGGCTAAAAATTGATGGCACGTGGTGCGCTTATATGAGCTATGGGGCATGGAAGATGTCTACAGAGAATGCTTCATGTAGTGGCACAACATCTGATGGCCTATGCAAAATCAATCAAGATGAAGTAACGCCTACCGCTGGTCGAAAAGCAACTGCTTATCAATACAAAGTAATTTTTAGAAGAAGTGAAGGTGAATCTTCGCCTATTCTAAAATGCGTTAATGTTGCTTTAAAGATTAACAAAGGGGATGTAGCGCTTGAAGATGGTATCAAACAAAGTGTATGCTATGATGTACCAAAGCTATATCAAAGAGAAGTTCCTAATATTGGTGGATCAATTTGTAGTCCAACTACAACTGCCATGATGCTTAAGTATTATGGATATTCATTTGTGGGACTTGGCTACCAATATGAACAAGAATATGTTGCCCGTACAGCTTATGACCACGGAGCCCAAGTTTTTGGTAACTGGAGCTTTAATGTTGCCTTTATGGGTAGTATGGGTGAATTTGCATATGTAAGAAGGTTTGCGGGGGCAAATGACTTAATTAATTATCTATCAAGTCATGGTCCAGTGGGCCTTAGTGTAAAGGGTAATATGCAAGGACTTTATACAACAGCTGGTCACTTACTAGTATGTAAGGGTTATCGAGTAGAAGATGGCAAATACATCTTTATTTGTAATGATCCAAATGTTGTTGGTGTTGAAGTTGAATATACTTATGAAACGATTCAAAATGTATGGCGTAATATTGCCTATGTTATTGAACCTGAATTAAATATAAAATAAAAATTTAATAATCTACTAATAAAAATTTAAATAAAAGGAGCACAATATGGAAAACAACGAAAAGTGGTATCAGTTATTAAAAGAAGCGAATGCTCTTTCTAATAGTGAAATCATTAATCACGGTATTTTAGATCGCGTTGAATTACATAATAATAATTCGACATGGCATTTGCATATCGTTTTAGAACAATTGGTACCATTCGAAGATCTTAATCTATCAATGACCCGTTTGACGAAGTATTTTCATCAAGGTGCCCCTGAAATTACTTCAGTTCTTTATAGCTATCGCTATCAAAAGAATCATTTCCCAGCCAAACTTTTAGAACAATACTTATATAAAGCGATTGAAATTACGGGTGAGGCAAATAAATGGGTTAATGTTTTAAAGAAATATTCGCATAAGGTTGATGATAATGCGATTAACTATTTTGTTGCCACTGCTGATGACCAAAAGATTTGTAGTGATTCACTAAAACTTTTAAAGCCTTTCTTTAATAGTTTTGGTATTAATGAAATCGAAATGAATGTTTCGATTAATAATATGGAAACTGATTATGTAGGAATGAAAGAACGTGAACTCTTAATTCGTAATGAACAAGCGGATACACGGTCTTACGAAGAACAACAAGAGTACGTTCAAAACCAACAAATCTTACATCAAAAGAAAGCCGCAAAAGAATACCGTAATTCACAGGCCACGAAGCTTTCGATTGAAGAACTTCCACAAACTTCAATGGAAGTTCAAGAGCTACGTCAAAAGCAAGGCTCAGATATGGTTATGTTTGAAGGTGTGCTGTTAACTAAGCAAATCGATAAACGTTCAACTTGGGAAATCTTCTCAGGAATTGTCTCAAACTATAAAGATTCAATTCTTGTTAAATGTTTCTTAAGACCGCAGAATGAAAGATTCTATAAGAATGACCTGATAACTAAGATGAAGATTCAGGTTAAAGGGTCTGTTCAATATGATACCTTTGCTAATGACGTTGTCGTTATGGCCAGAGAAATCACGATTATTGGTCAAGATGATCATGAAATGCGGATTGATGCTTCGAAAGAAAAACGGGTTGAATTACATGCCCATACGAAGATGAGTGCGCTTGATAGTGTCTTAGATGTTGAAGATTATGTTAAAGCTGCTAAAGCCTTTGGTCACAAGGCGCTTGCGGTAACAGATCACGCTAACTGCCATGTGTTACCAGAATTCTTTGAATTATGTAATAAAGAAGGTATTAAGGCGATTGCGGGGGTTGAAGGATACTATGTTGATGATTCATCATATAAAATTGCTTTAACTTACGATAATATCGATTTACACAATGCTAAATATGTTGTTTTTGATTTTGAAACAACCGGCTTCTCAATCAATTTCAATGAAATTATTGAAATCGGTGCCGTTAAGATTGAACACGGCATGTGTGTTGATGAATTTAGTACTTTCGTTAAACCAAATGAAGCGATTAGTAATGTGATTACGGAATTAACGGGAATTACTAATAGTGATGTTGTTAGTGCTCCTAAAATTGAAGAAGTGCTACCTAAGTTCTTAAGCTTCATTGATGGTTGTGTGTTAGTAGCTCACAATGCATCATTTGATACGGAATTCTTATATGAAGCAATGCGACGTCAAAATAAATTTGAAAAACGCTTGCCTTGTATTGATACACTTCAACTTGCCCGTGCTATGTATAGCGATACTTTAAAACGGTTTAACTTAAAAGATGTGGCAAAGGGCTTAAAGGTTGAAATTGAAGAACAACACAGAGCCCTAAGTGATGCCCATACCACAACAAATGTCTTTATGAAAATGTTAGGTGACTTAAATGATAAAGGCATCAATAATTATGCGGATATCAATAATGTAACTGATCAAGCAGAAGCTTTCAAATACATTATTCCTTCCCATATTCAAATTTTGGTTAAAAATAGAGAAGGTCTAAAGAACTTCTATAAGATTATCTCAGATTCACATACAACTCACTTCCATAAAGAAGCTAGGGTTTTAAAATCAGTAATTGAAAAATACCGGGAAGGCTTACTAATTGGTTCAGGTTGTGCTAATGGTGAAGTATTTAGAGCGGCTTACGAAGGTAGTTG
>DBWF01000045.1:0-172 GCA_002308275.1 Caryophanales bacterium UBA1245 | reverse complement strand
TCTATGATTATATTGAAGTTCAACCAGTTGATTGCTATAATCAAATTATTGAAGCTAGTGGTAATCCAATTACATCGGAATACATTAAGAAGACGCTTCGTTTAATTATTGATACAGCTACTTCAATGGATAAGATTGTGGTTGCTACGGGTGATGTTCATCAACTTAATCC
>DBWF01000007.1:23115-24086 GCA_002308275.1 Caryophanales bacterium UBA1245 | reverse complement strand
GAAGCAATTGTTTTAGATGTTGATGCTACCTTTAGAGGTAAAGTTAAAAAGAATCATTCAGCTACCCACTTGCTTAACCAATCGTTACGTAATGTATTAGGCGCTCATGTTGTCCAACAAGGTTCACTTAATAACGATGAACGTTTACGTTTTGACTTTAACCACTATGCTAATGTCTCAACTGATGAATTATTAAAAATTGAAGCCTTGACTAATGAAGCTATTAAGCATGGCTATCCTGTAAAGACTATTCTTACTTCGATTGAAGAAGCTAAGAAGCATGGTGCCCAAGCTTTATTTAGTGAAAAGTATGGCGATGTCGTTCGCATGGTTGATATGGATTATTCTGTAGAACTATGTGGTGGTACACATGTAGCTAACACTAGTGAAATTGAAAAATTAGCCATTCTATCAATTGAATCTAAGGGCTCAGGCATTTTCCGTGTCGAAGCCGCAACCAGTTCGAATATTGAATCTGAACTAAATAAAGTATTAGAGCCAATGATGGAAAGTTTAAACGACACTAAGAAAAAGATTAGTGAACTTGTGGCGAAAGCGAAATCTTTAAAGATGAATATCGTTGAACCTAAGATTGAAGTTACACCATTAATTGGTTCTTATCAAGACATCTTAAATAAACGAAGCGAAGTTGCCAATGCGCAAAAAGAACTTCGCAATCTAGAAAAAGAAGTTGCTAACTTTGAAAGAACTAATAATTCATTAAGTGTAAAAGATTATTTAGACCGTGGTACAACACTTGGCGATACTTATCTCCTTGTTGAAAGACTAGATAATGTTGATCTCAATGCTGCGAAAGATTTAATTGATAATTTAACCGCAAGTCTATCTAAAGCCTTTATATTAATGGCTGTTGTGATGGGTGAAAAGATTATCTTTGTTGCCAAGAATAAGAATACGGGATATAATGCAGGGGCGATGGTTAAAGAAGCTGCCATCATCACTGGTGGTAA
>DBWF01000007.1:18873-23010 GCA_002308275.1 Caryophanales bacterium UBA1245 | reverse complement strand
GTTGCGGTGAGTGATGGCTTAGGCATGATTGCAACTGGTGTCACAACTTTTCATTTTAAAGAGAAAGACTTGCAAAGTGTGCTCGATTATGTTAAAATGGAAGTGCGTGAACGTAAGATTGATGTTGTTGTATTAGGACTTCCTAAAAATATGGATGGTAGTCTTGGTTTTCAAGCAGAATATGTTTTAGAATTTAAAGGGATGCTTGAAGCTGAAGGCATCAAAGTTGAACTAATTGATGAACGTCTAACGACTATTCAAGTAACGAGAGTCATGATTGATGCTGATATGTCAAGACAAAAGCGTAAACAACAAGTTGATAAACTTGCGGCAGTAGTGATTTTACAGTCATATTTAGATCGCATAAATAAAAGATAGGAGTTATTATGGAAGAAAAAGATTTATTAAGTTTTGATGAAGAAAATAGTTTTACTGTTACTGATGAAAACGGTAATGAACAATTATGTAAAATTTTCTTAACATTAGAAAATGAAGAAACTGGCAAAAAGTATGTTCTCTTCACTTATGCATCTGACCTTGAAAAGATGGGTGATGATGATGAAGAAGGAATTGAAGTTGGCGCTGCTGAATACATCGAAGGTGAAGATGGCAAAGGCGATTTAGTTGAAATCGAAACCGACGAAGAATGGGAATTCATCGAAGAAAAGCTTCATGAATATGAAGATGAGATGGAAGAAGGCTGCTGCGAACATGAACATTGCCATTGTTGTGAAGATGGTAGCGAAGTTTGTGAATGCGATTGTGAAGATGACGAAGAGGAATGCTGCTGTCATAAAAAATAAGTAGTAGAAAAGAGTGTTGAATATTTCAACACTCTTTTTGCTTAACGATTATTTTTGATTTTATACATGTTGCGGTCAGCTCTTTCAAAGACATTAATAAATGATTTATCTTTGTTTTCATCGTATACCGCAATTCCCGCTGCATATAATTTACTACGGGCCATCTTAGACATTAAAGTCTTACGATTTTCATAGTTTTCATTTTGAACAACAATGACAAATTCGTCACCGCCAATTCGGAAGATTTTACTTCCTTTGAAGATTTCTGACATTTCTTTAAAACTCTTTATAATTACTTTGTCACCTTCATGGTGTCCACTTGTATCATTAATTTCTTTTAATCCATTAATATCGACTGAGATAACCGCAAATTCAATCTTTTTCTTATCAGCAATAATCTTATTAATGGTTGATTCTGTTGTTTGATAAGCAGAGCGACTTAAGGCACCAGTTAGGGCGTCATTGTTAGCCGCAAGCAAAGCTTTTGATAATTCAGAATCAGTTTCTTGTTTTAATGCGTGATACCTGTCAATTTGGGAAACGCGGGCTTCCAAAATATTAATACCAACTGCAGCACCAAGTATAAAAGTAATACATGAATTTAGAATATCAATTTTTACTAAACTAATATCTTTCCAAATAAAATCAATAATAATAAAAGCAACTAGATTAATAAGATTAATGATTAATAATTCATGGAAAGGATTAATTGTTAAAATAAAGTAACCAAGTAAGAAGACCGGAATGAAACAAGCAATATGGGTTGAATCATAGATTGGTCCAACTAGTAGTAGGAATGTGAAGATGATTTCCGTAATTACAATATAGTATAAAGTTGGAAACTTGGTCTCAAATTTAAAAATCAAATTGTGGAATAGAAGAAGAATAGCAAAAACTAAGAGGTAGATAAGACAAGCTATTTTAAGGTAGTGATGCGTATCTTGAGGAAAATTGATAAATAGATAAGCGAATGATGCAATTATCATGATAATTATGGTGATAGCAATAATCTTTAAATCATATTTAACAATTGAATCACGATTTTCTAAAAAGAAGCTGCGATCCTTGCCTCCATAAAACTTCTTCCAAAGTCTTTGGAAAAACTTTTTCATAGACTCTCCTTTCGTTATTTAGTAATTTCAAGCGTATAGATTAAATAATCAACAATATCGTTATAGATTTTACCATTTGGTTCTGTTATATCAAATAAACATTGATGATTTGTTGGAATCGCAAGCGGAATCTGGGCAAGCAGTGGGGTCATTAGAGCACTTGAAGCATTTAGTCCACCATCTTTACCAAAGACATAATGTTTATTATGTTGTTCATCCTCGAAATATGCCATGTTTTCGATGATACCTACTAAATCCTGATTCATCTTTTTAGCCGCAATCCCAGCCTTGATTGCCACAATTGATGCGGCTGGATGAGGAGTCGTAACAAGTAACATCTTAGGGTTCTTGCAGAACTCCCTAAAGTCTAACATAATATCACCAGTTCCTGGTGGAAAGTCGACAATGATGACTTTGGTATGTGGGTCCCAAGCGGTTTGGTTAAAGAAGTATTCAAGCATTGAATGGAGCATGCCTGCTCGCCAAATAACTGGTTCATGATGATTAGTGAAGAAGTCAGTTGACATAACTTCCATACTTTCATATTTTAATGGAATGATTTGTTCATCATCGTTAGCTATCATTTCTTGTTGGGCAATTCCTAGTAAATCCGGGATGCTTGAACCATAGATGTCCGCATCAATCAGTGCTGTTTGATAGCCTTTTTTCATAAACCGGTAAGCGATATTGGATGCCACACTGCTTTTACCAACGCCACCTTTACCAGATATGATTCCAATAACTGGAATATTTGTGTTCGCAATCGATGTGCGAACCTTTTTTTCGTTAATGGTCAGTTTAATACCTTTGTGACCATATTTAATTTTAACAAGTTTGATAATTTCACTTCGTAATTGATCGGTTGCGGGGATCTTTTTATCAACTAAGACTTCGATTAAGACAACATCGTTTTCTTCGTCTAGTCCTAAGTGTGACAAACCACCCGTTTTTTCTAAAGTCATCATGACTGAAGGATCAATCAATTGAAGTAAATCTTGTTTTAATTTGTCCATACTTAATCCTTTCTTTTAAGAGGAAACTGGTATTCTTCAATCGTGTAGTCGTGATTAACTAACAAACTATATAAGAAGACCGTTTTAAGTTCATATTGAAGAATTTGTTTATTCTTGCTTGTTATATTCATTATAACATTATTTAGACTTGTTTGTCTTAGATATGATAAACCAGTTTCACTAAAGCCTAAGACTCTTGTATAGTCAACTACTTTGTCTGAGTCAATTTCAAGCATCAATGAGAGGATTGAACGTCTAATTCTGCTCTTGGTATATTTCTTATTTGCTAGGAGATTGAGGTTATCATCAAATGTTTTATCAAATTGATAATTGTTTTCTAAATAATGTTCGATACCTTCACTGATTACAGGGTTATTTAAGCCAAGATAGTGCTTTTGATTAAACATTGCAAGCGTTAAGGTATGCATATTTTGCTTATAGGTTGCGAGGTTTGTAAGTAGTGATTGGTCGTATGAAATGAATTTTGAAACATCATTTCCTTGTAAGTAGTTATCGCGAATGGCGGTACCACTGGCAAAGTTATCGAGCGTTGATATCTCTTCATCATTGCCCATTCTTTTAAATACGTGTGGTGTGATTGATGGATAATTACTTAAACATCTTAAATATTCAAGAGCAATGGTAGCATTGGCATGTTGTAATACCTCTTTACTACCTGGAATTAATTCTTCCACTGTATTTAAATAGCTTACTTTGTAACTTAGATTATTATTTAGGTTATCTTTGAAAAGCTTTTGAAACTGGGCTGTCTCTTCAATCTTTAAGATATTATAAAAAAAAGATAGATCACTTGCCTCAGCACCAAAGCATAAATCAGTAATGCCAAGATTAGCTAGAATATTAATACTACTACTTGCAAAGCGATTAGCACTATTTAAAGTATCAAAAATTGGTAGTTCAGCTACGATATCAATACCTTGATTTAGTAAGATTTGGACTTTATTCTTTTTTGATAGAAGCGAAATTTCACCTCGCATCGTAAAATATCCTGAGGTTACACCGATGATTAAATCAGGATTAAGAGTGTCTTTAATCGTTCTAATTAGATATTCATGACCATGATGAAAGGGATTTGCTTCAAAAATAATACCTACAATACGTTTCATACGTTTTACCTCAATAATTATTATAACAAAAGAGACCTTAAATTGGCAATTAATAAATCCTCTTGCCTTACTTTTTAGGTGA
>DBWF01000007.1:18520-18832 GCA_002308275.1 Caryophanales bacterium UBA1245 | reverse complement strand
CTTTATTTTTTTTAGTAAAATGGAAGTGGTGAGAGAAATGAAGAAAGGTTATTCATTATTAGAAGTATTAGTATCCCTTGTTTTATTATCAGCTTTACTAGTTTGTGTCGGGATTATTTTTGTTAAGGGTTTAAAGTATAAAGATGTTGCAAACTCTTGCTATGAGCAGAATGCGATAACTCTAAAAGCAATATCTTGTTTTGACCGCCTTTGGGATGAATATCAGGATGAACATTTAAGTATTCAAAATACCTACCTAGTCGCTGGCGAACAAGTAATTTTTAGTTATGCAAATAATACGATATATTTTTA
>DBWF01000007.1:12836-18478 GCA_002308275.1 Caryophanales bacterium UBA1245 | reverse complement strand
GTGGTTGATAATCACCTATTAGAGGTATGTTTTAAAAGTGATGACATGATTATTCGTAAAGATTATTATTATGGAGGTGGCCGATGAAATTAATTATTAAGTATTATCGGGGGTGTTTTGATGTATTAATTAAGCAGGGCAAAAAAGAAGTATTTAATCAGAACTTTGAAAACATCGAATTACTTCTAAATAATGAAGTTTTAGAAGAGGTACTAAGAAATAAAAGGATTGAATTATTAGTAAGTAATTCATTGGTGCTACTGTTTAGTGATCAATACCCGTTAATTAGCAAAAAAGAAATTAAAAATTTTCACTTTAATAAAATCAATAAGCTATTAGGCTTTAATAGTCCGCCATTTAGTATTAAATTACAAAAGAAGAACCGAATGATTTATATTAATTCGTTTCATTTAGTAAGATATATCAGAACAATTGTCGAAAAATTTAAAATCAATGTTCAAAAGGTAAGTGTTTATGGTGTTAATCCTCGTTTAAAAGACTATTTGTTATTTGATGCACATGAAGTAACCCTTTTTATTAGAGGTGAAAGATGCTATACAAGCTTACTTGATCTTCCAACTAGTATTATTATAAAAAACCTCTATAAGAGTCTTGATGATGAATGCTTCTTTAGTAAAGTTAACTTTGTTATTTTGGCAAAAAGTGAAAAGGCAATTAGTATTATGAACCAGTTAATTAGCCGGGGTGATTACGAATGGGAAGAAGCTTAAAAAGGGGCTTTACAATTGTCGAAGTTGTCATTATGACATCGCTTGTGATGACGACGGTTGGATTTAGTTTGTTTGGACTTAGTAGTGTTACTAAAAGTCAAAATCGTTATCAAATGCATTACTTGTTATCGCTTAATGAGTACAATATCATACAAATCATTAAAAATGATCATGCTTTTTATGCTCACCCGGAAGACTATTTTGGTGATGTTTCCTTAATTGAGAAAACATCAACCGGAACACAACAGCATATCACCCTATATTTTGATAAAAATAATAATTTATGTGATAGTGGTGTTTATGAAGGCTATATTAAGATTATTTGTACGCCAACGACAAGTACTAGTAATACGAGGTATTACTATACCCTACAAAAATACATGAAGAATAATAATCATTTAGATGTTAGACAAGGAGGGATTGTCAATTTTACAGTCTACGATGCTTAAAAGAGGTTATCTCTTTTTAAATATTTTAGTAATTACGACAATTAGTATGGGGGTCTTTGCGTTAATCATTAGTACGATGACTTTGATTAAAGGACATTATCGTAAGACGATTAACGAAACAGAAATTAAGATTTTGCTTGAAGCGAGGGCTTTACAGCTAGTTAATGCTACTAATATCGCAAAGAAATTAGATGTAGGATGGGTTGAAGATGGCAAGTTTTATTATCAAATAACTAAAGAAGGTGGATACTACCAAATTGAAATCAAATATTATGAAATGATGGATTTAGTCTATTATCAAATCTTTGATAGTAGGTATACGAGATCTGATTATCAATATGTCATTTATGAAGAAGGATATCGAGGTGTTTAAATGGAATATTTATTTGTAGGTCGTGATCAGAATAATGAAATTATTAGAGGTAAATCTGAAGCCGCTTCCAAGGAAGAGTTAAAAAGTAAATATTTAAGACAAAAAATCTATTTGACTTCGATTAAAAGAGATTATCATTTATTAAAGAAGAAAAAAATAAAAACGAAAGAGCTATTACGGTTGATTGAGGAGTGGCAATCATTAGAAGAAGCCAAAATTACGATGCAAGATAGTTTAGCCATCATGCAAAATAATGCAACTAGTAAAAGAATGAAGAATACTTTACAACAAATCATTTTTAGTATTAATAGTGGTAGTAGTGTGATTGATGCTTTTGATGAATGTAGTGATGATTTTCCAGAGTTGTTTTTATCGATTATTAGAATTGGTTTAGCTAGAGGGCAAATGAAGCAAACTTTACAGATGTTAGCTGAATTTTACAAAGAAGAGGCGGCTCTAAAAGGAAAGGTAAGCAGTGCTTTGATCTATCCAAAGATTTTATTGGTCGTCTTTTTAGTTGCCTTTATCGTTGTATGTAAGTTTATTGTCCCTAGCTTCTATGCAATGTTTAATGAATCAAATGTTGCTTTGAATAAAACTACCACGATTGTCATGCGGTCGCTTATTTATATTGGGAATCACCTCTTAATCTTTGGTCTAGCAATTATTGGCTTAATTCTCTTATTTAAACTCCTACTTAAAAGTGATGCCATCCATCAGCGAATTGATTATCTAAGACTCAAACTCTTTAAAAGGTATCATCAAATCTATTATTCTTATGTGTTTAGTAAAACTCTTTATTTGATTTGGCGCTGTGGTTATTTAAAGAATGAAAGTATAAGCCTTTGTGCAACTGTTCTTCCAAATTATTATTTAAAAAGGTCCTTAGAAGATGTTAGGTCTAAAATGGAACAAGGGACTTATTTAGGAATCGCTTTAGAAGAGGCCCATTTGTTTGATGAAACCTTATGTAAGATGTTAATTATTGGTGAGCAAGGTGATTTTATGCTGACTAATGCTCAAAATGCTAGTCACTACTATCATTTACAGTATCAAGCAAACTTGGATCGTTTAGTCAAAATGATTGAACCATCAATCATTTTAGTGATGGCTTTATTAATTGGTTTTATTATTTTAGTTATTTTTATTCCAATGCTTAATGCATTTAGGTTGGTGATGTAATGTTATTAAATGATGTTAAGGAATATTGTTTAAGTGAAAATATCAAACTTGGAACCCTCGATTTAAAAAGAATTACTTCTAGAAGACTAGACCTTTATCTAAAAGAAGAAAAGTATTGGTCAAATGAACAGTTGGTTAAGTTTTGGGAGAAGTATGCGGGGGTACATCAAGAAAGAATCAACTTTTTTGATTTTAATAAAAAGACGATCTCAGCTGTATCTTGGGATTTAATTAATCATTTACAAATTATTCCTTTTGATGAAAATGGTAAAGTGGTTAAATTATTAGTGAGTGATCCATATAAAATGACCCCGATTACAATACTTGAACAGCTGTATGAAAAAAGAAGTGAACTCTATTTTGCTTCTAAGGAAGAAATCACCGAACTTATTAATCTAATTGCGATTGATAGTAATGATAAAAAGCAAAAAGATTATGATAAAGTCGTAAAACTACTCGACTCGCTTATCAAAACTGCCAATAATTATCATGCTAGTGATATTCATTTCAAAATTAATAAACGTAATGTCGATGTGTCTTTCCGGATTGATGGTGTTTTAAAAGAATTACTATCGATTGATTTAAACAGCTACCATCAATTATTAACCAAAATCAAATTACTAGCAAGTCTTGATATCACCATTAGTATGCAACCCCAAGATGGTCATTTTGTTTATCAAAAGCATAACTATAAATCTGATATTAGGGTTTCCACAATTCCAACCATTGATGGTGAACGACTAGTACTGAGAATTTTTAATATCGAACGAGAGATTGAACAATTAGAAGACTTAGGTTTTAATGATGAACAATTATCCGATATTAAGAAAAGTCTATCAGGTGGTGGAATTATCTTCGTCACTGGACCAACTGGTAGTGGTAAGACAACAACCCTTTATGCTTTTATCGACTATTTGAAAAGGTCAAACCTAAATATTATGTCAGTTGAAGACCCGGTGGAAAGACGAATTGATGAAATCACGCAAATTCCCCTGCAGCTACTTGACTATCCAACAATCTTAAAGAGTATTATGCGGCAGGATCCGGATGTTATTATGCTAGGTGAAATTAGAGATACTGAAACCGCAAAACTTGCGGTCCGACTTGCTCAAACTGGTCACTTAATTCTAACCACCATTCATACACCAGATTCCATATCGGTAATTACAAGGCTAGAGAATATGGGTATTCCAAAATACCTAATTGTTGATGCTATTAAGCTTGTCATCTCCCAAAGATTATTACGTAAGCCATGTCCAGTTTGCCACTTTGAAGAGCGTGATAGCTGTCTTAATTGCCATAGTGAAGGTTATGTAGGGCGGATTATGGTATCGGAAGTTATAAGGTTTGATAATGCAATTAAAAATGATATTATGAAGCCAATGTATAAACAATTAATCTTTGAATATAAAAAAGGATCATTCTTAAAAGACCAAGCTCTTAAAATGATCCAAGCAAAACAAATTACTTTAGAAGAAGTCAATCGTTCAGGAATTGAACTATAGTTTTTATCATATTTATTTTAGATTATTAATAGGTTGCAAATTATTAATGATGAAAGGAAATAAATAATGTTTAAAAGAAAATTTAAAAAAGGTTTTACACTAATTGAAGTATTGATTGCTGTGACAATCATTGGTATTATGTCTTCGTTAACAGTTCTCTCTTATAAGAACTATGTTAATGTTACAAACGAAGCCGCAACAAAAGAAGAATTATCGCAACTTGCTCAAGTATTTGAGATTGGAGTTGCTAGTGGTGAGTTTGAACATTCAGCTTCAGCTATTACTTATGCTAACCTTAGTAGTTCGTATCAAACAATTACTGGTAATGCTTTACCATTTACGGAATCAGAAGTATCTTACAATAATAAAGTTTTAACTTTATCGAGAAGAGATGTCACCGCAACTTATGACTTTGCATCGAAGACCTTATCAGTTAGCTAAACGCGGGTTTTCACTTTTAGAAGTAGTTATTTCGATTTCGATTATTGGAATTCTATCCGGTATTGCGATACCTACTTACCAATTTTTTGTGGAAGAAAAGAAGAATATTAGTAGTGAACAAGATGCTATTATGATTAAAGACGATATGCTATCTTATATGGCGACTTATCAAAATGGTAGTAGTGGGTATGACTATCCGATTGTAGGTCTTCAGTCCACATCAACTAATGGCACAACTGATTATTGTAACATCAAATATACCCAGCTGGTCACTTTTAGCCAAGGGCTTGCTAATAATGTGACATTATTTTCATATAGTAGTAATTACAAGAATTATGAATATGAGATGGGAACGGTCTTTAAAAGTGGCGTTACAACTTGCACAGTGACCCTTAACTTTAAAGATCAAAAAAGAATTATTTTCTATTATGATGTCTATGATAATAGTCTAAATTATCGGGACCTAGCCTATTTAACCGGTTTTACTTACTTTAGTAGCGATGGAGCAAGTTGTTATAAAGCGATATAATTGTCTTTGCTTGAAAAAAGGGGCGATTTTTAGTATAATATAATCGTGATGGAGGTATCTCATGAAACGATTATTCAAAATAACTATTACCTTTGTTTTATTAGGTTTACTTATCGCTCCTTTATTTGTTGTTAAAGCAAGTGGACAATTTAGTAGTCTGTATGTAGAAGTTAGTTCTAATGAAACCGTAATTTATAATACGGTAGTATGGAAAAATATAATTGCTAATACTAAAACTACTAGACCTGCTGGTAGTGAGGCAGGTTATGGTTCTAGTTCACCATGTTTAGCTAATACGTGGTATGGGCAACAAATTAATGTCTTAGAAGTTCCAAGACTTGCGGGGCTTGATGGGTCTCAAAAGTATAAAGTTGTTGCTTGGAGTTGTTTCCAAGAAGAAGCATGGAAGTTTAGTGGCGCAACCGCAATCGC
>DBWF01000007.1:4355-12783 GCA_002308275.1 Caryophanales bacterium UBA1245 | reverse complement strand
AAAGATTACCCTAATAGTGGTAATGGTATCGAAGTACGTGGTGGAGAAGTAATTCGTAGCGTTCACGAAAGCGGCTGGGGACTAGTTGGTGTTTATAATACAACTGAAGAACAACAATTAGTATTCTCACAAAATGCGACTGATGCGGAAATCTCCCCTAACATGTCACTTGTTGTTTATGATGAAAATGACAATGTGGTAGAAAAAATTCAATTAGAAGAAGTTAATAAGCCAGAATTAATGACTGGTCAAACAGCTGCATATTTTGGTTATCTTGAACGTGTATATCTATATGATGAATATGGTCAACCAGTTCCAAATAATTATGATGAACCAACAATTAAAGAACGTATTTATCATGAACCTACGCTAGCCCTTGGATCTAGATACTTGATCGAAGATGGTGAATTAGTAATTTATCAAGCTGCTGAAGGCACATATTATGGTAAAGGTGTGATTACAGCTGATAGTGATGTTACTGGAGTTCCAAGAAATAGTTTCGCCATTGTATCTAATGATGATCATGTTAATTCACTCCTTGCAACAGGCGTCAAGGTTCGTGTTCAATTTGATCTTGTTGGCGAATTTGCTGAAGTAACTGACGCACTAGGTTGTGCTAACCCACTTGTTGAAAATGGTGAGTGGTCAGATTATTATAGTGATGCATATTATACTATTCGTGCTCCAAGAACATTAATCGGTCAAAAAGCAGATGGTACAATTAGCTTAATTACAATGGATGGTCGTCAAATTGATAAAAACTTCTATGGTACAAACCAAGAAGAAATTGATACAATCTTAGAACAATTAGGTGTTACTGATGCTTACTTACTTGATGGTGGTGGATCTAGTACATTCTTTGTTCGTGAAAACAATAGCTTTGTTATTAAGAATAGCCCATCTGATGGACACCAACGTTCAGTTTCTAATGCTTTCTTAGTTGTTACGGAAAAAGATGAAAGTGTTAAGGTATCAGATATTGCTTTAACCCAAAATAGTGCAACATTTAATCTTGATACAGAAAATATTGATCCAAGAGTAATTAAAGCCTATGTTGAAATGGGTGAACAAAGATATGAATTTGTTAATGGCAGTGCTGTTATCAATGGATTAAATAGTAATACTAAATATAGTTATTTAGTATCTTATCAAACTCGTGGTGGTGAAGTTATTCCAACCACAACGATTGCGGCATTCACAACTTTAAAACAAGTTCCTACTGTTCAACTTGGTGAATTTACATCTGATGAAGAGTATCTATATCCTAAACTAATTATTAATGACCCAGATCATGCCTTAATGATGGCAAGAATCAAAGTTAATAATCGTAATTATAACTATGATTTAGATGATGATACTAAGGTACTAAAGATTGCTATTCCAAAAGATGCTACTTCAATTGATTGCTATGTAAGCTTTGCTTACAATTTAGGTGATCGTCAACCAAATGTAGAAGGCGAATTAACACTTAACTATGCTTTACCAAATGGCAATTCAACTGATCAACCAGCTAAAGGTGGCTGTAGTTGTAAATCAGGCTCAGTTTACATTATGAGTTTTGGTGGCTTAGCACTTGCTTTATTAATTCTTCTAAAACGTAAACACTAAATTAAAAAGGTCTCATTTTATGAGACCTTTTACTTCGTTCATAAGTTTTTTGAAAGTATCTAAATCAATTGCTTGATTAGGATCAGATAGTGAGCAAGGAGGGTTTTTATGGATTTCAATCATGAAACCATCACAACCGGCTACTAGGGCTGCTTTAGCAAGATTTGGAACAAGTGCTGCATTACCCGTTGCATGAGATGGATCAATAATAACTGGTAGATGTGAAATCTCTTTAGTAAGAAGTGCACCAGCTAAATCTAATGTGTTACGAAGAAGAGGTTCAAAAGTTCTAATTCCTCTTTCACATAAGATAATATTAGAATTACCATTTTGCATTAGATATTCAGCGGCTCCTAGCCATTCATCAATTGTACTACTAAAGCCACGTTTTAATAGAACTGGCTTTTTACTCATACTTACCTTTTTAAGTAGTTCATAGTTGTACATATTACGTGTGCCGATTTGAAGAATATCAACAACTTCCTCTAAAGCTTCTAATTGTGAACCATCAGTAATTTCGGTTACAATCTTAATTGGGTATTTAGCTTTAAGACGTTTTAACATTTCAATAGCTTCACTTCCTAAACCTTGGAAGTCATGAGGAGAAGTACGTGGTTTAAAAATACCACCTCTCAAATAGGTTACTCCTTCAGCTAGAAGAGTTTGAATGTATTCTTCTAAATCTTGTTCGTTTTCAATTGCGCATGGCCCTGCAATAATCAGTGGCTTTGGCATCCCAAGTTTAGTTAGAATATCTTCATCGATTTGTTGAATATGTGGATAGTTGTGCATAATTATTCACCTTGCTTTAAATAATCAAGTGCTTCAAGATAACTTGTTAAGCCTTTTCCCATAAATGTTGCTTTACAAGCTGGTCTGATTACTGATACTTGTCTAAATGGTTCGCGTTTATTTAAATCGCTTAAATGAACTTCGATGGTTGGCGTATGAATGGCTTTAATCGCATCAAAGATAGCATATGAATAGTGAGTATATGCCCCCGCATTTAAAACAATGCCATCATATGCATAATCGTCAGCTTTAAATAGTAAATCGATAATTTCACCTTCATGATTAGTTTGGTAAATTTCGACATTGCTTCCTATTTCCGCAGCATAATTCTTAATTTTTTCGACTAAGTCTTGATACGATAAATTACCGTAAATCTCAGGTTCTCTAGTTCCTAAACGAGATAGACTTGGTCCATTGATGATCATAATATTCATTCAATTTCACCATCATTTCTTGGATAAGTTGTTCTTTAGTTTTGTTAGTGGTATCAATCTTGATATCCGCAATCTCCTCATACACACTCTTACGTGCATTATATAAGTTGATAACGTCTTGTTTAGATTTTAGAAGCGGGCGTTCATTATTTTTTGCACGCTCTAATAAACAATCAAGAGGTGTATCAAGATAAACAAAGACACCATTTTGTTTTAGATAGTTAATAACATCCTTATTTTCGATAAAGCCAGCACCTGGTACAATAACCGTATTCTTTAGAAGGGCAGCATCCGTTAAAAGAAGTGCTTCATCAAGCCGATACTTCCTTATATCTACTGTTTCTTCTAAAGACTTGCCACTTTTTGCCAGCTCTTGATCACTATCAAATAAGTTTTTATGCAATTGTTCACTTAATAACTTACCAACTGTTGACTTGCCAGCTAGGCTTTGACCAACTATAACAACATTAGTGGTGGCTTTTAAGATTTTAGCCATTATTTCAATTGTTTTAGATTCATCAATCTCTTTTTGATGCCAAATGTTTTCAGAAAGTCTAGCATTTTCAATGAGCATATAAAGGCCATTGATGGATTTAATACCAGAAACTGTTGCGGCTTGAAGAAGACCATTAACATTTGGATTATAGTTTAAGTCAATAAAGGCTTCGACATTTGGATAGTTATTAAAATCAATGATTGAACCACATTCGAGATTTGGATAAACCCCAAAGGTCGTTGTGTTAATTATTATATCACATAATTCATCTTTTGTTGCATCAGAGAATAATATTTCATTTTCACCTTTAATATGGCGAACTAGTAGTTTTATTGATTTAGAACCCTTAGCTTCAGCTAATGCTTTAACGGTTTGACTACTTGATCCATTTCCAAGAATTAGAACATTCTTATTTTTAAGGTCAATGGCATAGTGCTTTAACATATTATCAAGGGCAACAACATCAGTATTAAATCCTTGATAGTGGTCACCATCTTTAATCATTAAGTTGACTACTTCGGTACGTTTTGCCCACTCATCATAAGAAGTGCATAAATAGTATGCTTCCTTCTTTAATGGATTTGTAACATTAAGACCGAGGGGAGCATTTTTTTCTAGATAAGCACCAAGACTGGCTATTTGATGCATTGCATAGTCATTGTTACCTAGTAGGTTATGAATCATTTTAGAATATGAATACATTGTATTGCCGGCTACAAGCATGTATTTAGCTTGTTGGTCTTTGCTTTCCTTTAGAATTGTTTCATAAATGGTTTTGATATGATCATGATAAGCCGAATCTTTACTCTTATTTAAGAGAAGAGCCTCCCGATTCTTATTAAGAGTCGGTAAATTATTTTGATTTTTATAATAACCGATTTTTTCAGTAATCATAAAACGTTCATTTAATAGATTAATTAGATGTTCATCTAATAAATCAAGCTTAGTTCTAAGACCATCTAAGTCATCGGTTAGATTAGCATTTAACATGGCTTCAAAAAAAGCGATTGATGTTATGGCATTAACTACATGGAGAGCCCGGGGAACAAAACAACTATCATGCATACCATTAATAGTAATGGTCGTATTTTGTTGTTTCTTTAGATTAACTGTTGCTTGTTCTAAACCAATCGAAGATGCAGGTCTAAAAGAAGTAGTAAAGATTAATGGATTACCATTAGTCATACCACCGCTTAAACCGCCTGAGTGGTTTGTTTTAAATTTCAATGTATCATTTTCGAAATAAGGTACATCATTGTATTCAGAGCCTTTGAGGTTTGTAGCATTAAATCCTTCACCAAAGCTAATGCCTGTTGCACCGGGGATAAGAAGAATAAGTTTAGCTAGATTACTATTAATTTTACCAAAGAATGCTTCACCTAGTCCAAGTGGTAAGCCTAAACATAGAGTTTCGGTGATACCACCAAGACTATCCTTACTTTCCTTAGCTTCTTTAATAGCTTTAATCATTTCGTCTTTATGACTTAGAGCCGGAAAGGTAGAGTTTAATTGGTCAAGACTACCAATAGCTTCATTGATCGAAGCATTCGATTTAACTTGACCAATTTGTTTAATTAAACTAGCAATTTTGATACCTTGTTGTCTTAGATAAGTTTCACAAATCGCACCTAAAATAACAAATGGAACAGTCATCCGTCCACTACAAATTCCACCGCCTCTTAAATCAACATTGCCATCATATTTTAAGTATTGTACTAGGTCAGCATGACCTGGACGAACGATTTCAGGATGAGCGTATGGTGTATCATCGTATTCTTTATTTTTAATTATAATAGTTAGTGGGGCACCAGTTGTAAGATCATCAATGATACCACCCTTGAGGTAGTATTCATCTGGTTCTCTTCTTGGTGTTGAGATTGATTCTTCACCACGTCTTAAGGTTAGTTTTTCATCGATTAAGGCTCTATCAACGATTAATCCTTTTGGAAGACCCCTAACGGTAAGTTTAATTACTTCACTGTGAGAAGTACCAGTTAGTGTTAGAATGAGTTTGTTTATCAATTGATCAGACATGTGACAACCTCTCTTCTAAGGCTTCGATTTGGATATTTTCAATAATTGGAGTACCAACTTCCTTTAAACGAATGATATGATAACCATCTTGATGACGTTTTTTATCATTCTTAATTAGTTCACATAATTGATATAGATTAAGTGGTTCAATAGAAGTTAACTCTTTTTGAATATCGATACCAATTGTTTGTAAATGCTTTTGGATTATTGGACGCATCGCATCAGTCTCAATCAAATACATTCCCATCGCTACACTTATGCCATGAGGGAGAAGTTCTAATTCTTCAATTGCATGACCGATTGTATGGCCATAATTTAGAACTTGACGTTCATTGGCGCCTTTTAAATCAATCTTAACAACACTAGTTTTAATATCATTAAAGGCTTTAATTGTATCTAGATGATAAATGTTGATTTTATCAATTAAAGCTGGATTATAGCATAATGCCATCTTTAGCATTTCAACTTTACCATTTAAGATATCGATATCTTTTAATGATAATAAGAATTCATGGCAAGATAGAATCGTAAGTGGTTTAGCATAAGTACCAATCGCATTTTTGACATTGTCGTGATTTAGACCACATTTATAGCCGATTGCGGCATCGACTTGGGCTAAGAGGGTTGTTGGAATGTTGATAAATGGGCATCCACGTTTGTAGGTTGATGCAACATAAGCACCTAAATCAGTAACTACACCACCACCAATATTTAAAATTACGGTATCAGTAGTTACTTTATGAAATAAAAGGTCCGAACAAATCGAAGCATAGGTTGTGAGTGATTTGTTTTCTTCACTTGCTTGTACAATAAAAACATTTTGTAAGTTTTTAATTTGCTTTAAAAAATCATGATAGATTAGATAAACATTTTCATCAATGATTCCATAGTATTCATAGTTTAGACTGTTTAGATAATCAATCATTGAAAGTATTTTAGGATAATATTGATATTCATTCATTTTGGTATTTGCCTCCTAATAAAGCAAAATCGTTAAAGAAGGTTGGATATGATTTATTGATTGCTTCACTATTTAAAATCGTAATTGGATTTTCTGCAATACTGGCAATTAGTGTAATCATAAAAACAATCCGGTGATCATGATAACTACTAATTGTTCGACCACCTTCATATTGGGTTGGACCTTGTACTTTTAATGTGTCATTAGATAGACTTACTTTTGCACCTAAGTTAGTTAGAATCTGCATAGTAGCAACAAGGCGGTTCGATTCTTTATCAACTAAACGACTAAGCCCGGTGAAGATTGATTCACCAGGTAAAAGAGTGCTTGTTGCAATTACAACTGGAGCTAAGTCAGGATTTTCTGAAAAATCAAAAGTAATTGGCTTTAAACTCTTTTGGATAATGACAATTTCTTCATCATTCGTCTTTACTTCACAACCCATTAGTTTTACAATGTTAAAGATTGCTTCATCACCAAGAAGTGGTAAACTTAAATGATCTTTAATAATAGCTTCACCACTAAGCATAGCAGTAAGCATTAATCCCGCCGCATTCGAATAATCATTTCTTAAGAGAACTTCGCTTCTAGCTTCAAGGTTGGTTGGATTAATGGTAAGCCTAATCGTAGATGATTGGTTAATTTCAACTTCGACACCGAAGATCTTTAATACTTCGGAAGTCAGTATTAAATAAGGATCAAGAGAAGAAACTTTAATCTCAATTGTTACACTCTTATTTAGTAGCGGTGCTAAGAATAATAAGCCACTTACGACTTGGGTTGTATGCATCTTGTCAACTACGTAATAAGATTTAGGTATTAATTCACTGAAAGTAATAAGGTTTCCTTGTACTTCATAATCTAAACCAATGAACTTAAAATCACTTTTTTTAATACGACGTTTTAGTTGATCACTAATTCTGAATGTAGCACCCTTATTAAAATAAGCGATGATTGGAGCAAACATTCTTAAAGTTGTTGCACTATCGCCACATTCAAGAGCCTCATTAACGTGCTTGAATGTTTGGATTGGTGTTACTTCCAGAACGGTTTCTTTGATAGAAACTTTTGCGCCAAGTGTCGTAATAATACTAATTGTTCTTTTAATATCATCAGAAAGAAGAGGCTTAATAATGATTGTTTTGCTTTTGGCAAAAGCGCTACATAATAGAACGCGATGAATCATACTTTTAGAAGCATGAGGAATAATTGTGCCACTTAGTTTAGATGGATAAATGGTTGTTTGCATTATTATGGCCTCCTTTCTTTTATTTACTTAATTTATTATACAATAAAATCAAAAAAAACGTAATAAAATAGATGTAAAATCCCGTCCATTTATGATAAAATAATTGTGTATGAAAGGTGAATTGACCTTATGAATCAAATAATTGTTGTTAATAAACCAGCGGGGATGACCTCCCAAGCGGTTGATACTAGAATAAAAAGAATCTTACAAGTTAAGCATGTCGGTCACTTAGGAACCCTTGATCCCCTAGCTACGGGAGTCTTAGTTGTAATGACTGGATCCGCAACCAAACTCGCTTCATTTATGGAAAATGATGATAAAGCCTATCTTGCTACGATCTGCTTTGGATTAAAAACGGATACTTTAGATATTACAGGTCATCCCATTGATACTTTGCCTAAACCTTGTATTGACCTTAATAAATTTGATGAAGTCTTAACTTCATTTAAAGGCGAAATTAAGCAAGTCCCACCTCAATATTCAGCTCTTAAAGTAAATGGTAAAAAAATGTATGAGTATGCTAGAAAAGGGATAACTGTTGATATTCCAGAACGGATAATTACCATTTATGACATTAAAAGAACAAGCGAGATTAGAAGCGATGAACAATATTTATATGTCGATTTTGAAGTTCATTGTTCCAAGGGAACCTATGTTAGAACTCTAATTGATGATATCGGAAAGCGATTAGGAATTCCGTGCTGTATGAGTGGTTTAACCAGAATTAAAAGCGGAAAATTTAGCTTAGCAGATTCTGCAACTTTAGAGGATATTGAAAAAGGTGAGTACAAGTATTTTAAAATGCAAGATGCTTTGTCGATCCCAATCTTTGCGATATCAGATGAAGTCTATAA
>DBWF01000007.1:0-4276 GCA_002308275.1 Caryophanales bacterium UBA1245 | reverse complement strand
GTTGCGGTATATCAATATGTAACAACGGATATTAAAGGATACCACCCAATAAGGGTATGGAATGAACTAAAATAACCTTAACAAATATCTTGCAATATTTACCTAATTATAGTATAATAATACAGACCTTAAGCAAGGAATAACGATTTCTTCCGACGTTTTGCGTTGCTTATGGTGAAATTTTAAATAGGAGGAACTAATAATGGCTTGTGTAAACAAGGAACAAAAAGCAGAAATTATTGCTAAATTTGCTCGTGCTGAAGGTGACACTGGTTCACCAGAAGTTCAAATTGCGATTTTAACAGCTGAAATTAATAAGATTAATGCTCACTTAAAAGAACATCCACATGACTATCATACTCGTCGTGGCTTATTAAAGAAGATTGGTCATCGTCGTAATTTATTAACATATCTTAGAAATAAAGATGTTCAAAGATATCGTGAACTAATTGCACAATTAGGTTTAAGAAAATAATTGCTTTGATCAAGAATGGCACATAATTAAAGATTTCTCTTTCTTATGTGCCAATTTTTTAAGAAAACTAAAGAGATTGGCTATTTAGCTTTTCTCTTTCAAAATATTATTTAAAACTTACTATAAAAAATATACAAAGGAGATTACAAATGGAAAAACAAGTATTTGAATATGTTCAACATTGTCTTGAAGGTGATCGTAAATTTGTGGTTGAAATTGGTGAAGTTGCTAAGCAAGCTAGTGGTGCATGTTTAGTTCGCTATAATGATACAGCGGTTTTATCGGCAGCTGTTGGTAGCAAAAATACCCTTGATACTGATTTCTTCCCATTAACAGTTCTCTATCAAGAACGTTTATATGCTGCTGGTAAGATTCCTGGGGGATTCTTAAAGCGTGAAGGTCGTCCAACTGAACATGAAACTTTAGTTTCACGTTTAATTGACCGTCCAATTCGTCCATTATTTGAAGATGGATTCCGTAATGAAGTTCAAGTTGTTAACATGGTAATGTGTGCTAATCCTGATTATTCATCAGCTATGGCCGCAATGCTTGGTTCAAGTGTGGCTTTATGTATTTCAGAAATTCCATTCGCTGGTCCAATCGCAGGTGTTGTTGTTGGTCGTGTTAATGGAGAGTATGTTATCAACCCAACAACTGAACAACTAGATGCTTCAGATATTAACTTAACGCTTGCGGGCACAAAAGAAGCGATCAACATGGTTGAAGCTGGTGCAAAACAAGTTAGTGAAGAAGATATGCTTAATGCTTTAATCTTCGGTCATGAAGAAATCAAACGTCTTTGTGCTTTCGAAGAAGAAATCATTAAAGCCTGTGGCAAAGAGAAGATGGAAGTATCTTTATTTGCTATTCCAGAAGAAATTGTTAATGCGGTTACTGAATATGCTAAAGCTGATTTAGTAAAAGCGATCTCAATTCATGAAAAGCTTGCTCGTCAAGATGCATGTGATGCAATCGTTGAAGATACAGTTGTTCATTTTGAACAAATGTGGCTAGGTGATCTTGAATGTGAAAAGAAGGTTGGCTATGTGAAGATGTTATTAGAACAATTCACAGCTGAAGAAGTCCGCCGCCTTATCACCCAAGATAAGATTCGTCCAGATGGTCGTGCTGTTGATGAAATCAGACCATTATCATCTAGAGTTGATATCTTTGAAAGAACTCATGGTTCTTCATTATTTACTCGTGGTCAAACTCAAGCATTATCAGTTGTAACCCTTGGTTCAATTAGCGAATACCAAATCATTGATGGTTTAGGTGTTGATGAAGGTAAACGTTTCATGCTTCACTATAACTTCCCTCAATTCTGTGTTGGTTCAACTGGTAAATATGGAAGTCCTGGACGTCGTGAAATTGGTCATGGTGCCTTAGGTGAAAGAGCTCTTGCTCAAGTTATTCCATCAGAAGATGAATTCCCTTATACAATTCGTGTTGTATCAGAAATCTTAGAATCAAATGGATCAAGTAGCCAAGCTTCAATTTGTGCTGGTACGCTTGCTCTTATGGCAGCTGGTGTTCCAATCAAGGCACCAGTAGCTGGTATTGCGATGGGCTTAATCAGCGATGGTGAAAAGTATACTATTCTTACTGATATCCAAGGTCTCGAAGACCACTATGGTGATATGGACTTTAAGGTTGCGGGCACAAGAAATGGTATTACTGCTCTTCAAATGGATATTAAGATTCATGGTATCACTTATGAAATTTTAAGAGAAGCTCTTGCACAAGCTAAGAAAGGCCGTATGCAATTATTAGACCACCTAGCAACAACTATTAGTGAAGTTCGTCCTACTTTAAGTCCTTATGCACCTAAAGTTAAGATGATTCGCATCAATCCAGATAAGATTAAAGATGTTATCGGTTCTGGTGGTAAGATTATTCAAGACATTATTAAAGAATGCAATGATGTTAAGATTGATATCGAACAAGACGGTCGTGTCTTTGTTATGCATGCTGAAACTGAATGGATTGACAAAGCAATTGCCATTATTGAAGATTTAACAAAAGAAGCTAAGGTTGGTGAAGTATACCAAGCCAAAGTTGTTAAGATTATGAAGTTTGGAGCTTTCGTTGAATTATGGCCTGGCTATGAAGGCTTAGTTCACATTTCACAACTTGCTTTAGAAAGAGTTGCTAAAGTCGAAGATGTTGTTCACGAAGGTGACGAAATCGTTGTTAAAGTAATGGGCTTTGATGAAAAAGGTAAAGTATTATTATCAAGAAAAGAAGTTTTAGCTCCTAAGGAACCAAAAGCTGAATAGGTAAGCTTATGAAAATAGGAATTACCGCAGATTGTAGTTCAGGAGTTGAATACGCTCCTTTTCAACATCATATTAAAATTACGAGAACAACGATTAATATGGGTGAAGATGTTCTTGTTGATGGTATTGATATCACCGCTGATGAGTTTTATAAAAAACTAGAAACGGTTGATTATGTACCTACAACTGCCGCTCCATCAATCGGTGAAGTAGCTAAAAGAGCACTTGAATGGAAGAATGAAGGTTGTACTGATGTTATTCATTTCCCAATATCTAATGGCTTAAGCACATATGGTGCTAATATGGCTAAAATGGGTGATGAAATCTTCAGTGATATTCCAATTCATTTCTTCCCAACTCGTCAAGTATGTATTATGCAAGGTTATCTCGCCCATTATGCCGAAATCTTAGCATCGAAGGGTAAAACGGTGGAAGAAATTTTTGCGGCATGCGAAAAATTCCAAAACCAGATGCCCGCATACTTCGTTGTTGACGATTTAAAATACCTAATTAAGAATGGTCGCTTAAAAGCGATTCCAGGAATCATTGGTAGTATTATCAGTATTAAGCCAATCTTAAAGATTGACGAAGAAGGTAAAATTGTTCCGCTTGAAAAAGTACGTACAAAAGCGCGAGCTTTAGAACATATTAAAGAAATTATTATGAGTGATGCTACAAAGTTTGAAAAATGTATTATCACTGTTCTACATGCCAATCGCTTATCAGAAGCAGAAGCAATTGCAGCTGATATAAGAAGCAAAGTGACTAATGCGGTTAGAGTTGAAGTTTCAACAATTACCCCAACTGTTGGTGCCCACATCGGCAGTGGTTTAATTGGTGCTTGCTGTATTGGCTTAGATAATTTAGAATATCAAGATTTAATCTAACACACGGGTAACCGAGCAATTTAATTGTTAGGAAAGTCCATACTAGCACAAGCTGAGATGCTTGTAGTGTTTGTGCTAAGCGAACAAATAAGCTTAGGCAGTTGATTACTGACGGCGAACTAAGTTCCTAAACTTTATGCATGGAACCAGTTTATAAAAGTGCCACAGAGACGTAGCTAGGCTGGAAACAGTCTAGGTGGAACGGGTAAACCCCACAAGCTAGCAACCCAAATTTTGGTAGGGGCATGACAAATGAGAAAATGAACTTAATTTGTTACTTGGTTGAGATAAATGGTTACCACCTTCATGGTACAGAATATGGCTTATAGTGTGTTAATCAAATTGATTCTCACCCTAGGGTGAGAATTTTTTATAAGGAGGATCCAATGCTAATTGTTAGTAGTGAATACCTAACTAGTGCGGTTAAAGAGAATCAATATCCAAATCCTTCGATGCCACAGTTTTTACTACTTGGTCGCTCAAATGTCGGCAAAAGTAGTTTCATTAATACTATTAGTGGCCGTAAGAATTTAGCTTATGTTTCTAGTAAACCTGGTAAGACAATTACTTTAAACTTTTATTTATTTAATAATGCATTTATGTTTGTGGATGCTCCAGGTTATGGCTATGCGAAA
>DBWF01000041.1:5139-5610 GCA_002308275.1 Caryophanales bacterium UBA1245 | reverse complement strand
GTTGTATAAAATATGCATATCATATCTAAGTGAACTGATATCTGTCAAGTAGACAGATATCAGATCATATCCTGCAGAGCTTTTTTACACTATAAAAATATGGCATATTTACCATATTTTTTATTGACATATTACTATACTTGTTTTATAATAGAATTAAATGATATGCGGAATGGTGGCCCTTATCAAAGACTTGAAGGATTGGAGTAATTATTATGTTTATTAAAGCACTTAATGTTAAATTTTTGGATGGAGTCATTGTAGAAGTAACGTATATTGATGGAAGTGTTATAAGATATAACATGGCAAATATGTTCGACAAATATCCACAATTAAAACAATTAGAAAATCGAAAACTATTTGAATCAGGTCATCTAGATCCAGGTGGATATGGGATTATATGGAATGATGACTTAGATTTCGACGCTATGAGTATCTATGAATCTGGTGAAAAAGTTGGTAAAGTTGAAA
>DBWF01000041.1:0-5087 GCA_002308275.1 Caryophanales bacterium UBA1245 | reverse complement strand
CTATCTGGAATTGATCAAGGTGACATTTCTAAACTTGAAAGAGGCCAAGGTAATCCATCAATCAATAAGATTAATAAATTATTAAATAGTTTAAATGCTTTTATGGAGATAAAAGTAGTTAATGTTAATATGTCAGATGAAAAGATGATTCAATTAACAAAACAATAAAAAATGTTCTGCTATATGCAGAACATTTTTACTTTATAACATATGATTTAACATGGTCAATGAATGCCTCATCGACAAGTGATAATGGTTTACCTTTTAACCATACAAACAAGTATTCAATATATCTTTCCGGATTAACAACTTCCTTAACAATAATATCTTTATTAGAAATATAAGATGTTTTAGGAAACAAGCTAACGCCAATATTATGACCGGATAATGCGGCGACATCTAAATAGTTATCCATCTTACAAATAATATTAGGTTTAGCACCAATTTCTTTAAACCACTTATTAATCATAATATTGATTGATTCACGACTTGGAACAATTAAGGCTTGGTCTTTGAGAAGACTTAAGTCGATGGTGTTACCAGGTAGACTTGCTAGGGGATTCTTAACGCTCATAAAAGCGGTCATCCGCTCACTTCCAACATTAAAACTATTAAGAAGGGTATTATCACATGGAGATGTAATCACTGCTAGATTAATTAATCCACTACGAAGTTTTTGGATTAGTTCATCACTATTACCATCGATAATATTGAAATGAACATTTTTATTTTTGGCATAGAAGGTTTCAATCCATTTCGCGGCAATATTTGGTGCTGAACCTTCAACAAGACCAATATTAATAGTACCACTCATTCCTTCATTCATCGCTTTAACTTCGTTTTTAGCGATGTTGGTAAGGAGGAGTATTTCTTTAGCATGGCGATATAATAACTTACCTGATTCAGTTAGTTGAAGTGATCTTTTACCTCTTATAAAAAGAGTAGTATCTAACTCTTTTTCTAAAGCATGAATTTGAGCACTTAGAGGTGGCTGACTAATACAAAGCTTAGTAGCCGCTCTTGTAATATTTAATTCTTCCGCAACCGTCACAAAATAAGATAGTGTTCTAATATCCATAATATCCTCCTTTTACCATACGAAAAAAGTATGATTACTATAATATTATATGTATTTGATTTTATAATGTCAAGAGAATATAATAATAGTATATTATTTTTTAAGGAGAAAAAAGATGTTTAGAATGGAAGAATTATTTGGCATTGATGTCTTCTCAAAAGAAGTAATGAAGAAGATGCTCTCCGATTCTGTTTATAAAAGAGTTGAAGAAACCATTAATGAAGGAAAGCGGTTAGACAGAGAAATCGCTGATGAAGTAGCAAGTGCGATGAAGGACTGGGCCACTTCTAAAGGAGCAACTCATTATACGCACTGGTTCCAACCAATGAATGGCATGACCGCTGAAAAGCATGATGGCTTCATTGCTTTTGATGGTAATGGTAAAGTCATGATGGAGTTTTCAGGTAAAGAATTAATTAAGGGTGAACCAGATGCTTCAAGCTTTCCATCAGGTGGCCTACGTTCTACGTTTGAGGCAAGAGGCTACACGGTTTGGGATCCAACTTCATTTGCTTTTGTTAAGGGTAAAACATTATATATCCCAACCGCCTTCTGTGCTTTTAGTGGTGAAGCAATTGATAAAAAGACACCACTCTTAAGATCAATGGATGCTCTAAGTAAAGAAGCGGTTCGCGTTTTAAAATGTCTAGGTGTTAAAACTAAACGTGTCCTACCAATGGTTGGTGTTGAACAAGAATATTTCTTAATCGATAAAGAAATCTATAAGCAAAGAAAAGATTTAATCATTTGTGGTAGAACCCTATTTGGTGCTCCATCACCAAAGGATCAACAATTAGACGATCATTACTTTGGCATGATTAAACCAAGAATTCAAGACTTTATGGATGAGCTAAATGAGGTCCTATGGCGTCTTGGCATTCCTGCCAAAACCGAACATAATGAAGTTGCGCCTTCACAACACGAGTTAGCACCAATTTATGAAAGCTGTAATATTGCGGCAGACCATAACCAGTTAACAATGGAGATTATGCAGAAAGTTGCTGAAAAACATGGTCTAGCTTGTTTATTACATGAAAAACCATTTGCGGGGGTAAATGGTTCTGGTAAACACAATAACTGGTCACTTGCTACTGAAGAAGGATATAATCTTTTATCTCCTGGTAAAAATGAAAAAGAAAATCTTATCTTCTATCTCTTCTTAACCTCAATTATCAAAGCCGTTGATGAGTATCAAGACTTATTAAGAGTAAGTGTAGCAACCGCTTCTAATGATAACCGTTTAGGTGGTAATGAAGCGCCTCCTGTGATCGTATCAATGTTTTTAGGTGAAGAATTAACCGAAATTCTAGATGCGATTGCTTGTGATAGCACGTTGAGCGAACGAAAGAATAAAACGATCGAATTTGGTGTTAATTCAATTCCCGAATTTGTTAAAGATAGTACGGACCGTAATAGAACATCACCATTTGCTTTTACTGGTAATAAGTTTGAATTTAGAATGCTAGGTTCATCAAATTCAATTTCTTGTACCAACATTATGCTAAATTCAGCTGTTGCTTATATCTTAGCGGGATTTGCTGAAAAGCTAGAA
Source organism: Caryophanales bacterium UBA1245 (assembly GCA_002308275.1). Lineage (GTDB taxonomy): Bacteria > Bacillota_I > Bacilli_A > ML615J-28 > CAG-313 > UBA1231. Next base: position 2,457 of record DBWF01000041.1, on the reverse strand, counting down.
AAAGCTGAGGATGTAGCTAAGTGTGTCCATGAAATTATTAAGGAAGAATATAACAATCATAAACGGATTATCTTTAATGGCAATGGTTATGGTGAAGGGTGGACTAGTGAAGCTAAAAAAAGAGGATTATTAAATCTACCTTCAGCTCCAGACTGTCTTCCATACTTAATCGCTGAAAAGAATATTAAGATGTTTTTAGCTACGCATGTCTTTTCACATGCCGAAGCCGAAGCTAGATATAATATTCAATTAGAAAACTATTCTAAATCAATGTTAATTGAAGCCACAACCATGATTGATATGGCAAGAAAACTATACTTACCAACCATTACTAAATATCAAACAGAGATGGCTAAAGAAGTTAAATTAAAACAAGATATTGGTCTTAATAAGAAGTTTAAGTATGAACTAAGTGTTATTGATAAACTAGATTGTTTAAGTGAAGCTATCTATCAAGATGTTGAAGCATTAGAAGAAGAATTAAAGACTGTTAAAACAAAAGAAGGCTATGAAAAGGCTCGCTATATTTGTGATGTCATTAAAGTATTAATGAATAAATTAAGAGAAAGTATTGATGCATCAGAAGAACTATGCGCTGAAAGCGTATGGCCACTTCCAAACTATAGTGCATTATTATTTTCAATTTAGGTGAAGATTATGGCAAAATTTATATTTGTAACTGGTGGTGTGGTATCCTCTTTGGGAAAAGGAATCGCCGCCGCAAGCATTGGTCGAATTCTAAAAAACAGGGGACTTAAAGTTTTCATGCAAAAGTTTGACCCATACATCAATGTTGACCCAGGAACGATGTCTCCTTATCAACATGGTGAAGTTTTCGTCACCGATGATGGGGCAGAAACCGATCTTGACTTAGGTCACTATGAAAGATTTATTGATGAAAACTTAAGTAAAAGAAGTAATATCACAACGGGTAAGATCTATCGCTCCGTTATTAATAAAGAACGTAAAGGTGAATATCTAGGGGCAACTGTTCAAGTTATTCCCCATATTACGAATGAAATAAAGAACCAATTATTAAAAGCTGAAAAAGAATCAGGTGCTGATGTTATTATCACCGAAATTGGTGGCACTGTTGGTGATATTGAATCACTTCCTTTTTTAGAAGCTATCAGACAAACTAGAAGAGATTTTGGTTATGAAAATACAATGTATATTCACAATACATTAGTACCATATTTAAGAGCAGCTGATGAGATTAAAACTAAACCTACCCAGCATTCGGTTAAAGAACTAAAAAGTATTGGTATTCAACCAGATATTATTATTTTAAGAACCGAAGTTGAAATTAGTGAATCACACAAAGAAAAGATTGCTCTTTTCTGCGATGTTAAAGAAGATGCGGTAATCGTTGCTAAAGATGAAAAGATTTTGTTTAATGTAGCTAATAGTCTACATAACCAACATATCGATGATATTATTGTTAAACACTTTCACCTAGATTGCCCAGAAGCTGATATGCGTGAATGGAATGAAATGATAGCCAGAATTAAAGCATCTAAAGAAGAAGTTCATATTGGCTTAGTTGGTAAATATGTCCAATTACATGATGCGTATATTTCGGTTAGTGAAGCATTAAAATCAGCCGGCTATTATTATTTAAAGAAAGTCATCGTTCACTATATTGATGCTAATACCATTACTGATGAAAATGTCAGTGAAGTATTACAAGGAATGGATGGTGTTTTGATTCCAGGTGGCTTTGGCAAACGCGGTTCAGCTGGTAAAATAAGTGCTATTAAATATGCTAGAATTAACAAAATACCACTACTTGGTATTTGTTATGGCATGCAACTAGCATGTATTGAATATGCTAGAAATGTTTGTGGATACAGTGAAGCTGATTCTACCGAAATCAATCCAGCCGCCAAAGACCCAATCATCTACCTTCTACCTGACCAATATGATGGTATCAATATGGGTGGTACATTAAGACTTGGCCTATATGATTGCCACCTAGAAGAGGGAAGCAAAGTATATGAAGCTTATGGCTGTTCAGATATTAAAGAACGTCACCGGCATCGTTATGAATTTAACAATGACTACTTAGGTGTCTTAAGTAAAGACTTAAAAGTAGTGGGTGTTAATTTAAAACAAAACTTAGTAGAAATTGTAGAATTAGAGAATCATCCATTCTTTGTCGGATGCCAGTTCCATCCTGAGTTTTTATCAAGACCAAATAGACCTCATCCACTGTTTAGAGAATTTATTCATAGTTGTATCAAAAATACTGATTAATACTTAGGAGGTATCTATGTCGACTTTAGTAATTGAAGGAAGCCAATGGGGCGATGAAGGTAAAGGTAAAATTACCGATTACTTTGCTCAGCAGGCTGATGTGGTAGTTAGAAGCCAAGGCGGGAATAATGCGGGGCACACCATAACAATTAATAATGAGAAGTATGCCTTAAGATGTATCCCTTCAGGCATCTTTAATCC
>DBWF01000053.1 GCA_002308275.1 Caryophanales bacterium UBA1245 | reverse complement strand
ATAATGAGCGGTGTACCCACATTTAAAAATGAATCTGGTAAGCCGGTCGCTTCATTACCAAAGATTAAAGTAACAGGTTTAGTACTTCTTGGGATGAATTCCCAGTTTAAAGGAGCCTTTGCTTTAAGCATAAATGGGAAATAGTCGTGTGGTAAATTGTCATTCAAATAAGCTTCAAATGACTCATAAGTACTAATTCTTAAGTGAAACATTGCCCCCATTGAAGATCTAACAACCTTCGGATTATAGTGATCAACCGCTGGTGTAATGATGACTAAATCATTAAAACCAAAGCCCACTGCACTCCGCATAATCGTTCCCATGTTCCCCGCATCGCTTGGATTAACTAAGACTAAATGGTTGTTTTCTTTAACAATTGGATTGTCAAATTTAGTAAATTCTCCAATGACATAACAGTTTTCTTTTTGGGATAAAGTGTTGAAAATCTTTGTTCCAACTGTCATTTTAATACCATTTGCATATACTAATTCAATGATTTTTTCCAGCCCTTCACCAGTATATTCAGGGTGACAATAAATCATTTTAACCAATTCAGGATGTGTTTTTAATAGTTCAATAGTTAAAGTGATTCCTAAAGTATAGGATGTTGGTTGATTCTTTTTATACATTTCTCTAATACCTCTTTATTATTATATCACAAATCAATTATCTTTTTCATAATAATAAAAGTAATTTATATCAAAAAAAGGCCTAAATATAGTATAATAATAATGGTGATAATATGAAAAATATTACGTTACAAGTGGGTGGTATGAGCTGTAGTGCTTGTTCTAACTCACTTGAAAAGTATTTACAAAAACAGCCGGGCATCATTAATGCCTCTGTCAATCTAGTCCTCGCTTGTGTATCAATTGACTATGAAGATACGCTTAAACTAAGCGACTTAAATGACTTTATAACTAAAGCCGGCTTTATCCCAGAAGGTATTTACCAAATTCAAAACGATAAAAAGTATTACCAGAATGAACTTAAATGGCTAATCATTTTTGCTTCTTTGAGTGTAGTAATAATGTATATTGCGATGGGGGAAATGCTAGGACTTCCGATGATTCACTTCTTATCTAAGATGCACAATCCACTTCTTTTTGGTATTGTGATGATTATCTTAGTCATTCCTTATTTTATATATGGCTGGTCAATCTTTAAAAATGGTATCAAAAATATCATCTATTTAAGTCCTAATATGGATACCCTAATTACCATTGGGGTAATTGCTAGTTTTACTTATAGTTTTATTAACTGGCTCTTATTTATCTTAAATGTTAAACAAGAATTAATGGGACTCTATTTTGAATCGATAGCAATGGTTATTGTCTTTGTCAAGATTGGTCGTTTTATCGATATGAAGGCTAAAGAAAAAACCAAAGATGCCATCCGTGAACTCGTTCAAATAACACCACAATTTGCCAAAATCAAAGAGAATGGTGAAATTAAAGAAATCACCATTGATGAAGTTGAGATAGATCAAGCACTAGTAGGGCTTACGGGGGAACGGATTGCGGTAGATGGTGTAGTTGAAAGTGGTAGTTGCCACATTGATGAAGCCTTCCTAACAGGCGAAAGTAAACCCGTTAAAAAACAAGCTGGTGATAAAGTAGTCGCTGGATCCATTATCTTAAATGGTGAAATCACATACCTTGCTAAAGCGATTGGTAAAGATTCAACCATTTCCGAAATTGTCCGCCTTGTTGTTAGTGCTACTAATACCAAAGCTAAAATTTCAAGAATCGCGGACCGGATTAGCCTCTTCTTTGTACCAACCATTATCGCAATTGCCATCATTAGTTTTTGTGGCTATCTGATGTTTAAGTATCCACTTTCTAATGCCATGAATGCTTTTGTTAGTGTCTTAGTTGTCGCTTGTCCTTGTGCGCTAGGACTTGCAACCCCACTTGCGATTGTTATTTCAGAAGGAATCTTAGCCCGTGGCGGTATTTTAGTTAAAAAGAGTACAACTTTAGAACAAGCTTATAAAATTGATACGGTTATCTTTGATAAGACTGGTACCCTAACTTGTGGTAAATTACAAATTGCTAGTAACTTTGAATTTGTACCAAATATGATGACCTATGCTTGCTCCCTAGAAGCTAAATCAACCCATCCAATTGCTAGTTGCTTTGTAAACTATGCTAAAGAAAAGCAAATTACTTTAATGGAAGCAACTGATATCAACACTATTCCTGGTATGGGGCTAAGTGGCGTTATCGATGGTCATCAAGTTATGATGGGTAATGCTAAAATACTCACTCATTATAACATTGATAATCCATACCAAGAACAAGAAAACATACTTCTTGAAGCTGGTAACACCATTGTCTATACGATTGTTGATGGAGAGATTACTAACTTAATAGGTATTAATGACGTTATTAGAGATAGTGCTTATTCGATTATTCAGACTTTACAAAATAAAGGCATCGAAGTCATTATGCTGACTGGTGATAATAACCAAGCCGCAACCCTCGTTGCAACTAAACTTGGTATTAAAAATGTTAAGAGTAATGTCCTACCAAGTGAAAAAATTGGGGTTGTTGAAGGACTTCTTAGTGAAGGCCATCGAGTAATGATGGTTGGTGATGGTATTAATGATGCACCAGCTCTTGCTAAAAGCACCATTGGTGTTAGTATCAAAAGCGGAACTGATATTGCATCTGATGCATCCGATGTCATCCTAATGAAAAATGACTTAAGTGACTTAGTATACTTAATCGATGCCTCACTTAAGACAATGATCAATATTAAAGAAAACCTCTTCTGGGCTTTCTTCTATAATCTCTTAATGATTCCAATTGCGATTGGATTATTGAGCGGCTACGGGCTCACTCTTAATCCAATGCTCGCCAGTCTTGGTATGACTTGTAGTAGTTTATGTGTTATTGTCAATGCTTTATGCTTATTTAAATTAATTAGAAAGAAGGAAAATAAAGATGAAACAACCAACTGAATTAGTTATTAAAATTGAAGGAATGCACTGCGGTGGCTGTGTTAAAAGAGTTGAAAATGTTCTAAAGGGCTTTAAAGAAATCAAAAAGGCATCTGTTTCTTTAGAAAAAGCTCAAGCAGTAATTGAATTAAAGAAAGAGCTTGCGTCTAAAAAAATAGTTGAAGCTATTAATGATTTAGGCTTTAAAGCATCTCTATAAAAAATAAAAATCCTATTCACTATTGTGTAAAGTACTCCCTATGTCAAGTACAAAATA
>DBWF01000034.1 GCA_002308275.1 Caryophanales bacterium UBA1245 | reverse complement strand
GCGGTACAACTCATAAATGGTATTAAAAGAATGGTCATCTTACGGTCTTTCGCACTTGGAATTGTGCGATTGGCCATAATACCAGGGACAGAACATCCAAAGCCAATTAAAAGTGGAACAATACTTCTTCCTGATAAACCAATTTTACGAAGTGGTTTATCCATTACAAAGGCAATTCTTGCCATATAGCCACTATCTTCTAGTAGTGATAAAAAGAAGAATAATACAATAATAATTGGTAAGAAAGATAATACACTTCCGACACCATTAAAGATACCTTTAATGATAAATGACTTAATGACTTCATTTACGCCACCCTTAGTCATCGCGTTCTCGGTTAGATTGGCTAAAGCATCTATTCCTCTTGATAATAATTCTTGCAAATTACCGCCAATGAGAAAAAACGACAAGAAAAAGATCAATCCCATAATGAGAATAAACATTGGGATGGCCGTATACTTACCGGTTAGAAGCTTATCGATTTTTTGACTTCTAAGATATTCTTTACTTTCAACTGGTTTAACAACTGTTTTCTTACAAAGTGATAGAATAAACGCATATCGCATATCTGCAATCGCAGCAGCCCGGTCCAGTCCACGTTCTTCTTCCATTTGAACAATGATATGTTCAATCATTTCTTTTTCGTTTTGTTCTAATTTAAGAGCCTCTAGAACTAGTTGATCGCCTTCAATTAGTTTTGTAGCCGCAAACCTTACTGGTATGCCAGCAACTTTCGCGTGGTCTTCAATCAAAGACATAATACCATGGATACATCTATGAACAGCCCCACCAGCCTCACCTGCTGGACAGAAATCATTCCGAAGTGGTTTTTCTTGGTATTTAGCAACGTGCATGGCGTGCTTTACTACTTCGTCAACCCCTTCATTCTTCGCCGCTGCAATCGGTACTACTGGAATACCAAGTAATTCTTCTAGAAGGTTAACCCGAATTGTGCCCCCATTATTGCGGATTTCATCCATCATATTAATAGCTAATACCATTGGAACATCTAGTTCCATTAATTGAAGGGTTAAATATAAATTACGTTCAATATTAGTAGCATCAACTATATTAATAATACCTGATGGTTTTTCATTTAAAACAAATTCTCTTGAAATAATTTCTTCGGGACTATATGGAGAAAGTGAATAGATACCAGGTAAATCGGTAACAACGGTATCAGCTTCTCCTTTAATAGCACCACTCTTCCTGTCAACTGTTACCCCTGGAAAATTACCAACATGTTGATTAGCACCAGTTAGGGCATTAAATAGAGTAGTCTTACCACAGTTTTGATTACCAGCTAAAGCAAATGATAATACAGTTCCTTTTGGAAGCGGATTTTCATCTTCCTTATTATGATAAATACCTTCTTCACCAAGACCTGGGTGGTGAATACCAACAACTTTTTCAATTGGGGTATCAACTTCTTCAGGCGCTTCATCTAAACTGATTTCAATATTCTTTGCATCTGCAATTCTTAATGTCAATTGATAGCCATGAATTAATAATTCCATTGGGTCACCCATTGGTGCATATTTTAAGAGTTTTACTTTAGCACCAGGGATTAAACCCATATCTAAGAAATGTTGTCTTAAATCACGTTCGCCATTAACTTTAACAATAATAGCACTCGATCCAATTTTTAATTCAGCAAGCGTCATTATAACACCTCTTTTTTTCTATATCTATTATACTCTTATTTGCGAAAATAGTCAATTAAACCAAAAGGAGACTAATTACTTAGTCTCCTTATTTAGCATTTCAATCATTGTTTTGTGGATATTATCCGCTTGTTCACTAAAGCGAATCCCAAAAACACATTCATTAGCAAAGTGTTCACAATTATTATTTTTAATATGGTAACCACCTTCGCCAAGATGGCTTTTAGCAGTTTCAATTATTTGTTCAGGACTTCTTTTGCTTTTGCGCTCCTTACGATCATAAACACAGACTTCTAAGAAGCCACCATGTAAGAAATCTTCGATTGGTGATTCAATTACTTTAATTTCGCTTGCAGCCGTTAAAAAATTAAGCGGATGACCGAATTGAATAACTTTATCATCGCCGATATAAATACCATGGTGATACAAAGATCCAGTCTTAACCCGGATATGATCACCTGGAGTTGGATCTAACATTTCCCATTTACTCATTAAAGATTTTCCTTTATAAAATTAATAACATCGCCTAGCGTAGCAAAAGTATTAAAAGAAACATTATCCATCTTTATTCCAAATGTCTCTTCAATCCCAACCACAAAGTAAATTAAACCAATCGAATTAATACCTAAATCTTCTTTTAATCTAATTGATGGAACTAATTGCTCAGTTGGTAATTTTTCACCATTAATTGCTTCAAATATATCATTTAATTTAATAATAATTTCTTGTTCACTCATTTTTTACACCTTCTTGCTAATAACTTTTCAGCATATTCTGCTAATTCAAGTTCTTTTTCGTTAACAACCGCTGTTACTTTTTTGATTTCCTCTAGGGTTGGCATTTTTGATTTAACATAATCATGATAATCAATCCGGTCACCCACAATAACTAAGTGTCTTTGGTGCCAGTTTTCTCTTGGGTGAATGTACATTGGAATGATTGGACAATCATTAAGAATGGCAACCATTACTGAGCCATCTTTGTATTCGGTATGGGCTTCGGTTGTGGTGATGGTTCCTTCTGGAAACATCCCAACAACATGGCCACGATTATAGACTTCACTGATTTCTTTAAATTGTTTCATTGATGGATTACTCTTATCAACAAAGATACAACGCATCTTGGTAAAGAATTTACCCCATTTAGGATTATGATACAAATCGATTGTACTCATAATACTAACCCGACGCCAAAAGAAAGTAAACTGCATAATAATCGAATCAGCCATTGACATATGATTACTAACGATTAAGAAGCGTCCTCTATATAAATGTTTTGGACGTTTACCATTTAAGTAACGTTTCTTTATCTTTAGATAAATCCATTGAGGGATAACACCCGTGATTTTAACAAAATCATAAAAGAAATAACGAAAATCGAAAAATAATTTACGCTGTTTTTTCTTCATTTAATGTTTCTCCCAACTTAATGACTCTTTCACGAACCATGTTAGCTAGCATCTCAATGTTTTCTTTGTTAGGTTCAGCTTCGCCTAAGACTTCTCTTAAATCGATAGCTTCGCCGATCACAACTCTTGCCCGTTTGCCCTTTTTATTATACTCGCCATTTGTATAGACAGGAATAATCGGAGCACCCGACTCTAAAGCAACATAGATAAAACTTGGTTTAAACTCAAGTGGAGTTGCTTCACCTTCCTGAGGAATTCTACTTTCAGGGAAGATTAAAACGACTTGTCGTTTATCTAAGCATTTAATGGCTTCGCCCATAAAGTCAAAGTCGTAATTGTTACGATCAACTCTAATACCACCCATGCGTTTTAAGAACCATTTAAGAAACTTATTCTTTTCGAATAAGAGTTCGGCCATTAGCGTTCTAATACACCGGCCAAAGAAAACATATAAATACAATGCATAATCATAGACTGATGTATGATTAGATACAATGATGGCCGGACCTTTAATCCGGCGCGATTGTTTTTTCTTGTTTTGATAATAGATTTTCTTTTTGAAATAGAACCAGCAAATTGGTGCACCTGTTATCTTAGTGAACCAAATGACAAACCTATTCATTGTTTTG
>DBWF01000006.1:45956-46090 GCA_002308275.1 Caryophanales bacterium UBA1245 | reverse complement strand
GATATGTTCCCATATCCAAGTGGCGTAGGGCTTCATGTTGGACATCCAGAAGGCTATACCGCAACCGACATCGTATCACGTTTCAAGAGAATGCAAGGCTTTAATGTTATGCACCCAATGGGATGGGATGCCTT
>DBWF01000006.1:44623-45939 GCA_002308275.1 Caryophanales bacterium UBA1245 | reverse complement strand
ACTGGTAATGATCCGGATGAATTCACGCGTCACAATATTCAAACATTCAAAAATCAACTTCATATGTTAGGCTTATCTTATGACTGGGATAGAGAAATTGCCACTTGTGATAAAGAATATTATCACTGGACACAATGGATTTTCATCCAATTATATAAAAAAGGTTTAGCGGAGATCAAAAATATTGAAGTTAACTGGTGCGATGGTCTAGGTACTGTACTAGCTAATGAAGAAGTATTAAACATTGATGGTAAAATGGTTAGTGAAAGAGGTAATTATCCGGTTGTTAAAAAACCAATGAAACAATGGGTATTAAAGATTACTAATTACGCTGAGCGTTTACTTCAAGACCTCGATTTATTAGACTGGCCAGAATATATTAAAAATATGCAACGCAACTGGATTGGTAAATCAGTTGGTGCTTTAATTGATTTTAAGGTTGATGGATCAAGTGATGCCTTTACCGTCTTTACAACTCGTGCTGATACTTTGTTTGGGGCTACTTACTGTGTTTTAGCTCCTGAACATCCACTTGTATTAAAGATTGCATCCCCTGAACATTTAGAAGAAGTCAAAGCCTACATCGAACTTGCTAAGAGTAAGAGTGATTTTGACCGAACTGAAGTTAATAAAGATAAGACTGGTGTCTTCACTGGTGCTTATGCAATTAACCCCGCCAATAATCAAAAGCTTCCAATTTGGATTGCGGACTACGTATTATCAAGCTATGGAACTGGTGCTATTATGGCCGTTCCTGCGCATGATGAACGCGATTATGACTTTGCTAAAAAGTTTGGTCTACCAATCATTCAAGTGCTTGCTAGTGATGATCCAAACTTTGATTTAGAAAAGAGTGCCTGGACCCAAGATGGCACCCATATCAATTCGGAATTCTTAAATGGTTTGAATAAAGAAGATGCTATTAAGAAGATGATTGCTTTCTTACAAGAAAAAGGTATTGGGGAAGAATCAGTTAATTATCGTTTAAGAGACTGGATTTTCTCTCGTCAACGTTATTGGGGCGAACCATTCCCGGTTATTCACTGGGAAGATGGTACGATTTCCGTTTTAGATGAAGATGAATTACCTTTAGAATTACCAAAGATTAAAGGCTTGAAACTATCTGGCACTGGTGAAAGCCCACTTGCTAATGCAAAAGAATGGCTTGAAGTTGTACGTAGTGATGGTGTCAAAGGTCGCCGGGAAACTAATACAATGCCTCAATGGGCAGGTTCATGCTGGTATTATATCGGCTATTTACTAAAAGAAAATGGTCATATTTTACCTTTAAGTGATCCTAAGGTGCAAGAAAAGGT
>DBWF01000006.1:33463-44591 GCA_002308275.1 Caryophanales bacterium UBA1245 | reverse complement strand
TATATGCAAGATTCTGGCATAAAGTATTATATGACTGCGGTGTTGTTAAAACAAAAGAACCATTCCAAAAACTATTTAATCAAGGTATGATTCTTGGTACTGATGGTCAAAAGATGAGTAAATCAAGAGGCAATGTTATTAATCCTGATTATATCGTTGAAAATTGGGGTGCTGATACATTAAGAGTGTATGAAATGTTTATGGGACCACTTGAAGCCATGAAACCTTGGTCAATGCAAGGTGTTGAAGGTGCTCGTCGTTTCTTAGACCGCGTATGGCGTCTTTATACGGAGGGCTGTGAAATTGTTGATACGCCTACTCCAGAACTAGAAAAGGTATATCATCAAACAGTTAAGAAAGTAACTGAAGACTATACGCTATTACACTTTAACACCGCAATTGCTCAAATGATGATTTTCATCAATGAAGCTTATAAAGTTAAACAAATTAATCGGGGTTACTTAGAAGGATTCTTACAATTACTAAATCCAATTGCCCCACATATTACAGAAGAATTATGGCAAGTTGCTCTTAAAAAGGATGACTTTATTGTCTACAGTAAGTGGCCAAGCTTTGATGAAGCAAAGACTGCTGATGACATGTTAACTGTTGTTGTCCAAGTTAATGGCAAATTAAGAGATAAAGTCATGGTTCAACCTGATGCTTCAAAAGAAGACATTGAAAAAGCAGCTTTAGCTTTACCAAAAATAATTGAATTAACTAAAGGACTTACAATTCGTAAAGTAATTGTTGTCCCTGGTAAATTAGTTAATATTGTAGCTAATTAGTATTGATAGGCGAAAGCATTAAGCTTTCGTCTTTTGATTGAAGGAGTGATGATTTGCTAAAAGAACTATTATTATGGCTATTAATTGGTTTCCTAATTAGTGGTTTATCGCAAATAGTTTTACATTTATATTTAAAAGAAGATGACCTAGTAACTGCTAAGCACTTTGGATTATTAAGTGGTTTAATCCTCTTTACGATGCTTTTACTATTACTATTATATGGCTTTGATATCTTTTTGATATTAGATATTTTGTTTGTCGCAACTCTAATCATTATTTGGTTTGTTGATGAGAAAATGCTCATCATTCCGGATTTATTGAATTTGTTTTTACTTATTTTAGTAGCTCTTAAGATGCTTTTTAAACATCAATTAGACTATTATAATATAATTGCTTCAATTGTTTTTGTTCTACTTTTAGTATTATTAAATTTATTCTACCACAAGAAAAAAGGGATTGAAGCAATAGGTTATGGTGATCTAAAATTATTATTTGGTTATGCTCTTTATATGAGCTTAACAAATGCTTGCATTAGTCTTTTTATTGCTTCCTTAACTGCAATATTTGTGGAAATAGTCGTTAGGAAAAGAAGAAGACAAATGTTTCCATTTGGACCATATTTAGCAATTGGAATGATTATTGCCTTGTTTTTAAAGTTCATTTAAGGTTACTATTCTATAATGAAATTGTCTTTATTAGGAGGTTTTAACAATGAAAAAGATTTCTTATTTATTATTTACACTATTTATGTTATTTGTGCTTGCTTCATGTTCATTTGTTAATATTACATCAACAAGTAAAACAAACAATCAAAATAATCAAAATGGGAATAATTATACATCACAAAATGTAACGATTCAAGAGTCAACTGTTGAACATTCAGCATCAACTGTTGAAGAAGTGGTACGTCGGGTTTATGATACAGTGGTTGTTATTAATGCGCGTCTTACAAATGGGACAAGTAGTGGTAGTGGAGTTATCATCGGTGAAAGCGAAGATAAGACTTATATTATTACATGCTTCCATGTAATTGAAGGGGCAAATACGCTATCAGTTACGCTATCTGATACTTCAGTTTACCAAGCAGAGGTAGTAGGTGGGGATGCGGTAAGTGATATCGCGGTTATTTGTATTGAAAAAACCGGTCTTACAATAGCTACATTTATCGATGATTCACAAAAAGTAACGCTTGCCTCAACCGCCATAGCGATTGGTAATCCATTAGGTACTTTAAGTGGAACAGTCACAGTTGGTATTATTTCAAATACTAACCGGATTATTCAAACCGATGATGGGTATAACCGTGACCTTATTCAAACGGATGCGGCGATCAATTCAGGTAATTCAGGTGGTGGCTTATTTAATATCGATGGTCAATTAATTGGCATTGTCAATGCTAAATTTAGTGCAACCGGTGTTGAAGGTCTAGCCTTTGCAATTCCTGCTAATACCGCAAAATCAATTGCGCAAGGTTTAATCACCAAAGGTTATGTTGAAGGACGCTATAATTTAGGTGTCACATTCTCGAATGGTTATTACCGAACAGGTGGCTTCTTTAGTACAACTTACAAAGTTGTTTATGCTAGTGCCATTGATCCAAATGGTAGCTGCTATGGCAAATTACAGCTTCAAGATATTCTAGTATCGGTTGATGTTCATTATCAAGACCATAGTAAACAAAATGTTAGTCTAACTACGATTAATGATGCACAAGATGTTACTAATTTCTTCAATAACTTGAATTTAGAAATTGGTGATGTGATCGTATACAATATTAAACGTGGTTCATATAATGCAACTACGACAGCCGTTGAAGTAGAAGTTGTCCAATACATTTATGGGAATTAGTGCTATTAGTTAGCACTTTTCTTTTTATTTAAGGCTCTTTTTGGTATAATAAGAGATGTATATAGGAGCCAATTATGAAATTTTTAGCTGATGAAGTTGTTACAGAAAATCAAATTAAGTCTTTTGAAGATATTACTTGGGAAGACATTTGGGCCAAAATTGTTAACTGGTGTCTTAACCAAGGAATTCGTTTGATTATCGGTATCATCTTATTAATTATTATTTTTAAAATTATTAATTTTGTAACGAAAAGAATTAATAGACGTCTTACAGAAAAAAATGCAGACAAAACAGCATCCATTGTTTTTGTTAGAATTATTCGTATTGCATTAAAGATTGTTTTCTTTGGCGTTTTCCTAAGCTTTATTGGGATTGATTCGGCTGCCATTGGAGCTCTTGTTACTTCAATTGGTTTAGCAATTGGTCTTGCTTTACAAGGTGGTTTATCGAACTTTGCGGGCGGTGTTATACTACTGATTATGCGTCCATTTAAAATTGATGACTTTATTGAAGCTCAAAACGTGATGGGAACAGTTGAAGATATTCACTTGTTCTATACTTATGTTAGAACGCCAGATAACCGCGTTGCCATGCTTCCAAATGGTAATTTAGCTAATGGTAATATTATTAATTATTCACAAAAAGATCTACGCCGAATCGACTTGGTAGTTCCTATTTCTTATGAATCAGACTTCTATCAAGCTCAACAAGCTATTCTAACAGTATTAGATGAACACCAAGGCGTTGAGCTAAAACCTGCTCCAACGGTTCGTTTGAGTGAATATGGTGATAGTGCCCAAAATATTATTGTGCGGGCTTGGTGCAAGAATGCGGAGTATTGGGATGTGCGTTTCGATCTATTAGAATTAATTAAGCTTAAATTTAATGAAACCGGTATTCAAATTCCATATAATAAACTCGATGTATTCATTAAACAAGGCAAAGAAATAGAAGGTAAATAATTATGTCATTTATGGCTTTTAATCATAGTGTTAATGTTGTCGGTTTTGTGCGGAATAACCAAAAATATTGTATGACCTGTGCATGGGCAATGCAAGTTGATTATGATAAAGTATTATTATTACTTGGTGCACAAAGTGTAACTGGCAATAAAATTCTAAAAGGTGATATTATTGGCGTCTCTGCTTTATCAAAATATCAAAGAGATATTGCCTTACAAATTGGGGATGGTCATTCAGGTGAAGTCGATAAATTAAAAGGTGTTGAACATCAAGTATCTGGCGATGCCCTACTAATATTGAATGCGGCTAGACTGATGAAAGTTAAAGTCATTGAAGTAATGCATTTAAAGGGTATTGAAAGTGATAATTTAATCTATGGTGAGATTGTGGAAAAGATTGAAACAGTTTTGCCATTCTTGAATATGAGTGATGTATAATGCGTAATAAACTATTAATCATTCTAATATTACTAATAGGATTATGTACTTTAAATAGTTGTAAAGATAAGAAAGGACAAGAAGAAGTGTCTAATATTGATAGTAATCAAGTATGTATTGAGTTAACTGATGGTAGAAAGATCAATTTAGAATTATATCCAAATGTTGCACCAATCAGCGTTAATAATTTTTTAAAGCTTGTTGATCAACATTATTATGATGGCGTCGTATTCCACAGAATCATTGATGGCTTTATGATTCAAGCTGGTGGCTATTATATGAGTGAAGATGGCAGAACAATCATGCAAAAAGAACCACAAGCGACAATTAAAGGTGAATTTAGCAGTAACGGCGTGGAAAATAATATTAAGCATGTTGCGGGAGTATTATCAATGGCCCGTGCTAATAACCCAGATAGTGGTTCAGCTCAATTCTTTATTTGTAGCGATGATGCACCACATCTTGATGGTAATTATGCAGCTTTTGGTAAAGTTCTAGATAATGCTAGTTTGCAAGTTGTTAAAGAGATTGCGGCTTCGCCTAAGGTTTATGTCGATGGCTCATTATCAGATTTTCCATATCCGGTTATTACTATTAAAACGATTGAAAGGATTTAGTCGATGTTAAATTTTGAATTTCAATCACCAACTAAAATCTATTTTGGTAAAGGCGTTGAGGCCAAACTTGGCCAAGTATTAAAAGATGCTGGTCACAAGCGTATTCTTTTCCATTATGGGAAGGGAAGTATTTTCAAAAATGGTTTATATGAAAGGCTAATGACAACGCTAAAAGATGCTGGCCTTGAAGTATTTGAATTAGGTGGCGTTGAAGCCAATCCAAAAATTGATTTAGTCCGTAAAGGTGTAGCTCTCGTTAAAGAAAAAGGCATTGATGCAGTTGTTGCTTGCGGTGGTGGATCAGTTATTGATTCCGCAAAACTAATCGCGGTTGCTTCAACTTCAGATGTTGACCCATGGGAATACTCGATGCATAAAGAAATTGTTAAAACTACACTTGATTTAGCATGCATCTTAACCATTAGTGCGGCTGGATCAGAACTTAGCAATTCTTGTGTTATTTCAAATCCTGAGAATAACTTAAAGAGAGGCTTCAATAGCGATTTAATTAGACCTAAGTGGGCATTCTTAAATCCTGAACTTACTTATTCAGTTAGTAAATACCAAACGGCTTGTGGCGTAGTAGATATCCTAATGCATACTTTTGAACGATATCTTACTTATGATAATGCACCACTTACAAGAAGTATGGCTAATGGCTTAATTAAAACAGTAATTGACAATGGATTAGTATGCTTTAATGATCCAACTAATTATGATGCCAGAGCTCAAATTATGCTAGCTAGTAGCTTATCGCATAATGGTTTAACGGGCCTTGGCATTAAAATGTTCTTCACTGTTCATAAATTAGAGCATGAAGTTAGCGGTTTTTATCCAAGTGTTGCCCATGGCGCCGGTCTTGCGGTATTGTTCCCTGTTTGGGCAGAAGAAATGATACCAAATCATACTAAGCTATTTAGTGATTTTGCGGTTAATGCCCTTGGCATCAAAGATACCGGAGATGAACTTGCTAATGCTCTAGACGGTATTAAATATATACGTTCTTACTTCGTTTCTTTAGAAATGCCACATTCTTTAAGAGAGTTTGGCATAAAGGAAGAAGATTTACCTAAATTGGCTTTATCAGCAACCCAAAATAAAACGGCATCTGTTTTAGGTATTACTGATTTAGAATATGAAGATGTTTTAAAAATTTATCAAAATGCTTATTAAAAAGGAGTTAAAAATGAAAAAAGGTTTACTTTGGACAATTGTTTTATTATTATTCTTTAGTTTAACTGCTTGTTCATTTAGTGGTGGTGGTGGCGATGAACCTGCCCCTGATGACAATGAAGGTAAACTAACAATTACTTACTATGATCAAAATGGTAAACAAATTGAAAAACAATATTATAATAAAGGTGATTTAATTAATTATCCAACCCCTGCTGAAATTGAAGGATATTTTTTCCTTGGCTGGTTTGATGGTAATTTCTTATTTGATTTAGAAAAGATGCCTAGTTCAAGTATTGAACTACATGCTAAATATGAAAAGGGATATTCTTATCAATTTTTAGATTATGATGGTACCGTTCTAAAAGAAGGTCATGGTGCTGAAGGTAGTACAATTACGGCACCAGAAGACCCACAAAGAGCAAAAGAAGGTACAACTGTTTATACATTTGCTGGATGGGATAAGGAGATTACGGCATTGAATGAAAATGTAACTTATATAGCAACTTATACAAGTTGTGAAGTAGCTGTTTTAACTTATGAATTAGATGGCGGTAACTGGGAATATCGTGATTACGATAGCGTCGTATCAGCCCTTCTTTATGACTATAATCGTTATACAGGTAAAAGTTATACCGTTGGTACTGTTCCAACTGGTGCTTGGGAAGCCGCAAACTTCCATTTATTCTTCTATTCAGGCTCATATAAAGCAAAATGGAGTTGGTTAGTTGAATATTTAGCTGCTGTTGGTGGGGTTAAAAATCGTCCTGCTTTAAGAGCTCTACTTAGTTGCAGCTCAGCAGATAGTTTTAATAAAGCTGATGATAACTATAAATATCAAGTTTCATACGAATTCAGAGCCTTCTTAAGAGGCGGTGTGATTGATTCAAATGTTACTTACGTTTCAGCTGACTATTCAGAATATGATTTACAAAATGGTTTCTGGAACTACTATCTAAATACTGTTCAAAAAACAAAGAATGTTGATCTTTCACAACCAAGAGTATTATTAAATGAGCCTTATCGCCAAAACTATAAGTTTGGTGGATGGTATGATAATCCAGAATTTAATGGCAGTGCCATCACTTCAATTAATGTTACTGCTGATACTACTGTTTATGCTAAATGGATTGCATTAACACCTGTTAGTGACATCGTAGTTCAAAATAGCGTGACTGAACTTGAAAGATTTGCTACACATACCCTAACTTGGGAAGTTTTACCAGCTGATGCAGGTAACAAACGGGTTAAATTTAGATCAAGTGATCCATCTGTTTTATCAGTTTCATCGGATGGTAAGTTAACAACTTATAAAGAAGGTACGGTTACTTTAAATATTTCATCAGTATTAACTCCTTCAGTAGTTAAATCTTATACAATCGTTGTTTATTCACCAGGTCATTTTGAAGTAAGCTATGAAAGTACTTCATATGTTGCAGTGGGAGAAACGATTACTTTAAATGCTCAATACATTGGTCGTGATAAACAAAACAAAGCATATCACTGGGAAAGTGCCAATGAGGGTGTTGCAACCGTTAATAATGGTATTGTAACCGGTGTTGCTAGTGGTGTTGCTAGCATTAAAGCTGTTTTAGATGATAATAGTGAAGAATTTGAATTCTTTGTAACTGTTCTACCTAATAATGTAAGTAGCCAAATGCAAAAGGTTATTGAAGCTAATGAAAATAATGTTTATATTCAATATGGTTTAGGTATTGGTGCAGGTACTCCTTCATATTATGCCGATATCACAGGTAGTGTAAATAAGATGCTATTTGAAGAATATAAAGTTGATACAACTTATGAAGCAGTTCAAGCTGGCATTAGTAGTAATCATGGCGGCACAAAGACATCAACGGAATTTATTACTGTTCACTATACTGGTAACATGAGTAAAACAGCTGATGGTGCTGCAAATGCTTCATACTTTGCTAATGGTGGTGGTAATACATCAATTCACTACGTTACTGGTAATGATGGTATTTATCATATCCTAGATGATAATTTAGTTGGCTTCCACGCTGGTGATGGAACTGGTACTAAATTCCAATGGATTCCAACAGGTGTAATGTATGCCGAAGGCGATCCACAATACCCTGTGTTTGGTATTTCAAGCGACTCATTCTTTACAATTAATGGTAAGAAGACAACATATCCAGTTCCAGCTGGTGATGCCGGTCATCCACAAACCGCAAAAGTAACTGATGCTCGTTGGATTAACGATATGGGATTATCATTTAAAATTGTAGATGGCGAGTATTATATGGGTACTACTTGGTGGTGCTATAGCCAAGTATCAGAAGGCCGGATTTGTAACCATGGTGGTAATAATAACTCAGTTGGTATTGAATCATGCGTTAACCAAGGATCAGACTTATGGTATACATGGCAATTAACAGCCCAACTGGTTGCTCATTTAATGATTAAATTTGACTTAGACATTACAAGAGTAGTTGGTCACCATTTCTATAGTGCTAAAGATTGTCCTCAACCAATGCTTGAAAATGACCTTGAATTATGGTGGTACTTTATTGAACTTGTTAAAGCTGAATATGAAGTCTTAACAACCCTTGCTAATTACGATATTAGTTTTGAAGTCTTAAATGGTTCAACCGTTCGTAGTAATGGTCGGGTTAGACAACCTAAGTTCGCAGAATGCATACAGTATAAAGTAATACTTACTAATAAGACAACAAGTGCAACGGAAGAAATAGTTTTAGCTTCAGTTGTCAATGGTGTTTTTGATAAATAAGCAAATAAAAAGAATAATCGATGAATTCGATTATTCTTTTTCTATTTGATAAAGACACGATTGATAAATTCACCATCCGGTAAATTAATTTTAGTGATTTCATCACGGACCTTTTTAGCATCATAGGGGATATAAAATTCTTCAATTTGGTATTTGTGATTTTCAAGAGTAAGAAGAATCATTTTGGCATTACCCGGATGATAATTAGAACAGCCAAGAGAACCACCATTGATAAAAAGACGGGGATGCTCAATGATTGATTCTTGATGCTCATGACCATAGATGATAATATCAGCATCGATATCGTGATATAAGGTATCTAAATCATCACCATTTGGTTCTTTCGTAATCGGTGTAAAGTGTTGAGCAAGTCTTGCATAATGAAGCATACATATTTTAAAACCTTCTAGTATGAAATGTTGTTCATAAGGAATCGCCTTTAAGAAAGCGCGGTTACTCATTGAAACTTGTTTTTTGATAAATTGGTGATGGGCTACTTCAAATGCGGAAGCGGGATTGTAAAATCCATCTAATAAGTAACATTCGTGATTGCCTTTGGTACAATACAAGTTAGGTAAGGTTTTTAAGCAATCAATTACTTCATTGGAATTAGGACCAATACCTACAATATCACCAGGTGTAAAAATATAGTCGGGATTAATTTCGTTAATTTTTGGTAGCACTGCTTGAAGCGCTGTTAGATTGCCATGAATGTCATTAATGATAACAATTTTTTGCATTTGCCACCTCAAAATAAAAATGGCGTGCCTAGAGGGAATCGAACCCCCATCACAAGAATCGGAATCTTGCATTGTATCCATTCAACTATAGGCACACTTCTTAAATATTGTATCATAAACGACTATTTTTTTCAACAATATAGTAAAAATTGGGGTTAAAAAATAGATATTACTTTTTTTGTATTTTTTTAGCAAATATGTTATAATAAATAAAGAACAAAGTAGAAATTGAGGAATCGTAAAATGAGTATTAAAGAGAATGTTCAAATGGTTCAAAAGAGCCTTGCTGAATATCCAAATATTAAAATTGTCGCCGCAACCAAATATGTTGATGCGAGCGTTGCTAAAGAGTTAATTGATGCCGGAATTACCGATTTAGGTGAAAACCGATCTGATGCTTTTTTAGAAAAGTATGAAGCATTAAAAGATGAAAATGTGACATGGCATTTCTTTGGGGTGTTGCAAGCTAGAAAGGTTAGACTTATTATTGATAAGATTGATTACTTACATTCATTAGATAGTTTATCACTTGCTAGTGAAATCAATAAAAGAAGAAAAGAACCGCTTAAATGTTTTGTCCAAGTTAATGTTTCGAATGATCCTAATAAATCGGGTATTGATGAATCAAAAGTAACTTCATTTATTAAGTCATTAGCAAAGTATCCAAATATTGAAGTCGTTGGTTTAATGACCATCACGAAGCTTACTTTCTATGAGGATTTATTAGAAGGTTATTTTTCAACCATGAAGAAATTACAAGAAGAAGTACAAGCTTTGAACCTACCTTATGCTCCTTGTACTGAGCTATCAATGGGAATGAGTAATGACTATTTGATCGCCGCAAAAAATGGAGCAACGATGGTTCGTTTAGGTCGTATTTTGTTTAACTAGGGAGGCTAATATGCGTAAAAAAGAAGATCAATTCAAGAGCCCATTATCATCTTTCCAATTATTAGAAAGAGTAATCGTGCAATCAGAAAATCAATTATTAGATCTTGCAAATCTACTAAAGAGTGGTAAACCATTATTATTGAGTTTTGAACTTATGGATGTGGAAGCAAGCAACCGCATGATTGGTTTCTTATCGGGTGTTGTCTATGCTATGGATGGTGCAACATACTTTACAGATCAAAAAACGATTCTATTTGCTTCTGCTAAGAATTTTGAAGATGGATCTTTGCGTCAATTTGTTAAAGAACGCGAATTATAGGAGTCAAGATGAAAAATTATAAAGATACATTATTGATGATGCAAACTGAGTTCCCAATGCGTGGTGACTTAGGTAAAAAAGAACCTGGCATTCAAGAACAATGGGAACAAAATCAAATCTATGAAAAAGCGTTAAAACAAAATGAAGGACATGAAGCCTTCTATTTACATGATGGTCCACCTTATGCTAATGGTAAAATCCATGTTGGTCATGCTTTAAATAAGTGCTTAAAGGATTTCGTGATTCGTTATAAGACAATGTGTGGCTTCTATGCGCCATATCAACCAGGATGGGATACGCACGGTCTACCAATCGAAACAGCTTTAACGAAGGATCAAAAGGTTAATCGTAAAGCAATGCCGGTTAGTGAATTTAGAAAGCTTTGTGAGGAATATGCTCGCAAACAAGTAGAAATTCAAAAGGCTGGTTTCAAACGCTTAGGCGTTTTAGGTGATTGGGATCATCCATATCTAACTTTAGAAAAGTCTTTTGAAGCTGAACAAATTAGAATTTTTGCTAAGATGGCGGAAAAAGGTTTAATCTATAAAGGTTTAAAACCTGTTTATTGGTCACCTTCATCAGAAACAGCACTTGCGGAAGC
>DBWF01000006.1:0-33401 GCA_002308275.1 Caryophanales bacterium UBA1245 | reverse complement strand
AAAGGCTTATTAGATCAAACTTGTGAACTAGTTATTTGGACAACTACTCCTTGGACTATCCCTGCGAACCTTGCTATTTGCGCTGGACCAAAGATGGATTATGTCCTTGTTAAAGTAGATAATCGTCAATTTGTGGTTGCTAAAGAATTACTGGCTTCCTTCATCAAAGTTTTAGGTGAACCAAGTTACGAAATCAAAAAAGAATTTGGTGGTGAACAATTAGAAGGTATCACTTATCGTCATCCTTTATTTAATAGAATCTCACCGGTTATCCTTGGTGACCATGTAACGCTAGATGCAGGTACAGGTCTTGTTCATACCGCTCCTGGTCATGGTGCTGATGACTATATTGTTGGTAAAAAATATGGCCTTGATGTTTTATGTCCAGTCGATAGTCTAGGTAAAATGACAAAAGAAGCTGGTGAATTTGAAGGTTTAACAATCGAAGAATGCAATGTTAAGATTATGGAACGTATGAGTGAAGTAGGAATGCTTCTTCATGCTTCGAAGATTACCCACAGTTATCCACATGACTGGCGGACTAAAAAGCCAATTATCTTTAGAGCGACCCCTCAATGGTTTGCTTCCATTGATAAAATTAGAGGCGAAATCCTTAATAATATTGCCAGTGTTAAGTGGATTCCAAGTTGGGGCGAAATCAGAATTGAAAATATGATTAAAGACCGTGATGACTGGTGTATTTCTCGTCAACGGGCTTGGGGTGTTCCAATTCCTGTATTTTATGCGGAAGATGGTAGTGCTATTTTAGATGTTGATGTAATTAATCATATTGCAGATATCTTTGAAGAAAAGGGATCAAACGCTTGGTATGAAATGGATGCCAAGGATTTATTACCAGCAGGCTTTACTCATCCAGGTAGTCCAAATGGTATCTTCAAGAAAGAAACCGATATTATGGATGTTTGGTTTGATAGTGGTACATCACATCATTCAGCTTTCAAACAATACTATCATGCTTACCCAGCTGACCTTTATTTAGAAGGTGCTGACCAATATCGTGGTTGGTTCAATTCTAGTATTTCAACGGGTGTTGCGGTAACGGGTATTGCTCCATATAAAACTGTTTTAACCCATGGCTTTATCCTAGATGGTGAAGGCCGTAAGATGAGTAAATCACTTGGTAACACCGTTGATCCTAACCAAGTATGTGTTGAAAGTGGTGCTGATATTTTAAGACTTTGGGTAGCTTCTGTTGATTATCAAGCTGACTGCCGGATTTCAAAAGAAATCTTAGCTCAAAATGCGGAAGCTTATCGTAAGATTCGTAATACTTTCCGTTTTATGTTAGGTAATTTATTTGATTTTGATCCTGAAAAGGATGCTATCAAGTATGAAGACTTACATGAAGAAGATCAATATATGATGTGTTTATTACAAGACTTAATCGCTAAACTCCATCAAGCTTATCAAAATTATGCTTTTGATGAAGTATATCGTAGTAGTTTAACCTTTATGACAAATCAATTATCATCATATTATCTAGATTATACGAAAGATATTCTTTATATTGATAAAGCTGACTCATTTGAAAGACGTAGTGTGCAAACGGTTATTTATCATACATGCTATGCTCTAGCTACAATGCTAACTCCAATTATTCCGCATACAACTGAAGAAGTATATCAATACTTTGTCGGTCCAAAGAAAGAAAGCATTTACCTAGAAAAGATGCCTTATGCTGTTCACTATGCTAATAGTGAAGAATTAAAGAGTCGTTTTGATAAATTTATGGCCTTTAGAGATGATGTCTTAAAAGCTTTAGAAAATGCTCGTAATAATAAAGTAATCGGTAAGAGCTTTAGTGCTAGACTTACGATTAAACCTAATAGTGAAGTTAAATATTTAATAGGGCAATTACCAATCAATTTACAACGCATCTTTATCGTGTCACAACTTGTCATTACTGATGAAGATATCGATGGTGAAGAATTTGCATCTGGTAAAATCTTAGTTACACCTGCTGAAGGTGTTGTATGTAGTCGTTGTTGGCAAGTAGTCGAATCTGTCAACGAAGATGAATTATGTCCACGTTGTGCTGAAATTTTAAAGAAATAGGAGGTGGTCTTATGGCTGCTGTCATTAATTTTTTCCGTAGTCGCCATTTACCACGGTTAGATTATGTGGATATCGTTATGTATTTCCAAGAAAATCCGCATTGTGAAATTGTTAATACGGAAGAAGAAATGCAAATAGCATGCTATGATCCATCATATGATCTAACTTACTATTACTATATAACTAAACGTTCAAGAGTATCTAATATTGCGGAAATCAGTGCGGAATACCTAAACTTAAGATTCTTAGTTGAAATTCCACCAGTTCTACCTGAACAAGTATCACGCAGTATTTTGATGACTGTTGATGAATTATGTAAAAAGTTTGATCTTGTATGTTATGTTGAAGGTGCTGAAGATGCCGAAGAATTCGACATGATCAAGATGATGAACTATATTGAACGGATTCGTAGTGATTATTTAGCTGACCATGAAGAAGCGGAAGTTTATACATTACCTCGTGAAACAATTTCGCATATGTGTAATTATAATCAAGTAATTCCTTTCTTAGCTGATAAGATTAAAGAAGAAGTTAAGATTAGTAATTATAAACTATGTGCTATTCATGGTAATATCTCTGCAAAACTAATTCTTGAATGGGAAGTTGGCACGCCAATGGTTTTCCCACCACATATTGATTATATTCGAGTAATCGATGTCAATGATTATTTCTACGTTGAAGCATCAGCATTCTATAAAATTGCTTTACGTCATATGTATGAAATGAAGAACTTAATTCCTGGTGCATCGCTTTTAATTCTTGTTAAAAAAGGATTAAAACGTGTTACTAGTAAACTGGGTGCCTTAAGAAGAAAAGCGATTCGCGATATTCATTTTGTCAATATTGCTATTACTGATATTATTGAATTATAGGAGATAAGAAGATGTTAAAGATTAATAAAATGATTGATCATACCCTCTTAAAAGCTTTCGCAACTGAAGCTGATATTGAAAAACTATGTGCTGAAGCACGTCAATATGATTTTAAGAGTGTTTGTGTAAACCCTGCTAACGTTGCCCTTGCTAAAAAGTTACTAGCAAATAGCGATGTCTTAGTATGTACCGTTATTGGTTTTCCACTAGGAGCTAACACTAAAGAAATCAAGATGCTAGAAACGATTGATGCAATTAAGAATGGTGCTGATGAAATCGACATGGTCATTAATATTGGTAAAGCCAAAGAACATGATTATCGTTATATTGAAGATGAAATTCGCCATGTTGTGGGTGCTTCAGGTGGTCATACAGTTAAAGTAATTATTGAAACTTGTTATTTATCAGAAGATGAAAAAGTGGCTTGTACCTTAGCCGCAACCCGTGCAAAAGCTAATTTCGTAAAAACATCAACTGGCTTTGGTACTGGTGGTGCTTTAGTTATGGATATTGTGACAATGAAAGCTAATGTTGCACCTAATATGGAAGTTAAAGCGAGTGGTGGCATTAAGACTTTAGAACAAGCCCAAGCCATGATTAAAGCGGGAGCTACTAGAATTGGTACTTCAAGCGGTGTGCAAATTGTGGAAGACTACCTAAAGCAACAAGGAGAAGAAGCATAATGAAACCAACACCTCATATTCAAGTCGATCAAGAAGGCGTTATCGCTAAAATGGTTTTAATGCCAGGGGATCCTTACCGCGCTAAGTTTATTGCGGAAACGTATTTAGAAAATCCAGTATGCTTTAATTTCGTGCGTGGAATGTTTGGCTTTACTGGCTACTATAAAGGAATGAAAGTTTCGATTATGGGTAGTGGTATGGGTATGCCTAGTATTGGTATTTATTCATATGAATTATTTACAAATTATGATGTTGATGTTATTATTAGAATTGGTTCAGCTGGTTCATATACTGATAAACTAAACTTGTTTGATGTTTTGTTAGTTAAGAATGCTTACTCTGAATCAACCTATGCCCTTGCTCAAGGCGGCGAAACTCGTGATCGCTTACCTGGTAACCCTGAAATTAATGATGCTATTCGTAAAGCATCAAAAGTTACTGGTATTCCAATTTATGAATGTGATGTTCACTCATCAGATGTTTTCTATCGTAAAGAAAACTGTCGCGATTACATGCTTAAAGAAAAAGGCTGTGAAGCTGTTGAAATGGAAGCATTTGCTCTATTCCATAATGCTAATGTCACTGGTAAAAAGGCTGCTTGTATTTTGACTATTTCTGATTCACTAGTTAAAATGAATGAAACTACTTCAGAACAACGTCAAAATAGTTTCCGTCAAATGGCATCATTAGGCCTTGAAACCCTTCTCATCTTAAATAAAGATAACTAATGCTTCTATTTATAGAAGCATTTTTTATTGTTGATAAGTTGTTTTATCCCAAAATAACTTGAATAAATGTTTTTTAAATGAGTTTTAATAAAAAGTCCTATTTAATTCTAACTTAATGATCTTTTAATATTTATAAATAGGAAAAGATGATAATCAAGTTCTATCAAAGTACAATCTAAATTGGGGATAAGGATTAAAAATAAAAAATAAATGTTCTATTATTAATAATTATCTTAAAATGCAGGTAGTAGTAAGCTTTTAGAACTAATTATTGATAATTATTGCTTGAGAAAATATTAGATCATCGATAAGTACCATAATTGGACATTTGTTAGTTCCTTCTTTATATTATATAATGTTGATGCAACCTATTAATAAATAATAAAAGGAGGAGTTAAATGTATAATCATGTTTTCTTAATTGGACGAACAACTGATAAACCGACGATTAGTAAACTAGAAAATGGTCAAACGGTTGGTCATTTTACACTTGCGGTAAATAGACCTTATAAGAATGCAGAAGGCAACTATGACACTGACTTTATTCCCATTACCGTTTGGAATGGGGTAGCTGTGAATGCTAATGCCTACTGTAATAAAGGCTCAATCATCAGTATTACCGGAATTGTAATCCAAAAAGAAGAAAATGTTTTATTGAAAAAGGAGGATGAGAATCTCTCTAAGAAAATTAGAACACTTGAAATTTATGCTGAAAATGTTGTTTTTATTAAATTATAAAAGTGAGCTTTCAAAGGATAATTCTTTGAAAGCTTTTTTTCTATTTATAAACCATTTAACCTCTTTATATGGTATAATAGTTAACAAGAGGTATTAATTATGAAACAATATTTAGCATTATGTGAAAAGATTCTAGCAGAAGGAACTTTTAAAGGGGATCGCACTGGTACTGGTACGATTTCTTATTTTGGTTATCAAATGCGTTTTAATCTAAATGATGGTTTTCCGCTTCTTACAACAAAGAGAGTATATTTAAGAGCTATCATTCATGAATTATTATGGTTTATCAAAGGGGATACCAATATTAAGTATTTAGTTGATAATGATGTTAAGATTTGGAATGAATGGCCTTATCAAGCATATACTAAGTCTTGCGATTATCAGGGGGAAACCTTAGAAGAATTTGTGCAAAAAATTAAAGATGATGAAGACTTTGCTAAAAAGTTTGGTAACTTAGGTCCTGTCTATGGTCATCAATGGCGTCATTTTGATGTGGAAGGTAGTCCAAAGTTTGTTGACCAATTAGCAAACGTCATTGATCAAATCAAAAATAATCCTAATTCACGGCGTTTAATTGTTTGTAGTTGGAATCCATTAGAAGTTGATTCAATGGCTTTACCACCATGTCATTCATTATTCCAATTCTATGTTAATGATGGCAAACTATCTTGTCAATTATATCAAAGAAGTGGTGATGTTTTTCTAGGTGTTCCATTTAATATTGCTTCTTACTCACTACTAACCATGATGGTTGCTAAAGTATGTGGCCTAGGTGTAGGAGACTTTGTGCATACAATTGGTGATGCTCATATTTACACTAACCACTTAGATCAAATTAAACTACAATTATCACGTGATACTCGTGAATTACCACAAATGATTATTCATGGTGATCAAAAGAATATCGAAGATTTTAAATTTGAAGATTTTGAATTAGTAAATTATCATCCACATAAGAGTATTAAAGGGGAGGTTGCGGTATAATGTTAGCAATTATTGTAGCTATTGGACCTCATAACTTGATTGGTAAAGGTAATGACCTACCTTGGCATTACTCAGAAGACCTTAAGTATTTTAAGAAAGTAACAATGGGAAAGTCGGTTTTTATGGGCTATAACACTTTCCTATCAATTTTTGGACGTCTTGGTAAACCACTTCCTAACCGTAAAAACTATGTTTTAACTTATGAAGAAACACTCCCAGGTGGGGCTATTCCAATTCATGATTTAAAAGAATTACCTGATGAAGATATTTTTGTTATCGGTGGTAAAATGATTTATGAAATGATGTTACCACATGCTGAATATCTTTATATTACCCATATTAATAAGGAATATGATGGGGATGTCTTTTTCCCTGAAATCCCATATGAAAACTATGATTTAATTAGCTCAGAAGTTTCAGGGGATTTAAATTTCTGTGTTTATAAAAAAAAGACCTTATAGGTCTTTCTTATTAATGTCAATTTCGGCTTTAATGCAATGATTAAATTCATTAAAAACGAGTAAACTGATTCCACCATTGGTGGTTTTGGTATCAAAACGAATACTTTTTAGATAAGTAATTAGACATGCTTTAATAAAATGGGAATGGGAAACAATGAGAATGCGTTTGCCTTGGTGATCATTTAAGATTCGCTTGATGAGCTTTTGCGCTCGATCAGTAATCTCGAGTTCGGATTCTTCACCTTCAAATTCATTTCTCATAATTCGACTATAATTATTAGCGTTAATGGTAATACCTTCGGCAGCCCCAAAGCAACGTTCAATAGCAAGTGGTTCAATATTGATTTGCTTACTACTTGGGAAAAAGCTTTGAATGATTTCAGCTGATTCAACTGCTCTAGAAAGCGGACTACTATAGATAATATCATATTGAATATGAAGTTTTACCATTTCTTTACAAGTTTCTAAGATTTGATCACGTCCTACATCATTAAGTGGCGTATCTGATTGACCTTGGAAGATTCGGGCTTTGTTGCCAACTGTTTCGCCATGACGCACAAAATATAAGTATGTTTTCATAATAACTCCTATTACTTATTATTATATCAAAAAGATAAAATTTTCACAAGAAAGAAGGTTGTTTATGTTTCGCGTAACCGATTTAATTCTTAAAAAACGTAACGGTGGTGCATTAACCAAAGAAGAAATAGAGTTTCTTGTTAATGGTTATGTTGATGGATCAATTCCTGATTATCAAATGGCTGCCTTTTGTATGGCTGCATATTTTACAAAACTAACCAAAGAAGAAACCATTAATTTTACTTTTGCGATGCTTAATAGTGGTGATCAAGTTGATTTATCACCTATTAAAGGTGTTAAGGTTGATAAGCATTCGACGGGCGGCGTTGGTGATAAAACGAGTCTTGTTGTTGGACCAATGGTAGCATCATTTGGTATTAAGTTTGCTAAAATGAGTGGACGTGGACTTGGCCAAACAGGTGGTACTCTAGATAAGTTAGAATCAATTCCAGGCATGAGAATTGAACTTACACCAGAAGAATTCTTTGAAAAAGTTAATGATATTGGCCTAGCCATTATCAGTCAAAGTGCTAATATTGTGCCTGCTGATAAGAAGATGTATGCCCTAAGAGATGTTACTGGTACAATTGAGGTTGAAGGACTCATTGCTTCATCAATTATGTCTAAGAAGTTAGCTAGTGGTGCTGATCATATTGTCTTAGATGTAAAAGTTGGTAGCGGTGCCTTTATGAAAAATATCGAATCAGCTAGGAGCTTAGCTCATGCGATGGTTGAAATTGGTAAAGGTGTTGGTCGTGATACTACCGCAACCCTTACTAATATGGAGCAACCTCTAGGTTGTGCTGTTGGTAATAGTCTAGAAGTCATTGAAGCGATTGAAACTTTAAAAGGTAATGGTCCAAAAGACTTTACAGAACTTTGTATTATTTTAGCAGCGGAGATTTTATTAATTGCCAAACTGGCTAAAACGGAAGATGAAGCTCTTCAAATGGCGAAATCTTCAATTGATAGTGGCGCTGGTCTACAAAAACTACAACAAATGATTATAGCCCAAGGTGGAAATGGCGAGGTTATCAATGATTACAGCTTATTTGGTGAAGCTGAAGAAGAAGTTGAATTAACTTTTGAAGAAGAACAACCAGTTTACGTAGAGTCACTTGATGCGATGCTTATCGGTCAAGCTTCGGTTTTACTTGGTGCTGGCCGTAATAAGAAAGAAGATGCAATTGATCATACAGTTGGTATTGTTGTTCATAAGAAGATTGGCGACATTATTAAGCCAGGTGATGTAATTGCTACTATTTATAGCAATGGCAAAAACACTGAAGAAGCAATGCAAATGGTATTAGATGCTTATGTTTTAACTAATGAGAAAGTACCGATGCCACAAGTTGTTTTTGAAACAATCAGATAAGAATAAAAAAATGGAAAGGTTTATGTAGCCTTTCCATTTGTTTATATTTATTTTATAACCTTAGTAAGCATAGTGATTAATACTTCAACCATTTGTTCCATTTGGGTAATGTTGGCTATTTCCATAGCTCCATGGTGATTATAGCTTGCGGTACCAAGGTTTGGTGTTAGAATACCTCCATATGAAAGTCTTGCACCATCAGTTCCACCTCTAATTGGCACGATTTCGGCTTTGATACCATGCAGTGCTAGAGCATCAATTGCGTATTGGACAATTTCAAAGTGTGGCTTAATGAGTTCAGCCATATTCATATAGCTGTCTTGTAAATCTAGAACAACTGTACCTTCACCATATTTTTCATTTAATTTACTAGCAATTGATTTAAATAATTCTTTTTGTTCATTAAAAAGTTTTAAATCATGGTTACGAATGATATAAGACATGGTTGTTTGTTGAACACAGCCACTAATACCAGTCATATGATTAAAGCCTTCATACCAACTAGTGTATTCAGGTTTAGCTTCATGTGGTAACATGCTATGGAATTCATGAGCGACTTCCATACTATTGATGAGTTTATCTTTAGCTTCACCTGGGTGAATGCTTTTGCCATTAATTGTGATGTGAGCTGATGCCGCATTAAAGTTTTCATAATTGATGTATTTAATATCAGCACCGTCTAGTGTATAAGCAAAGTCGACTTTAAATAAGTCATAATTGAAATACTTAGTTCCATCACCAATTTCTTCATCCGGTGTAAAACAGATAAATAGACTTGGAAGGGGTTCTTTAATTTGAGGTAATACTTCTAATAGCTGCATAATAATGGCAATACCAGCTTTATCATCAGCACCAAGTAGTGTATTACCATCAGTAGTAACTAACTTTTTACCTACTAATTCAGCTAAGAATGGAAATTCTGATACTTTAATTGCAAGACCATTTTTTAAAATGATGTCTTTCCCGTCATATGATTCAATAACTTGCGGATTAACATTTTCATCAGGCATTTCAAGAGCTGTATCCATATGTGCAATTAAGCCAACTGTTTGAGGTTTACTTCCTTCAATCTTAGCATAAACATAACCATATTCATCTCTAAAAGCATTACTAATACCAAGACTATGTAATTCTTCAACTAATAAATCAGCTAACTTTAATTGTTTTAGTGAACTTGGAAAAGTAGAACTATCTTCTACCGCTTGTGTATCAATCTTTACATATTTAATAAAACGTTCTAAAATTGTCATATTTACTCCTTTGCTATGTATTTATTATAACACATAAGTGCGACTTAGATAATAAAAAAACTCTTTTGAATAACAAAAGAGAATAATACAAAATGGCAAAGATGAACCATTTTAATACAAGGTTAAACATCCCCACCTCAAAAAGTGAACACCCCTAGAGTGATTTGAACACCCTTTGAACTAAGATTAAAGTTAATATAAAGGCTTATTTTAATAAAAGGATGTATTTATCGGAAGCCCCAAAATAACATTCACCTATATAAATGACTATGTTAGCGTCGACAACCAAAACATTACACATATAAGAATTAACCGAATCGATATAAGCCGACTCAAAATCTTCAATTTGATTTTTTTAAGATTAAAACATTCTTTAATCTTAGTTATTTTTTTATTTCGGTTATCGCTTCTGAATCTCGCAAATGTGTTAATTCAATTCTTCGTAATGTGCTCTTAAATGAAACATCAAAATTTGTGAATTTGCAAAAAGCATCATTCTTTTTTACTGCTAGATAACTCATAGATGATTCTTTTTGCCTTTGAATTATCCAAAAATGATTCCAATATATTCAAATAATTATCAATCATCTATACCACTCCTTTTACACTTTTAATACGCATTATTAACGGATTGGTCTCATTGCTTTCAAAAGGCCTGTCGTTTGAAAGAAATCATTGTTTCTGTTAACTTGTTCCATAAAATTTACTTTTCTTCATGAGTAATAAATGCCATTCTGCACTTATCGCAAACTTTATCAACAAAGCCGTTTTTTAAGAATTTAAAATCTCCTCCGCAATTAGGGCAACTATCAAGATTTTTATTATTTTTCTTAAATTCGAAATACCCGCCGATTGGATTAGATATCAAAAGATATACAGGCCTTTGTGTTTTCTTTTCTAATTCCTCGCGAATTTCAAGGCCTCTAATATTAAGCTGAGATTTTGGATCGATTATCTGACGCTTTGAAAACCTGTCAGACAGTGAGTTCATCCATAGGTTATCAACCGAATTATAAATTGATTGAAACGTTAATATGGAGTAGTGTTCTTCCTCATTGAAGAGATATGGTATTCTGATCAAAGGAATTTCTCTACCGCAATCGCCACATATTATAGGGCTAGTCATATCGTTTGGAAAAACAGAAATAATATAATAGCTATGTTCTTTGCAATGGCACGAATCGCTAGCCAATGCATCATCCGCTATAATCTCGATTCCCACTTTAAATTTTTTAATTTGATTTGTGATATACTTATTGAAATACTTACTATCTAAAGAATCTTCGTCTGTTGTTGTGACTCTTGCTTCAAAACGGTCATTATACTTTTCAATTATCCAATTATTCAAAATTTGGCCATTTTTATATAGCATAGAAAACAAATTATCAATGTCATCTGCGGATATCTTCTCTTTTTTTGAATAAGATGAAATAATAAGCTTTGCTACCTTATACATATCTATCACCGTCTTTCAAGATTATTTTACCATTTTTCATATGCTTTGACAATTGATTGACCCTATCGTTTTTTTATAGGACTATCGTTTTTTTATAGCAACCTATCGTTTTTTATTAAAAATCAAAATACACAATAAGACGTTATAAAACTTCTGTATTTAGTGATTTTTGTATCAATATAGTTCTTCTAACATAGGTATATTGGGATTTATACCTCCATTTAAGTATGAAAAAAGGTATGAACACGAGTATCATACCTATGCTTCTTAATTGGTGCCGGTGGTCGGACTCGAACCGACACGGGCTCATCACCCACTGGATTTTGAGTCCAGCGCGTCTACCATTTCACCACACCGGCAGATATTATTATTATACGCTTTTTTCTCTAATTTTTCAAGTGAAATAATTAGTATCTCGTATTACAAATCATTAAATTTATGTTAGAATTATAAAGAGGTAAAAAATATGAAAAGAATTAGAAAAGTATTTTTATTATTAATAATTACAATAAGTGTCTTTTTGATGTTTGGCTGTGGAAAAGATAAGAATCAAGAGACACATGAAAAGAAGCCATATACTAGTTTAAAAGTTATTGCTATTAACGATGTTCATGGCACAATGGAAGCTAATGATGATACTTTCGCAATGCCTGGCTTATCTTGGTATGTTAAAGAGCAAGAAAAAGATGAAACTCAAGCAGTTTTAGTCTTATCAGCTGGTGATATGTTCCAAGGTACGGCTCTATCTAATTATAGCTATGGCCGAAATATGATTGAAGTAATGAATGATGTTGGTTTTGATGCGATGGTTTTAGGTAACCATGAATTTGACTGGGATATAGAAACTGTACTTGCTTATTTTGATGGTAACCCTGCCAATGGCGAAGCTAATTTCCCACTATTATCATGTAACGTTATGGAAAAAACAACTGGTGAATTAATGGCTGGTCTAATTCCATATCAATTATATGATTATGAACAATTCCAAGTTGGCGTTATTGGTTATATGGGCTTAGGCATTGAAAGTGATATTGCGGCATCAAAGGTTAGTGCTTATGAATTTGTTGATCCTGTTCCACTAATTCAAAAATATGCTAAAGAATTACATCAAAAGGGTGCTGACTTTGTTATTGCAATGGGTCATGATGCCTTTGATGGAACTAATAATAGGATTGCGGCATTAGCAGGGGACGAAGCAGTAGACTATATTATTAATTCCCATACTCATGCAACATATACAAGAACACTAACTAATGGTAATGGAGAAATAATCCCTGTTACACAAGCAGGTACGGCTTGTCGCTATGCTACAACAACCCATTTTACATTTAATAATAGTCTTAATAAATTTGCTGAATATGATCAAATGAAAAATATTGATCTAGGTGGCCTAGATATTTATGAAGATGAAACCTTAAAAGCAAAGATTGCTGCGATGGCTAAAGAGATTGAACCAATCATGTCAGAAGTATTAGCTGTTGCCAGCCGAAATGTTTCAAGAAGTAGTGTTGCTATTTGGACAGCTGATGCAATTCTTGATGCTATTCCATGCGACATTGCAGTTATTAATAGTGGTGGTATTAGAAATTCAGCTTTTCCAATTCGTGAAAATAGTAATGTCGATGTTAAAAAAGTGTATGAAATAATGCCTTTTGATAATTTAGTTAAAACCGCAACCTTTACGGGTGCTGAAATTATCAATATTTTAAAAATTAGTGATGCGGTATATTCGAGTAACATTGTTCAAAGTGGTAATTCGTTCGCCTTTAGTAATGGTGAAGCCATTGATGCTGAACAAACCTATGTCTTAGCTTGTGTTGATTATCTATTTGACAGAGAAGCCATTATTTATGACGAAGGCGATAATATAGAAATTGTTCAATGTTTAGTTCGGGATATTATGATTAATGCACTTAGAGAACTCGGCAAAACAGGCGAAAAGTGGTTAGCATAAAAAAGTTCTTCCTTTGGGGAAGAACTTTTTGTTTTAGTCATCACTACCAAGAGCTTCTAAACCTTTAGCATTAACGCCTGTATCTTTAGCACGTGGTGCTTTAACAAAGAAGAAGACTAGACCAGCTAAAGCCATTAGAATTGCTGAATAAATTGGTAGAGCCCGCCAAGATGTATTGATGAAAATGAAACCGATACAAATTGGAGTAATTGATTGAGCTAACATTGAAGCTGAATAATATAGAGATGTAAAACGTCCTAATTTTTCAGATGTGCAATAGTCAGTTACAAGTGGGAATGAACAAATGTGAATTAGTGAAGAACCAAAGCCAACCATTGGTAATAAAATAAAGAAGATGAATGGTAGACTTGCAGTGAAGACTTTACTAGAATCACCAAGTGGAACTTCAACTTGTGGGATTAGTGAATAGATGATATAGCATAGAGTTACTGTGCAAATACCAGCAAAGATGGTCCATTTACGACCAATCTTATCAGCTAAAGCACCTGCAACTAAGAAACCAATAACACTTGCGGCACCAGAAATAACAGTCATAATAGCACCACCAGCAGAAGAACAGTTCAACCAGAACATTACATAGTTAGTTTGGAATGTTTCAACTGCATTTAGTGACATAAACCAGAATACTTCGGCAACTAATATTAAAGCAAGGTTACGAATATTGGTTTTTGATAGTTTTTCAGTAGAAGTAACTTGTTCAGCTGATTCACCTAAAGCATCACCTAAACGAATTTCTTCATCAAGTTGTTCATGTAATTTGTTTTCTTTAACTTTAATGAATAATAAAACAAGCGAAGCAAGTAGGGTTACTGAGCATACAATAAATGGAATTTCTAACATCCAAAGAGAAGTATTAGATCCATCGATGTATTTAGTAACTGGGATAACAATCGCAAATACTGATCCAACAGCGCCACCAACATAACCAACGATGTTGATTAAGCCATTAGCTTTACTACGAAGTGGTTTTGGTGTTAAATCAGGCATTAAAGCAACGGCTGGTGAACGATAACTCATCATAAAGATAATGATAACAACCATTGTTGCAATCATACCAACGATCATACCAACTAAAGCCCGGTCAGCAGAATGCATACCACTTGCAAAGAAGAATGGAATCAAAGGAAGAACCATTGCTGTTACAACTGAACCAACGATAATATAAGGCATCCGTTTACCAACTTTAGTATGCGTCTTATCTGACAAATTACCAAAGATTGGCATAATGAATAAAGCCGCAATATTATCTAAAGCCATAACGATACCTACTTTCCATTGGATTGATAGGTAATCAGCTTCGGTAATGAAGTTATTAGCAAGTAAGAACTTCATATCTAGCTTAACACCAAGAGCTGCAGCTAAGATTTTACCTTCTTCAACTTTACTTGCATAATCGTGTTTAGCGAATAAGAAAGAAAGCATTGGTGAACAATAGGAATTATATAATTGCCATACCAAAAGAATTCCAAAGAAGGCAAGACCAATCCATAAAGTTCTACGACGATAGTCTTTTGTAAATTTTAATTGCGCACTTTGCGCTGTACTAATATCCATAATAAATCCTTTCTGTTTAAAACATCCATTAGTATTATACTTGATTTTACAAAATTATTCAAGTTAAGTAGTAAAATGGGCTAAAGTATAAGACGAATCTAATAAAATATGATATAATATAAAAGAAAAAGAGGATGATTATTATGGCTAGAAATCATATTGTTTTATTTGAACCCGAGATTCCCCAAAATTCAGGTAATATTATGCGTAGTTGTGCTGGTACCAATACTGTTTTACATTTTATTAAACCACTCGGCTTTAAACTAGATGATGCTCATCTTAAAAGATGTGCAGTTAACTATGTACCAAATGTCGACTTTTATGTGTATGAGTCATGGACAGATTTTTTGTCCAAAAACCAAGGCGAAATGTATTTCTTAACTCGCTATGGCTTTCATACACCTGATACAATGGAACTATCTGATAATACGAAAGAATACTACTTCATTATTGGTAAAGAATCAACCGGTATTCCTAAAGAAATCTTAAAAGAACATTTGGACCGCTGTGTCAGAATTCCAACGAATGATAAAATTAGAAGTCTTAACATCAGTAATGTCGCCGCAATCTGTATCTATGAAGCCCTTAGACAACAAAACTATAATGATTTATCTAGATATGAACCCGAAACCTTAAAGGGTAAGGATTTCTTATTAAAATAGTAAAAGTGATGAAATTATTCATCGCTTTTTTGCTAAAAATGGTTAAAATATAGGTATTATTTGTGTTTTGCTTTTAAAAATAACATTTTTAGTGTATAATAATAAATAAGAAAGTGAGGGATCATGATGAGAAAAGGATTAATCTTTTTATGCATGATATTGTTAACTTTACTTGTTGGTTGTGACATTACCAATCGTACTGAGCCTGAAAAAGAAGGTAAAGTACCAACCAATGACTTTACAATTGATGAATATTACCAAGATGGTGCCATTATTCAACAACAAAAAGACTTTGTCATTAAAGGGGAAAGTGAAGAAGGCGTTTTAATTAAAGCAACTCTGTATGACCAAAATGGTTATATCGTTAAACAATTAAGTGACATAGTTGATGCTAAAGGAAATTATCAAATTACAATGCCTGCTCCTGAAGCTAGTTTTAATGAGTATCACTTACTTATTACTGATTCGGTGCATACTAAGAAAATCGAACACCTCTTGTTTGGCGAAGTATGGATGTTGATGGGTGAAAGAATGGCAACTGTTGAAAGAGAAGTTGCTGAAGATGCTACTAGCGGCCTAATGTTTTTAAAGAATACTAATATTGGCTTATTATGGTGTGACGAAACAAGTAATCTTGTTTATAATCTTGCTATTGATTTAGGTCATAAGCTCTTGAAAAAACTTAATGTGCCAGTCGCAATTGTTGATGCAACTCTTTTAAGTGGTCATGCGGATGCTTGGTTAAATCGTGATGTTGCCTCAAAGCATAAAGTAATCTTAAACTATTTAACTAAACTTGGCCGTGAAACATTATTAGAAAATGATCATATCAACGCTGATGAACCAGGTTCAATGTATTCATCATACCTAGAACCACTAAAGGATCATGCCTTTAAAGGTATTTGGTGGAGCCAAGGACAAAGTGATTTCCAAGATTTAACAGAAGAAGAGTATCAACAAACAAGTTATACTTATAGTTATTTGATTACCCAAATCTTCTCTGATTCCATTTTTAGTGAAAATAGTTTAGAATTCTTTACGATTCAAGAAGACTATGAACAAAAAGCATATTCAAATGCTTTAAGAAGTGCCCAAGCAACTTGTGCATATCAATTAAATAATATGGGTATTATTCCAACTTATGATTTAGTGGAAATTACTCCTGATGAAGAAAATCCTGAAAATGATCCAACAATCAGTTTTGATTATGATGGTTATGTTGACCGGATTTATGATATTACTTATGAGAATGCATATCGAGCTAAGAAGAACTATTTTGCTCCTGCTTATGTCAATATCGTTGCTAATCAAGAAAACATTACAATTTCTTTCAATACTGGTGTTGTTATTGAAAAGGTTGATGAAATCAAGAGTTTAATGGTTATTGATAGTAAAGGTGAGGAAATTGAATATGAATTCAGTATCACAAGTAACTATTTATATTTAACCCTTGATTTAACTGAAGAACAATTAGAAGCTGGTAATGATTATACAATTCTATATGCTCAAGATGAAGCATTATATTTAGGAAACCTAAAAGCTACTACTGGTATTCCAGTATTACCATTTATTATTAATATTAATGAATAGAGGTAACTATATGGACCGACATACTTGTCGTAGGGTTATTATCCGCACTCTTTTCCAAATTGATTTTGGAAAACTAGCTGAAATAACCGATGAACAATTAGATTCCATGATTACATATGCAATTGATCCAACAATTGAAGCGACTATGCCAATTAACTGGGAAGATTATGAATGTAATAGTGAAAATCTAACATATATTAAAGAAAGAATTAATGATATTATTCAAAAACATGAAGAGATTGATAAAATAATCTCATCAACATTACAAAATTATTCGCTAGAACGTCTCAACTATGTTGACCGGGCGATTATCAGACTTGCGGTTGATGAATTATTACAAGGTGCTTTAGCTAAAGATATCATTATCAACGAAGCCTTAGAATTAACTAGGGAATATAGTAATCTTGATGATGATAAGCAGGTTAAGTTTAACAATCGTTTATTGGATAATATTAGTCAAGGAATCAATAATGAATAATAACGATGAATTAAAACAGGCAAAATTTTTGTCTGTTTCTGCTTTAAATCGGTATCTTGCTTATAAATTTGATATGGATATTCACCTAAAAAATGTTTATTTAGAAGGTGAACTATCAAATTTCAAATTATCTGGCCGTCATATGTACTTTTCCATTAAAGATGAGAATAGTGAAATTAGTGGGATGATGTTTTATCCCAAAACTTTAAGTCTTGACTTTGAACCACAAGATGGAATGATGGTTCAACTTGTTGGAAAGGTCGGCGTCTATGAAAAAAGGGGTACTTATTCAATAGTTGTTAATCAAATGATTAGAGCTGGCGTTGGTTTATTATATCAACAGTTTCTTGAACTAAAAGATAAGCTAGCTAAAGAAGGATTATTTGATGAACAATATAAGAAGAAGTTACCACTATATCCAAATACTATTGGGATTATTACTTCACCTACGGGGGAAGCAATCAACGATATTACTTCAACGATTCGGAAACGTTATCCCCTTGTTAAACTGGTTTTATATCCAGCCTTAGTGCAAGGTACGGATGCTCCAATTGACTTAATGCGGGCGCTAGATGAAGCATATCAAAACGAGCAATTAGATTTAATTATTATTGGTCGTGGTGGTGGTAGCTTTGAAGACTTAGCTTGCTTTAATGATGAATTATTAGCTAGAAAAGTATTTGCTTCGCCGGTTCCGGTAGTATCTGCGGTTGGACATGAAGGAGATTACACTATTTGTGACTTTGTGGCTTCCTTAAGAGCCCCTACGCCAACTGGTGCCGCAATGCTTTCTACCCCTAACAAACCCGACTTAATCGATGAAATTGATCAAAGATGTCAACAACTTACTTCTAATATGCGAATTCTATTCCATAGTCTTGATAATAAACTATCGCAACTTACAAGTAGCTATGCCTTAACGAGCTTTGATAAAGTATTAGAAGCTAAAAGACACCAAATCGATTTACTTGATGCCAAACTAGAAAAGAATTCACCTAAGAATATTATTAAAGAGCTTATTATCAAGAATGATAATTTAAAAGAGTTGCTTGAAAAACTGTTTAATCAAAGAATAACTAGTGAAGCAGCACGTTTTAAAGAATTATTAGGTAAACTTATTATTTTAAATCCACTAAATCTTATGGAAAAAGGTTATAGTGTCGTCTTCAAAGATGATAAGGTGATTTCTAGTGTATTAGATGTCAATCCAAATGATGAATTAACAATCAGAATGGCTGATGGTTCATTAACAACTAAAGTAATAAAGAGAGATGAGGATAATCATGAACGATAAAACATTTGAACAAATGATGGCTGAACTTTCAACAATTGTTGAGCAGTTAGAAAAAGGTGATTTAACCCTTGATGAAGCTGTCCAAAAATATCAAGAAGGCATTGCTTTAAGTAATGCATTAAAGAAAAAACTAGAAGAAGCACAACTTGTAGTTACTAAAAAGTTAGGAAACGAGGAAGTGCCTTTCTAAAAACACGAGGTCGTTATGGTAAATGTCAAAGAGATGAACAATGACCAACTTAAGAATCTAGCATCCGAAATCCGTCAAAAGATTTTGTTAGCAACATCCCAAAATGGTGGTCATTTGTCATCTAACTTAGGGGTGGTTGAACTAACAATTGCTCTTCATAAGGCTTTTGACTTTCCGAATGATACTTTGATTTTTGATGTTGGACATCAATGTTATACCCATAAATTATTAACCGGACGAGAAGAACTCGTCCAAAACTTACGTAGGAAGGGTGGCATTAGTGGTTTTATGGATCCAAGTGAAAGCCCATATGACGCTTTTTCCACAGGACACTCTTCAACTGCGGTATCACTTGCAATTGGTAAATGCATTCAAAACCAAATGAATGGCATCAAAAGCGAGATTGTTGCGGTGGTGGGAGATGCTTCAGCCACTAATGGACTAACTTTAGAAGCCTTAAACTTTTTAGGTGCTCATCCTGAACTAAAAGTCATTGTTATTATTAATGATAATAATATGAGTATTTCCCCTAATGTTGGTGGACTAGCTAAAACATTTAATAAGATCAGAATCAAAAGAAATAAAGCTTTTATCTTTAAGA
Organism: Caryophanales bacterium UBA1245; assembly: GCA_002308275.1. Classification (GTDB taxonomy): domain Bacteria; phylum Bacillota_I; class Bacilli_A; order ML615J-28; family CAG-313; genus UBA1231. The sequence continues at coordinate 13,856 of DBWF01000006.1, read as the reverse complement.
TTACGCCACGGTTTATGCACCGCTTTTTAGAACGAATGAAGAATAGTTTTAAAGATACGATCTATAATAAGTCTTTATTTGATAACTTTAATCTTAAATACATTCCTGGTATTGATGGTCATAATTTTAAAGAACTTGCTAAGTATTTAGCTTTCGCTAAAAAATATCCTAGTAGTGTTGTTTTACATGTTAAAACCATTAAAGGAAAAGGATATGAACCAGCTGAAAATGATAAAACTGGTATTTGGCATAGTGTTGATCAATTTAACATTGAAGCGGCTCAACCACTATCTGACCACCAAACTTCGGTCGGTGAAGTATTAGGTGTTACTCTAGGTAAACTAGTTGAAACTAAAAAGATTAAAGTCATCACTTCTGCAATGATTCTTGGCTGCGGCCTTAATGAATTTGCGACTAAACACCCTGAACATTTAATTGATGTGGGGATTGCGGAAGAAAACGCGGTGGCAATCAGTGCCGGCATGGCTGGCAGTGGTGTAGTACCAGTTGTCTTTATTTATTCAACTTTCTTACAAAGAGCCTATGACCAAATCGTTAATGATTTAGTCCGTGTTAATAAACATGTAGTCTTTTGTGTTGACCGAGCTGGTTTAGTTCCTGCTGATGGTTCAACTCATCATGGTATATTTGATCTAGCGATGTTTTTGCCACTTCCTAATGTCACGGTATTTGCACCAAGCACATTAGAAGAAGCTAGAGCTTTATTAAAACGAAGTATTGATATGGAAGGCGTTGTTGTCATTAGATATCCACGAATGCTTCCATCACATGAACAAGTCAATCAAGAATACTTTGAAATCTATAAAGAAGTAGCTGATCGAACGGTTCTAGCTTATGGCGGTGATGTTTACAAATTATGTGATGAATTAGCTGATGATATTGGTTTAATTAATGTTATTAAACTAAAACCAGTTGATGAAGAATTAATTAAAACCATCCAAAATTGTAAGGAAATATTCGTTTATGAACAAGCTGTTCATACAGTTTGTTTTGCCACCATTTTACAACAAGAATTATTAAAACGAGGATTAAAAATACAAGTCAGATCACTATCATTAAATGATTTTGATCCACTTGATGCAAGTGTAGTTACAGAGGGATTAGAAATCCCTGATGAATTATTGAAAAAGTAGGTGAAAGGATGCTTTCAACATTATCTGTTAGTAATTTTGCAATTATTGACAATATAACAATTGACTTTGATAATCATTTAAGCGTCTTAACAGGTGAAACCGGTGCTGGTAAAAGTCTAATCATTGATGCGATTGGCTTATTACTAGGCGACCGTGCTTCAAGTTCTCTTGTTAGACGTGGATCAACGAAGGCCACTATTGAAGGTGTCTTTACCGGATATAATCCACAAATTGATCAACTCTTAGATGAATTTGGCATTGAAATCTTAGATGATATGTTAATCATTAAAAGAGAAATCAATGACAATGGTAAAAGTATTTCCAGAATTAATGGTAGTATTGTAACTCTATCACAACTAGAAGCCATTTCTGGCATGCTTGCGGACATCCATACGCAATTAGATACGAAGAAGTTATTTGATTTGCGTAATTATGTTGACTTCTTAGATGATGATGAATCATTAGAACTCCTAAAGAATTATCGAACTTTACGTAAAGGTTATTTAGAAGCAATTGATAAATATCAATCTTTAGTTGATGAGCTAAAAACAAATCAAGACAATCTAGATTTTTATCAATATCGTCTTCAAGAATTAAAAGGACTCCATCTTCAAAGCGATGAAGTTAAAAATCTAGAACAAGAATTATATGTTTTAAATAATTATGAAACGATTTATCAACAACTAGCCCTCATTAAGAGTTTATTTAGTGATCAAGGGATTACCAATTCACTATATCAGATGAAAAATGCTTTAGAAAAGCTAAATCAGTATGATGAAGGTTATAAAGAACTTGTTGATGTTGTTAATAATTCTTATTATGATTTAGATGATGTTGAATCACAAATCAATAATCGATATCATAATTTAGAATTTGATAGTGACCGTTTAAATGAAATTAATGAACGTCTTAATACTTTAAAGGATATCCAACGTAAATACAAAATGGATATTGACCAATTAATTGCATATCAAGAAGAACTTGCTAATAAGATTAATGCTTTTGAACAAAGTGATATCTACTTAGAAGATGCTAAAAAAGCCGTCGATCAGGCTTATCAAGAAGTTCTATCAATGGCTAAAAGATTATCTAATCGGCGAAAAGAAAATGCCCTTTATTTACAAAAGAGCATTATGGCAACTTTAAAAGACTTATGCCTTGATAAAGTTACATTAGATATTCATTTTGGTGAAGTAGCTGAGCCATTAAAACCAACTGATTTTATGCAAAATGGAATTGATGATGTTCAGTTTATGATTTCCTTTAACGTTGGTGAACCACTAAGACCGCTATCAAAAGTAGCATCTGGTGGTGAAATGTCGCGTGTAATGCTTGCATTAAAAGCCCATCTATTCCAAAATGCTAAATTATCAACTGTTATCTTTGATGAAATTGATACTGGTATTAGTGGTGAGGTAGCCGCAAGCGTTGCTCGTAAGCTAAAACTGATGAGTGAAAAGATGCAAGTCTTAGCAATTACGCATCTACCAATTGTTGCAGCGGCAGCTGATCAACATTTGTTTGTTCAAAAAGAAGTTGTCGGTGACCGGACTGTTACGAAGATTTCAAAACTTAATAAAGAAGAACGCATTACCGAATTATCGAAGATGATTTCATCTAATAAAGAAGATCTAACTAGTCAAATGGTTGCAGAAAACATGATTAATCAATATCGTAAATAAAAAGTCTTTGGATTTCCAAAGACTTTGTTTTTATTTCTTAACTAACATTACGATTAAAGAAATGATAGGTAGAAGAATTGTACCGATAACGATTAAGGCAACAAGAATTTTACCCCATAATGTTTTAGAAGGGGCTTTTTTAATTGCGTATTCGTCTTTTCCACCTTTAGTTTCTTTAACAATAAACTTTTTTTCTTCTTTTGCCATTTTTAGCTCCTTAATACTACTATTATTTTTACTCAATTATTATAGCAAATAATATTAAAAAAGTAAAGTAAAAGAGCAAAAAAACTAATAAATGGCTACTTTCTAACCAAGAAGAAGACTTTTATGGTAAAATATAACAAAAGGAGGTGGATTATGGGACGCGTTATTTTTCATATTGATATGAATTCATTCTTTGTCAGTTGTGAGATTGCGGAAAACCCTGATTTGTATGGTAAGTGTGTAGCCGTAGTACCATATGCATCAAGTAGGAAAAGTATTGTTCTTGCCGCAAGCTATGAAGCCAAAGCTAAAGGTATTAAAACAACCATGCATATTAATGAAGCCCTAAAAAGATGCCCAGAACTGATTGTAGTTGATTGTAATCATCACCTCTATAGTGAATATTCACAAAAATTCTTTAACTATTTTTATTCGATTACGCCGCTGGTTGAACCAGCCAGTATCGATGAAGGCTTTTTAGATGTCACAGATCAGTTAAAAGATATTGATGCGATAAGTCTAGCAATCAAGATGCAAAAAGATATTTTAGAACAATTCCACTTGCCTTGTAGTATTGGAATTGGTCCTAATAAGTTTTTAGCTAAGATGGCATCGGATATGAAGAAACCGCTTGGTATTACGGTCCTACGTAAAAGAGAAGTACCTGAAAAGTTGTGGCCACTACCAATTGAAGATCTTTTAGGGGTTGGCAAGAAGACCGCACCGGTATTAAGAAGCATTGGTATTAATACGATTGGCGATTTAGCTACCTTTTCTAATCAAAAGCTCCTAGTTGATACGATTGGACCAGCATCTGCTGAGTCATTAGTATATCATGCAAATGGTAATGGATCTGCTCAAATTGATACGAACAGGTGGCAAGATCCAGCATCGATTAGTAACTCTTATACTTTTGATGCGGATGAGTATGATTTACTAAAGGTTAAACAAACAATGAAGATTTTGACGAATTCGGTTTGTAACCGGCTTGAAAAAGCTCATCAGAAAGCTCAAACCTTTACGGTCCAAATCAAATATAATAATATTAGGAGTTATTCAAAATCCAAAACGGTACCTGATGCGATAAATGATTCAACTAAAGTCTATCAAATTATGGAAGATTTATTTGATGAAGTCCATGATGCACCATTTGGGATTCGATTAATTGGAGTTGGTGCTTCAAAATTAAAAAGTGTTAATGAGAAACAGCGACAATTATCAATCTTTGATTCATTTGATGAAGCTGAAAAAGAAAACACGATTAATAAATTGATAAAAAATATCAATGCTGATTTAGGCGGCGATATTTTGAAACGTGGTTTGAAAGATCAGCCTAAATAATGTATGATAGTATTATATATTTACTTTATCTAATCTCTAAAAAATGATATAATATATGCGTAAAAATTGAAAGGAGTCTATTATGGGATTTATTAAAAGACAATTATTAAAGATTATTCAATGGAAAGATGCAACACAACACATTATAGTTCATCGTTATGAAATGACTGACCGTGATGAAATTATGAATGGTTGCCAATTAGTAGTTCAAGAATCACAAGTTGCTATTTTAGCACGTGAAGGACAATTCGCTGATGTTTTTGGACCAGGTACACACCGCCTAGAGACTAAGAACCTTCCTATTTTATCTAAACTTGCTGGTTGGAAATATGGTTTTGAATCACCTTTCAAAGCTGATGTTTACTATATCAATACTAAACAATTCATCAATCAAACATGGGGTACTTCAAACCCTGTTATGATGCGTGATGCTGATTTTGGTATGATTCGTGTTCGCGCTTATGGTAAATACTCATTCCAAGTTGATGATGCGCCAACTCTTATTCGTGAATTAGTTGGTACTAATGGTGAATATACAGTTGATAACTTCCGTGATCATGCTAAGACAATGTTTGTAACTTCATTCTCTGATGCTTTAGCAGAATCTAAGATTTCAGCTTTAGATATGGCAATGAAATATGAAGAATTATCTGAACACTTAAAGAATGTTCTTGATGGTCGCTTCAAAGAAATGGGTCTTAAAGTTACTCAAGCTTATGTAGAAAACGTATCATTACCAGAAGAAGTTGAAAAAGCAATCGACAAACGTACTTCACTTGGCGTATTAAGCGACAAGATGGGTACTTATGTAGCTATGGAAACTGTTGGTGCTATGCGTGATGCGGCTAATAACCCTAATGGTAATAGCTTCGCTGGTGCTGGTGTTGGTATTGGTGCTGGTGTAACGATGGGTCATCAAATGGTATCTAACCTAAATAATATTCAAGATACTCCACGTGATCAACCAAAACCTGCTGCTGGTGGCACATGCCCTAAATGTGGTAGTAGCGTTCCTGCAGGCAGTAAGTTCTGCCCTGAATGTGGTGAAAAGATGCCAACTGCTAAATTCTGTCCAGAATGCGGTACTAAACTTGATGGTGCTGCAAAATTCTGCCCTGAATGTGGAACTAAATTAAACTAATAGGAAAATAGTTTTATGACAGAAGAAAATTATGAAGTTGAAGGTCGTAAAACAGCGCACGATATTTATAAATGTCCGGGCTGTGGATCTAATTTAAGTTTCGACCCTGCTTCACAAAGCTTAAAATGCACTTATTGTGGTTATGAAGAAGCATTAAGCGGTGTTCATTCTGATGAAGAACACGATTTTGCTAATGCGGAACTATCAAAGTGGACTAGTCACGAAGCACATCAAGCTAGATGCCAAAACTGTGGTGCTAATGTTATTATTGACCCTAATGTTTTGTCACTTAATTGTCCATTCTGTGATACACCAATGGTTGTATCAACTGAAGAAATCGAAGGTTTAAAACCAGACCGCGTTATTCCATTCTTAATTACTAATCAAGTAGCCCAAGAGAACTATCGTAAATGGCTTAAGAAGCGTTTTATGGCTCCGCATAAAGTCAAAAAAGAGATTCCAAACCCTACGATGAATTCAGTTTATGTCCCAACTTGGACATTTGATGCATTTGTGGTTGCGGGATACAAAGGACGCTTAGGTAAAAGATATACAAAGACTGTTAATGGTAAGACCGTTACGGAAACACGTTATTTTTCAATTAGTGGTACGGTTCAACGCCAGGTTGATGATTGCTTAGTTTGCTCTGGTCAGAAAATGGATCAAAAAGAATTAAGTAAGATTGAACCATACCATACTAATGAAGCCTATATCTATGATAATCGTTATTTATCAGGCCATACAACTGAACACTATAGTTTGGAATTAAAAGATGGTTGGAAAGTAGCCCAAGGCATTATTGAAAAGCAATTGGAAGCACAAATCTTAGCACAATATGATTATGATGTTGTCGATTACTTAAATGTTTATCCAAAATACGATAATATTAAATATAAATACGTTATTTTACCAGCGTGGTTATGCCGTTATTTATACAACCATAAAACTTTCCGTTTTGTTGTTAATGGTGAAACAGGTAAAGTTAGTGGTAAGTTCCCTATTTCACCAGTTAAAGTATCGATTATTGCTTTCTTTATTATTGCGGCGATTGTTCTTGTCCTTTGGGCATGCTTTAAAGGCTAGAATATGATCAATCAATTTATCAAACAAGCATTATTAGAAGATGGTGCTGATAAAGATTTAACTGCTCTTGCAACAGTTGATTCAAAAAAAGAATGCAGTGGTAGTTTTATTGTTAAAACACCTGGTATTTTTAGTGGTAGTGAGGTCTTAATCGCAATATATCAACAAATCAATCCCAAAGTTGAAGTTAATATTGTGAAAAAAGATGGTACTTTCGTCAATAAAGGTGATGTGGTTGCGGGGATTCATGGCCGGATGCAAGATATCTTAAAGGGTGAACAAGTAGCTCTTAATATGATTGAACGCTTATCTGGTGTTGCAACGATGACTAGTAAATACGGTGAAGAAGTCCAAGGCACTAAATGTGTGATTGAAGCTTCTCGCGATGTAACTCCTCTTTATAAGGAAGCTGAGTTAAAAGCGATTGTAGATGGTGGCGGCAAAGTAGGCCGTATGGGCCTAAATGATCATGTCGTGATTACTAAAAACCATGTTTATGTAACTGGTACGATTACCGATGCGATTCGCTTAGTACGTAGAAAGTATCCTGATCAAGTAATTGAAGTTGAAGCTTACACCAAAGATGACTTTCTAGAGGCATTAGAAGCAGGTGTTGATAGTATTATTCTGTGCGAAATGACAAATGAAGCGATGCAAGAATTAATTGCGATTTCACACCGCGGCACAATTATTAAAGCAAGTGGTAATATGACCATTGCTAGAACAAGAAGTGTTGCAATGCTTGGCGTTGATGCTATCATTGTTAACTGTTTGTCGCTTCAAGCTAAAGGCTTAGAAATGAAACTACGTTTTTTAAAAAGATCTTTTAAATAAGGAATGAAAGATATGGAAAAACTTAATTGTGAAATTTTGACAAAAAAACCAGCAGACTTTGATGAACGCTGGGCCAAATGGTTAAAAGAAGTTCATGATGTTCCAAATCATATTGATATTGAATATGAAGAAATAGAAGGCTATGGTAAAAGAATAGGATTCTATTATGATAGTGTTCAAAATACGAAGATTTTTGCCATTCTTTATTTAAGATTAGACTCTGATAAACCAACTATTGTTTATTATCATGGTCATAATAGTTATATTGAAGAAGATCATAACATTTGGCATTGCATGAATTTGGTTGCGGCTGGATATTCAGTTGTTGCTATTGATATGCGTTTCCAAGGACCAAGAGTGAAAGATCCTAATCACTATGAATTTACTGAATACCCATCAGCATGCTATAACATTACGGATTTAGAGAATTGTTATAATAAGCGTCTTGATCAAGATGCCCTAAAGATTATCGATGTTATTAAAGACCCTAAATTATTCCCTAATCTTAAAAACCGGGGACTAATGGTTGCTGGTCCGTCACAAGGTGGTGGCTTGTCACTCATGGCAGCTTCTATGGCTGATGTACCAATTATTTGTAGCTTATCAGATGTACCAAGTGATTGCGCAATGAAAGACCGGATTCTAAATAGGGAAGGTAAATATGGCGTTATTTTAGATTTTCTAAATGATCATCCAGAATATAGAGAATTAGTTCTTGCCAATCAAGACTATTTCGATGTTGTTAATATGGCTGACCGGATTAAATGTCCAGTGATTGCATCTATTGGAACGGAAGATCATATTTGCCCACCTAAGTATTTTATGCATGCTTATAATAAAATAAAAGTTGAAAAAGAATTAAAAGTTTACGAAGGCTTTGGTCATGGTGGCTTTGAAGAACAACAATTGCCACTTAAGATTGCTTTCGCTAACCGTCAATATGAAAATTTTATGCGAAAGGAGAACTAAAATGGCAGCAAAATCTTCAAAAGATTATTTCGGCCTAGCTTGGATCGTTAGTCTAATTTTAGCTATTATTCCATTTACTTCATGGCTATTAGGTGTGATTACACGTTTCTCAGAAGGTAAGATTGTTGCGGGAATCATCAGAATTTTTGGTGGATGGTTAATTTGGATTTTTGACCTTATCTGCATGATTTTCTCACATCATATTTTCCGTTTATTAAACATTTAATCAAACAAAAAAATGGATTCATTTTGAATCCATTTTTTATTTATTCATTTGATGAAGTAATTAAAACTTCACCATATCCTTCAAATTCTAGTTTAGTCTCTCCACAAGTAACAATACATGATTTACCAAGCGAAAGGATAGTACCATTTACTTTAATATTATTACTTGCACTAGTGATGATTAGGAATTGATCTGGGTTGTTATCACAAATGGTTTTACCATTTACTTTTAGTAAATCAACTTTGAAATAATCGCAGCTTGTTAGTTCTTGAACAGGTAAATCGTTATTGTGATTAGTAATTTGTGGCCACTCTTTTTGTGGAAAGTCGATTACTTGAAGTCCCTTTTCAACATGAAGCGGACGCTTTTTACCATCAAGGCCCAAACGATTATAATCATATAGCCGGTAAGTAACATCAGATGATTGTTGAATTTCAAGAAGAAGTAGTCCTTTACCTAGAGCATGAACCGTTTTTGAAATAATCAAAGCAAAATCTTTTGGCTTGATTGATTGATAAGATAGATAGTCTTCACACTTACCTTCCTCAATTGCTTTTGCCATTTCATCCTTTGTTTTAGCGTTATGACCTAAAACGATTTTAGCATTTGGAAGGGCATCTAAGAAATACCAGCACTCAGTTTTGCCAAGTTGATGTTCGATTCGTGAAGCAAATTCATCATCAGGATGGACTTGAACACTTAAGTCATCCTCGGTTTCAATAAGCTTAACCATCAGTGGAAACTCTTTAGCACCTGAATTAAATAGTTCAGGATGCGATAGGAAAATATCGTTTAACGTTTTACCTTGAAATTCACCACTTTCAATTAATGTTTCACCTTCTTTATGAGCTGAAAGTGACCACATTTCACCGTATGGTTGATCATCAAGATTAGGATTAATATTGTCTTTAAAATATGAACCACCCCAGATTCTTTGCTTAAAAAGTGGGGTCAAAAATAGGATTGCCATTAGTTTCACCTCGCCTAAAAGTATAGTCTAAAATTACTAAATTTGCAAGTTATTGGTATGAAAATTCCAAATTTGCATTTTCATAGTCTTATTGTTTTGACAAACGCTTTCATTTTATGGTATCATAAGGTATAAAGTTACCGATAAACTAATTTGTAAACTAAATTTTAAGGAGGATTTATGAAAGGATTTATCAAAACAAGTTATCTATTCTTATTAGTATTATTTGTGTTTGCCATTTTTGGCTGCGAAATGAGCAGTGGAGGTACTGAAACTAAAAAAGTAGCAATCCCTACTGATTTTGCAATTAATGAATCAATCATTAGTTTTACGGAAGTAAAAGGCGCTACAAAATATCGTCTAGAAATTCGCAATACTGAGACTGATGAAGTATTACGCCGCTTTGTTGAAAATGGCGATGACTTAAATGCATTAAATATTCCAGAAGGTGAATATATGATTAAAATTCAAGCTCTTAATGCTAATAATGTTGAATCAGAATATAGTGAAGAATTACCATACAAGCAAGCTGATTTATACGCTGTCAAATCAATTGAAGGTGATCACTTAATTGACGGTAACTACATTAAATGGATGGGTCGGACTTCTTATAATGAGGCAACAAAAGTTAATACAATGTATTATACGGCTGCTGGATTTGAAGTAAAATTCCAAAAATTAGAAGAAGAACTATCTTTATCTGTGACTCTTACCGCAACCAACTATGCAACTGTATCTAAGCAACCTTACATGGTATTTGTTTTAGATAATGATTTTGATCATGCAATTACGATTAACTTAACGCAAGCTACGCAAACTCTTCAATTAATTGGTGGCGATAGCTTTATCATCAATGATGAAGCGGTACACGTATTAAGCGTTTATAAACGTAGTGAATCAATTGACTCACATGTCGGTTTAAAGAAATTAGAAACTAATGGTCGCTTTATTAGTGGTGTTACTTATAAGACTCGCAAAATTGAAATGATCGCCGCATCAAGTTCAACTGGTTATGGAAACTTAAGTAATTCTACTAAGACAACGGCGAACTCTGATGGCTTAAAGGCTTTTGCATTCTTAACTGCACAAGCATTGAATGCGGAAATTAATATCGTATCTGCTAGTGGTTGGGGTGTATCTGCGAGTCTTTGGACAAGTCCAAATACTTTAAATATGCATGACCAATACAAATATGTTGATGTTTTCTCTAATGAACTTTGGGATACCACAAAATTTATTCCAGATGTTGTAATCACCAACTTTGGTACAAACGATTTAAGTTATATTAATGCGGGAAGTGATGCAACAATTAAAGCTCAAAGAAGAGAAAACTTCATTGCTACTTATGTCGATTTCTTAAATAACCTCCATCAAACATATCCACAAGCCCAAATTATTATTCTTTATGGCTTAATGAATGAATCAGGTGTTTACGATGATCATACTGAAATTTATAATCGTGCTGTCGAAATTATTCCAAATCTTGTAATGTATAAGATTAATGGTGATGCACAAGGTTATAATTCTCACCCAAGTGTGGCATCGCATCGTCAAATTGCTGATACATTAATCGCCAACATTAAAGAATTAATGCACTGGTAAAAGAAATGGCACCACAAGCAAAGGTTAGCATGGATACGATTGCTAACTGCTTAGGCGTTAGTAAAGTAACAGTATCGAAAGCTTTAAACGACAAAGAAGGTGTCAGTGAGGAATTACGTAAACAAATCAAAGCTAAAGCAGTGGAACTTGGCTATCATATGAACATGCTTGCGAAGGGATTGAAGACCAATCAAACATTTAATATTGGTTTATTAATTCCTGAGCGTTACGTTAAAACCTCAAATACTTATTATTTTGAAATTTATGCGAAGTTAGTTAAGAAATTTAATGAAAATGGCTATACGGGAATTATGGAAATTCTCGATAGCAAAACTGAAAAGAAATTAGAATTACCTAAAATGTATCATAGTGGTAAAATCGATGCTTTAATCATCATCGGTCAATGTGCTAAAGAATACTTAGAACTCTTTACCCATGTTGCAATCCCGGTTATTTTCTTTGATTTTTACGATTCAGAGATAAAGGTTGATAGTATTATTGTTGATAACTATTTATCGGGTACGGAGATTACCGAATTATTGATTAAAAATGGTCATCGTGATATTGCCTTTATTGGTAATATTTATGCTACTTCATCGATTTCTGATCGTTTCTTAGGATATTTACGTGCGTTGATTGCGGCACACATCCCATTTAATCCAGCTTATGTTATCTCTGACCGTGATGAACAAGGCCAGTTATGTGAGATTGCCTTGCCTGATAAAATGCCAACCGCTTTTGTTTGTAATAATGATGAACTTGCATATCACTTAATTAAAAGACTAAGTGAAAGAGGAATAAAAGTACCAGAAGATGTGTCAATTGTCACATTTGATAATACGATTTATTCAGAATTAAGTGGTGTTAAGCTAACGACGGTTGATAATAATGATGATGAATTAGTAACAGTAGCTACCAAAGCTATTATTAAGAAACTCCAAAATCCTTACAAAGTATATGATCGCATTTTAGTACGGGCTAAGATAATAGAACGTGATTCAGTAAAAATGTTGAAAGGAGAATCTGATGAAATATCAAGTTAAAGGACAAAACATTCCAAATCTTCCTTGGGAAGATAAACCAAAGGGTAGTACAGCTGTAATTTGGCGGTATTCCAAAAACCCAATTATTAAACGTAATCCGGCACCAGGTATTAACCGAATCTTTAATAGTGCGGTCGCTTATCGTAATGATGAATATATTGGTGTTTTCCGTTGCGAAGGTGGTCTTAGCTTACCTCATTTAAGAGTTGGTCATAGTAAAGATGGTATTAACTGGGAAATGGAAGCTGAACCAATCAAATTTGTTGATGAAAAAGGCGAAGCTTTTCAACCTTATTATGCATATGACCCAAGACTTGTAAAAGTTGAAGGCGATGATGCTTATTATGTTATCTGGTGTACTGATTTTTATGGACCAACAATTGGTCTTGCAAAGACTGTGGACTTTAAAAAGTTTGTTCGCTTAGAAAATTGTTTCTTACCATGCAATCGAAATGGTGTATTATTCCCTCGGAAAGTTAATGATAAATACTTAATGTTAAGTCGTCCATCGGATAATGGTCACACTGCATTTGGTGATATCTTTGTTAGCGAAAGTAAAGACTTAGAGTACTGGGGACATCATCGTCACGTTATGGAAAGAGGTGGCAATGGTTGGTGGCAAGGACTTAAGATTGGTGGTGGACCTGCTCCAATTGAAACAAGTGAAGGCTGGTTATTATTCTATCATGGTGTTATTCTTAATTGTAATGGCTATGTATATAGCTTTGGCGCAGCTATTTTAGATAAAGACAATCCATCAATTGTTAAATATCGTTGTGCTGACTATTTATTTACTCCAGAAACTGACTATGAACAAGTTGGTTTTGTTCCAAATGTAACTTTCCCTTGTTCAACATTAGTTGATGAAAAAACTGGTCGTATTTGCATCTATTATGGTGCCGCAGATACTTATGTTGCCCTAGCTTTTACAACTGTTGATGAAGTTATTGATTATGTCAAGGCTCATCATGAAGGCGTTGGAAGGGATGGTGACATCGGTCGATGAAAAAAATTAGTTTTGTATTATTTATTCTAGCTCTATTTGGTCTTGTTGTAGGCTGTGAAATGGGCAATGAAGGGGAGGGACCAAAGCCAGTGAAACCAGATGGATATATTTACCGTGTTGATGTTGTTGAACCTGCCGTTCAATATCAAAAGACGGAACTTGCTCTTTATGAAAAAGAATTAAAGATTGCTGAAGGCGGTAATCCATATGATTATAATTACTTAAAAGTAATGGCTGAAATTACTGCTCCAAGCGGTGCTAAGCTAGAGATTCCCGCATTCTGGTATCAAGATTATCAAATAACTCTTAATACTAATGCTAATCTATCACCTTCTGGTGTTAGTGGAGTTGCTTCAACTGACCCTAATGAACCACAAGGCTTAGAAGTCGTTACGCCGATTGGTGACCCGCACTATCGTGTTCGTTTTACACCAATGGAAGCTGGCACTTATAGCTTACTATTTAAAATTTATTCTGAAGGCGTTTATGTTAAAACCGAACATGAGATGACAATTAGCGTTGCTGCATCTACAAAGCAATACAAAGGTGTTTTAGAAGTTGATCCAACCACAAAACGTAATTTTAGATTTGTTGGTAC
>DBWF01000016.1:3687-3833 GCA_002308275.1 Caryophanales bacterium UBA1245 | reverse complement strand
TATATTCAAAAAGGGATTAATGAAGGTGTCCACGCAGTAGGTAGGCTCGACTATGCAACAAGTGGGTTAATCATCTTTGCGAAGGGGCCAGTTGTTACTGAACTCATGAAAAGCCACCTCTTAAAAAAAGAATATTTAGTAGAAGT
>DBWF01000016.1:1634-3531 GCA_002308275.1 Caryophanales bacterium UBA1245 | reverse complement strand
AGTGCGGCGCAAGTGTGGTTGGTGATGAGTTATATGGTAGTGGAAATGTAGGCGATATTCTTCATTTACACTGTGCTAGGCTTGTTTTTAAGCACCCTGTAACAAGTGAAGTTATAACGCTAGAATCAAAGCCAGAGTGGTATTAATAGACTGGTAATTTTTAGTAATAATTAGTAAAAAATGATGCTTTAAATAAAAGCATCATTTTCTTTTTTATATCGATTGAATTGCTTTTTTTATTATAGTATAATAAGTATGTAATATTTTGTTGGAAGGAGACAAATATGCGGAAAATTAAGTTTTTATTATTTTTCTTATTTGGCTTAGTTCTACTAACCAGTTGTGGACTAAACCATACAAGTTATCCAAAACAAGAAGTTCCATTTAGTGGTGCTGATAAGTTTGTGGTAACAGTAAAAGATTTCGAAACAAAACAAGAAATCGCTCAAGTTAGTAAAATGGGAGGTTATGCTTTAAGAGTTACTGACTTCTCATACAATGTTCCTGAAGGTTACACTCCATCAATCGTTGATGAAGATGGAATGTTAATCGATGTAAGTAGAATAAGTGGCGATATGACAGTTTATGTAATGCTGTCACCTTTAAGCTATCCACTAGCATTCTATGAACACGGAACAATTGTTGAAAAACAATATGTTGAATATGGATCTGCTATCGAACTTATTGATCCAAAGATGGTTCCATCTGGATATGAGTTCTTAGGTTGGTATACTGAAAAAGATGGCGGTGAATTATTCGCATCTGGCGAAATGCCTGCGCATGCTCTTTCATTATATGCTCAATATGAACAAGTCCCTTACAGTATTAATTTTGTAACTGGTCTTGCAGAACTTGCACAATATGAAAGTGATGCTATGTTTTTTGCGGGGGATCGTTTAGGTGACTTTGTTCCCGCTGCTTTAAAACAAGCAATGGAAGCATTAGACCAATATAGTTTTGTTGGTTGGTACACTGATGCAGCTCTTACAAAACCATTTGAAGATGTTGTTATGCCTAGTCATGATGTAACATTATATGCTAAATGGGCATTTGAAGGCATTAGCTTCAATGATGGTGACGTAATTATTGATGTGCCTACACCAAATGAACAAGGGTATATTGAACGTCCTGCTGACCCAGAAAAACAAGGTTATACTTTTGATGATTGGTATTTAGATGAAAACTTCAATACTTTAGCCGTATTCCCAATTGAAGTAACGGGTGAAGCATTTAAGATTTATGCTAAATTTATCCCTAATGATAATACAGCATATCATGTTGAATACTATCTAAGAGCTTTAAACGGATCATATATTAGACAAGAAGTTATCGAATATTATGGTACAACTGATGCTCAAATTAGTGCCTTAATTAAATCATATACGGGCTTCCATTTCGATGAATCTAATAGCCTTAATAAAAAAGATGGCAAGATTTTAGCCGATGAATCACTTCTATTAAAGGTTTATTATGCTCGTAATGAATATCAAATTAGTTTCCTAAATTGCGGCTTTGAACCAATTACTTACCTATATGGTCAATCAATTGGTGCAATCGCTGAACCAGAACAAACTGGTCAAACATTTATTGGTTGGGATATCCAAGTTCCAGCAACGATGCCTGCGGCTGATGTTGTTTTAACAGCACAATGGAGTACTAATGCTTACCGCATTAAATTCATTTCTGAAGGTGTCGAATTACAATCAAGTAATGTAAATTATGGTGAAATGCCTGTTTATAGTGGCACAGAACCTACTAAGCCAGCTGATGCACAGTATACATATACATTTATAGGATGGAATCCTGAAATTGAAGCTGTAACTGGTGCGGCTACATATACTGCAGTCTTTAGTGCAACAGTAAATCAATACGAAATCAAGTTCGTATCTGAAGGTGT
>DBWF01000016.1:1433-1553 GCA_002308275.1 Caryophanales bacterium UBA1245 | reverse complement strand
TATACATTCTCTGGATGGAATCCAGAAATTGCATCTGTTTCAGGTGTTGCTACTTATACAGCCCAATTTAGTGCTACAGTAAACGAATACGAAATTAAGTTCGTATCTGAAGGTGTCGAA
>DBWF01000016.1:0-1338 GCA_002308275.1 Caryophanales bacterium UBA1245 | reverse complement strand
GCTCAATACACATATGTATTTAGTGGTTGGAATCCAGAAATTGAAGCTGTATCAGGTGCTCAAACTTATACAGCCCAATTTGATGCTTTAACTAATAGTTATTTAGTTAAATTCATCTCTGAAGGTGTAGTTCTTCAAGAGGGTGAAGTTGAATTTGGACAAACACCAGTTTATACAGGTGTTACTCCAATAAAAGAAGCAACTGCTCAATACACATACACATTCTCTGGTTGGGAACCAGAAATTGAAGCTGTAAGTGGTATTGCAACATACACAGCTAAATTTAGTGCAACAGTTAACAAATATTTAATTAAGTTTGTTAATGGCGAACAAGTTCTACAAGAGTCTGAAGTTGAATATGGACAAACTCCAGTTTATGCTGGTGCTGAACCTACAAAAGAAGCTACAGCACAATATACATATGCATTCTTAGGTTGGGATCCTGAAATTGTATCTGTAACTGGAGCACAAACATATACAGCACAATTTAGTTCAACAGTTAACAAATATTTAATTAAGTTTGTTAATGGTGAAACAGTTCTACAAGAGTCTGAAGTTGAATATGGACAAACTCCAGCCTATACAGGAGAAGAACCTACAAAAGCAGCAAATGCCGAGTATACATATACATTTACTGGATGGGATCCAGAAATTGCTTCTGTAACTGGAGCACAAACATACACTGCTCAATTTAGTTCAACAGTTAATAAATATTTAATTAAATTCGTTGATGGTGAACAAACTATTCAAGAAGAAGAACTTGAATATGGTGCACCTATTATTGCTCCAGCTGACCCTGTTCAAGAAGGTTATATCTTCTTAGGTTGGAATCCTGAAGTTCCAGCAACCGTTGAAGGTGCTGCTGAATTTGTGGCACAATGGCAACAAATCGTATATCAAGACTTAGCATTCTATATGAATGGTACTGGAAATGCGGCTAACCATGTTGATGGTGCTGGTATTTGGGTATGGCTTGATACGGCATCAATTGGTATGACTGGTGCAAACTTTGCTGAATATCAAACTAGTGCAACTGTTGAAGGTTATACAGTTACTCAAAACTTCTTATCTGACTTAAATAGTACATATGTAAGAAGTTATGTTGTATTAAATATGGCTCCAAATCCAGCTGAAGTAACTGAAGTAGTTATTACTATTAAACATGGTAATGATTACTATCGTGGTTCTATCTCATTCAAGAATGGTAAAGTTTATGATCCAAATGCTATCTATATGGTAACTGGATTAGAACATGACAGTAGAATGTATCTTGACTATGGAGATGGCAATTGGGATGTTATTGACTTAAGTGAACCAGTTGCATTTGGTACAGTTATT